>CBDUDP010000020.1:0-73302 GCA_965365945.1 uncultured Gammaproteobacteria bacterium
ATAGATTTCCATAAATCTTCAGAGGTATAGTCTTTTTCTGCTAGAAATCGAGTCACTTGGTCATGACTAAGCTCACCATCTAATAAGTCGGATAGGCCTGTCGCCGTTGTGTAGCTAAACGACGTTTGTAAATAGTCTGCATATAAATCAAAAATAGTTGCTTTATTCATGGAGCATATTTTAGCAAAATCTTAAACTACTACGTAACATCAGTTATTCATATAGATTTGGGTGCCGGAGAGAATCCAGTGTTCAGTGGAGAATATAATGTGTATTTTATTTTATAATTAAACAGAAAAGAGATGAACATGATAAGTGAAAAAGAAGCAAGGGCAATTAGTGAAAGAGTTGGAAGAGAAATAAAGCATATTTTGGAGGAGTTGGAGTCAAGTGCGCCCGGAATGACTGAGGGTTTTGGAGCATTAATGGGGGCTGGTGGTGGAGCTGCTTCTTTTGCTGCTCTATCTACATTTTGGCGCTTGCATCCATGTGCCGCCACTGCCGCCGAATCAAATTATCTTTATTGACTACCCTCAAGGGCTAAAACAGGATGAATTATATGACCCTTTCTGGATTTCAGGCATTTTAAAAACAACACTCATTAACAACGAAATGGCAACGGCGGCTTACACCATGCAGTTGCAATCTTTTGAAATTTATACGGAAGAGTAAGCGCGACAACTTATTCGATATATTAAACAGCAAAAGTTCAGGCTGAAATGCATGCCATCAACTCTATTTACAGCGTGTCATTAAGGCTCTCAGATATGATTTCAATACGGCTTTCCAGACACTCATCCAGCTCCACCTCTGTTAAGGTATCGGATGCGAGATTGTAGGCAAACACGCCTGCATCTGTGATAAACACAGCTTTCATTCTTTCCACGCGCAGACCGGCCAATAATGCAAATAATTTGCTGTAAATAAATACCTTGACGGGTGAAAATCGCCAGCCGATACTTTTAAAACCTTCTCCCTCATTAATGGCTTTAATGAAACCACATTCAGGCATGGGGACATTTGAAGCCAGTGGTTTTTCTTCAGTCTCATGATGATGGTGATGCGATGCTAAGACTTTGCTGGATGCTGCGCCTTCCAACAATGAAAGCGCAATTTCACCTTGTTGTACAAAGATAATGTCCACATCAGCTTGAGCATGCTGTCTTATGTAAGTAGTCAATCTAGCCTTATCTTCATCTTGATATAAATCTAATTTATTAGCAATGACAGTATCCGCCACGGCAATTTGCTGATTAAAGGTATCGTGTGTTGTATAACGTTCGTCCGATAGTTTCCGTGCGTCAACCAAGGTTAGCGTTTTTTGTAACGACAATGTCTCTTGGTAATGTTCAGCTGAAAGCACTTGCAAGACTTCTTTAGGGTGACCAAGCCCTGTTGGTTCAATTAACAAGCGATCAGGTTTCGCCTGAGACAATAACTGGCTTAAGGCGATTTGCATGGGCAAACCTGCTGCGCAGCACATACATCCACCAGGTACTTCACGAATAAACACGCCTTGACCCTGTGAATGTTGACCATGAAAAATACTACCATCCACACCAATCTCGCCAAATTCGTTAACCAAAACCGCCCACCGCTCATCCGCTGGCTTATGCTTAAGTAAATGTAAAATTGCAGTCGTTTTTCCAACACCTAAAAAACCAGTGATGATATTGGTAGGAACACTTCGTATCTTGTCTTGTTTAGAATTCATTGATTTATCACTGCGCATTTAAATAGTCGTTATTATCTGTCGATACGCTAACCTGCTTTTTCTCAATATCGACGTATAGGTAAAAGCAATCTAGCCTGTTTGTATGACATGCAGCGCCGACTTGCTTGACTTGGCACAGAATCGCATCGCCATCACAATCGAAAGACATTGAGACAAGGGTTTGAGTATGGCCGCTTGTTTGTCCTTTTACCCACAATTGCTCTTGGCTTCGAGACCAGTATGTCATGCGCTGGGTCCCTATCGTCTGGCAAAGTGATTCTTTATTCATCCAAACCAACATGAGCATCGCTTTGCTGGTAGCATCTTGTGTTATGACAGGAATCAACCCATGTTCATTAAATGCAAGTTGCTCGATGACATCTCTCAATTCAAGAGGACTTGAGCAATTATATTTTTCTAACTTCTGAAAATATGTACGCTTCATAGCAATGTTGGTTTCTAGTGTCTTGAACAGTCGCAGTTAGTATGTTGTTGGCATAGGCGAAAATTAAAATAATGCCCAGAGGCAATAAGCGTTGCACCAAGTACAGTCAATATTTTTTCCCCGTACTCACCCGTGATTTCTTCTCCTAAAAGCACCGCTAGAACGAGTAGTATTAGTCCTGTGAATCCTAAAAAAAGCAATTGGTATCGCTTGTGCTTTTTACACCCCATGATCAGTGCATAAATGCTGGTTGGCAAAACAACCACTACCATCCAGTGATGAAAAGCTTCATTATCAAGTTGTAATGCCGTCAAGCTAGGTAGTAATACCAACATGACAGGTAAGGCCAGACAATGAATTGCGCATAGCAGTGACAAGCTGACCGCAAATTTGTCTGTTATTTCTTGTGTCGTTATCATCTTCTTAATACATTATTATCATAATAAAAATCATATTCGATGCCTGAGCCAATAACTACTTGCGCGGTCGGATACAATTCTTGGACGGCTTGTGCCAACAAATGGGCACAGTCGTGGCGTAAGGTTTCGAGAGCAGAGTAATTAGAGGTCATAAAGATAATTAAAAGGGTGCAATATCACGAAAACGCGTTTGCATAAGATAGTCAAAATCAGCATCGTTGACTGCATATTGGCTAAGATTAAGACTGTAAAAAAGATCAAAATATTGCTTAACCGTGCGAGTAATGCCGATGTCATAGCCCGCAGTAAACGTTTGCGCCAAGCCGATGGGTCGTTCGATAACTAGGCCATCGCGCACCACCAATTGGCCCTTTTTAAATAGCAATGCCGCATCGGCAAACATGGCACGGTAATCGGTTTTTGACTGGATGCCTAGCGTAGTTAGTGTGTCGTCTCGCTTCTGTGGATCATATACCGCGATGTCCGCGATGGCACCAGGAGCAAGATGACCGCGGTCGTGCAAACCCAATAGTTTGGCGGCCGAGGAGCGGGTCATGGTGGCAACTTCGCTGAGAGTAAATTCACGCTTTAATTCCGGCAGTAGTGTCAACGCTAAAGCCTCCTGATTCAGCCGCTCCATGCATTGTTGCCGATAGTCTGCATCCATCAACAGTCGCAGCAATTCCGGGTAGGCGGTAAACGGTGCGCCATTGGGGTGGTCAGTGGTGAAAAACAAGCGTTCTGGCGCTTCTGCCAACAAAAATAGTTCCAGGCCAATCGCCCATTGTAAAGTGTTGACGAAACTGCTTGCGCGATAACGATAGGGCACCACCCCACCAGAACCTTCGGTTTCAGCATCCCACATCACATATTTACTAGGACTGGCATCAGCATGGCGACTATATTGGGCGGTTATATCGCCAGAAATAGTGACAGTCTGACCGAACATGACTTGCCCGACGTCCATGGTGATATTCGGATGTCGATTAAAGGCTTCCAGCAAGCGAGCCGCTGCCGAAGAAAAGCCTTTGGCACCTTCCTTGCCGTAAGCGTAAAACTGCACATGCGCCAAGTGCATCGGCAAGCCTTGCGCTGCTTCCATCGTCGCGACGATGGTGTCCACATTACCTGGCACGCCAAGGTTATTGCAATGTACATGCGGCGGATGCGGTACGCCTAACGCCTGAGTGGCCGTTTGCAAGGTTTGCAAAATTTGCCGCGAACTGACGCCATAATCGGGCACGATGTCGTCCAGACCAAACTGGCGCACATTACTTTTAAAGGCGTTGGCACCCCCAGAGTTGATGATTTTTAACCCAAGTGCGCGGGTAGCGTTCAGCATCCAGGCCACGTAGTCGTTGATTTGGTTTTGGCCTGCCTTATCTCGCATTAGCCTAAGTAGCAAGTCGTCATTACCGAGAATTGCCAAGGCAGCGGTATCGATAATGGGTATATCAGCCATTTGCAGGTGCACGTCCAGCGCACTAACTGGCAACATGGCGGGTTCGACCACGGTGGTGTAACCCATCCGGGCATAGCGATAGCCGATGTCGGTGGTGGACCATTTGGCAGTACTAAAGGGATGGTTTAAACGCCGCGCCATGTGATTGCGGTGTTGTTCCGGTAGCAGCAGACGCGCCGTGTTAACATTGCCACCAGCGATATGGCTGTGAATATCGATAGCACCTGCCATGACGATTTTTCCATCCAGATCGTAAACCTCATCGAATCGGGCACCCAGACCGGGATCGGCGATGATTATTCCGTCACGGATGAATAGATCCCGTTGTTCACCATGATAATGTTGCGCAGGATCGTAAACCGCCCCGCCACTTAACTTAATTAACAATATCCTGCCCTCACAGCATATCTAAAGTCAACAGCAACCGACGTGGCTGTTCGGTGCTTGGTGTGGGCGATCGATGCACCAGACCATAGCCTTCGTTGCCTTCCCAGCTTTCGCCTTTCATCAGACCTACCGCATAAGCAGGCATTTTCCGAATCGCGGTGGGATCGACAATTAATCCGGATTCAGCATCTGGCAGCCCGCTACTACCCATACCGAGCTGGTGGCGATTAAGAGCATATTCCGGTAACCATTCGGTACCCATGCCGCCGTAGCAGCAGATCAACCGAGCAGGCACTCGATCAACGTGAAAGCGCGGGCACATGGCTTTGTCCAGCGTGCGCAGGCGAAAACCAGCGTGCGCAGGCGAAAACCAGCTTGCTTGCGACCGAACAATTCACAAAAGGCCGAAACCAACAAGATAATGTCATCCGTCCAGGCTTGGTAACCGGCTAGAGTGCTCGCTTTCGGCCAAAGTTGGGTGAAATCGAATTTAGTCGGATCGACTGTCTGGCTGATTTCGATATCGCCGCAATCATTCAGGGCGCTGTAGACGAACTGTTCAATACCTGAGGGGCATCTCCGTTCGATTTGGCACAAATTGACCTCCTCTTCATAGATGCGAGACAAATCAATGAAATGGTCAGAAACCACGACCTTAGTGGTGGGTTGGCTATTAACCGGATGAAACATTCCGGAAAAACCTTGCGTCAGCGATGTCGGTTGGTGAGATGGAATACGAGCAAACATTAAAAAAACTCCTTAGACGACCAATAAGGTCTGTTCAAAAAACACAATAAATTGCATAAAGCCAACACTCAATGCAAAAGCAAGGCTTTGGCTACTCAGATGCATGAGATTGGAGCGCTCATGCAATACCGGAATCAGGTCAGAAGCAGCGATATAAATAAAGCCGCCACGTAGCAACGCGCCGACATCGCCAGTAAACCCGCTGCGAGTGCAAAAAAATCACTTCATAGGAAAGAGTTGTCATAAAGGGTCATTCCATAGGTTTCGCGGAGCAAATTGATGGTATGAACTGAAAATGAAACACGCCATAGCATTGGGTAACAAGTGCGTGAAGACATGGGCTAGCATAAAGCCCAGTACCAACAAGATTCCCTGTCTTACCCTGCGCTTGATGGTGGCTTCTTGGCTCAACCGCCAGACGCAGGCCAAAATCGCTAGCAGTTCGATTCCAATAATATATAGCCAGCTATCAAGACTGTTCATGTTCATGCTCAAACCAGACCGGAAACTGGTCAGGATAGTTTTTCCAAATTACTGAACCGGCAGCCATTTCTTCGTTGCTCAACAAACAATTATCCAATTCTTGGCGAACCTGGTGTTCATCGATATGCTGACCGATGAACACAATTTCCTGGCGACAGTCGCCGAAGGGCTCTTCCCATTGGGCAAGGATGTCTTGTTGATACTCTTCTGGCCATTGTTCTTTAGGTATTGAAGCCCACCATTTACCCGCACAGGCATGCTGCATCATTCCGCCTGCCTGCGACCAACTTCCTGCCCAGTTTGGTCGCGAGGCCAGCCAGAAGAAGCCTTTGGAGCGCAACAAGATGCCGTTATCCCATTCGCCATCATGCAGCAATTCGAAAAAGCGTTGCGGATGAAACGGGCGTCGGGCATTGTAGACGAAGCTTCTGATACCGTATTCTTCCGTCTCCGGAATATGCTCACCGCGCATTTCTTTAAGCCAGCCAGGCGCTTGCTGCGCACGTTCAAAATTGAACAGCTTAGTATTGAGTACCGCATCGACATCCACCTCTCCATGAGAAATTGGAATAATTTCAGCATGGGTATTGAGTGTTTTTAGAATAGCGATAAGGCGATCTTTATCAGAAGATTCGACCAGATCCGTTTTACTAATGAGAATAACATCAGCAAATTCCACTTGATCTACCAGCAAGTCTGCAACACTACGCTGGTCGTCTTCACCCAGCGATTCTCCTTTTTCCTGTAAGGATTGCGCTTCTTCGTAATCCTTCAAAAAATTCACAGCATCTACAACGGTTACCATTGTATCTAAGGTTGCCACATCCGATAATGAAACCCCGTCCTCATCGGCAAAAGTGAATGTTTCGGCTACAGGCAGGGGTTCTGAAATACCTGTTGATTCAATCACTAAATAATCAAATCGCTTATCTTTTGCCAGTTTGCCAACTTCTATCAATAGATCTTCGCGTAAGGTGCAACAAATACAGCCATTACTCATTTCCACAAGTTTTTCATCACTGCGATTGAGAGAGACTTCGTTTTGAACAATCGCCGCGTCAATGTTGATTTCGCTCATATCATTAACGATAACAGCGACTTTCTTACCTTGGCGGTTGTTTAAAATATGACTAAGCACCGTTGTTTTTCCTGCACCAAGAAAGCCAGAAAGCACAGTGACAGGGAGAAGAGACTGTTGAATCATGTTGTTGTGGCCTTTATTCAAGTTTTAAAAAATGAGGTTGAGTTATAAGTTAGAACAAATGATATGTTATAACATATCATTTGTTACGTAAAGACCTCTATCTAGTTGCATCAGAAATAATTACTAATACACCTGCCAACTAGGATTAAAATGGGTTCGATAAGCGGCCGTCATCCTGCATGCTCCTAGCAGGAGTCTATCTGTGCACATTGTTACGGATTAAATATTTCGGGAGTGACGATTCTTGCAGTTATTATTTATTGAGGTTGGTATAAATTGCTTTATTTCTGATTAAGGGGTTTACCCAGAAATCGACCAGAGGAATTTTAGGCAAAAAAAAGCCCTGAAAGAGAATTAACTCATCAGGGCTTTATTTGTTTGGCTTTAGCAGTGGTGCCCAGGACTGGAATCGAACCAGTGACACGAGGATTTTCAGTCCTCTGCTCTACCGACTGAGCTACCTGGGCTTGCTAAAGAGAGGCTATTATGACAACTATTCTTTTTATCGTCAACACCTGCTAGAGAATATTTTATAAGTATTTTATAAGATGTTGAAATTATTTATTTTTAATAAGTTTCTGGTGGGGCGGTGAGTGCTGCTACTACAGCTATTGGCTGAAGGATTTATGTTCCTGACATACTTTTGTCATAAAGCTAAATTATTAAAATGTAGATTGCCGCATTTATAGTATAATTGAGAAATTTACATTTTCAGAGTTTGGATACTATGTCGGATACCAAAAAGGTTGTTTTAGCTTATTCGGGCGGTTTAGATACGTCGGTTATTTTAAAGTGGTTGCAGGATGAACATGATTGCGAAGTTGTTACTTTTACTGCGGATTTAGGGCAGGGTGAAGAAGTTGAGCCCGCGCGTGCAAAAGCTCAATCTTTAGGTATTAAAGAAATTTATATTGACGATTTGCGTGAAGAATTTGTGCGTGATTTCGTTTTTCCTATGTTCCGCGCTAATACTATTTATGAAGGCGAATATTTATTAGGTACTTCAATTGCGCGTCCACTTATTTCTAAGCGTTTAATTGAAATTGCCAATGAAACGGGTGCGGATACAATCTCTCATGGCGCAACGGGTAAAGGTAATGACCAAGTGCGTTTTGAGTTGGGTGCTTATGCTTTACGTCCTGATATTAAAGTAATTGCGCCGTGGCGTGAGTGGGATTTAAATTCCAGGCAAAAATTATTGGATTATGCTGAAAAGCATGGCATTCCTGTAGAAATGAAAAAAGGTAAAGCCTCACCTTATTCGATGGATGCGAATTTATTACATATTTCTTATGAAGGTGGGATTTTAGAGGATCCTTGGAATGAGCCTGAGGAAGATATGTGGCGTTGGAGCGTGTCTCCTGAAAACGCACCTGAGCAAGCTACGTATCTTGAGTTAACTTACCAGCAAGGTGATATTGTTGCCATTGATGGTGTTGCGCATTCACCGGCTGAAGTATTGGCAAAGTTAAATACAATTGGTGGTGCAAATGGTATCGGGCGTTTAGATATTGTTGAAAATCGTTATGTAGGTATGAAGGCGCGTGGTTGTTATGAAACACCAGGCGGTACGATTATGATGCGTGCGCATCGTGCGATTGAGTCAATGACTTTAGATAGAGAAGTTGCGCATTTGAAAGATGAATTAATGCCGCGTTATGCAACCTTAATTTATAACGGCTACTGGTGGAGTCCTGAGCGTAAGATGTTGCAGGCTATGATTGATCAGTCGCAGTTAAATGTGAATGGTAAAGTGAATGTTAAACTTTATAAAGGTAATGTGACGGTCGTGGGTCGTAAGTCTGATACTGATAGTTTGTTTGATGAAGCGATTGCTACTTTTGAAGATGATGAAGGAGCTTATAATCAAAAAGACGCCGAAGGCTTTATTAAGTTGAATGCGCTAAGACTGCGCATTGCAGCGAAGAAACTAAAATAAGCTAACAAGAAATCCTGTTCATTGTGAAGTGAGCGGGATTTTTTTTGTGATCTTTGTATAATAGAACAACAATTTGTTTTTAGAGGAAGGCTTTAATGAGCGACCTACGCAAGAAAAAAGAAAATAATAATAAAGTGCGTAAAGTGGCCGTTTTGAATTCAGGGACTCAATTGAGTGTGTTGAAAATGAACCGGTTAGTATTGGCTGTCATTATTAGCTTGATGGCTGCAGTTGTTTTTATGGGTATGTTATTAATGCCTGAAAATGAAATTGTGCCGAGAACTGCGCAAGTTCATAAGTCTACTGAGCTGTATGATGTGCAGATGAATCCTGTTATATCTGCTGAAGTGGATGCTTTGAAATCTCAATTAGTCAGCTTGGTGAGTGGTTCTATTGAAAGTAAATTAAAGACGCTGGAAGACGGCTTAAAGGCGGGGACTATTTCTGATATAGGTTTAGATACGATTGAGGCGTTAAAAGATGACTTGGTGGTGTTAAAGACGTATTCTGAAACGGGAGCGGGTCGTTTAATCGCGAAAAAGTATTTACAGCAAGTGAGTATGGTTGAGAATAAAAAATTAGCTCAAGAGGTTTCTCAGTTGAGAAGTATGATTTATTTTTTGATTACTTCTTGTGGGTTAATGGTTGCTGCAGTGGCTAGTGTTTGGGTGCGTAGAAAATATGCATTGATGTATGATGCTGATGAGCAGAAGAAAATATCTTAGGAATCAGAATGAAATAGCCTAGCTAGAACCATAGGGCGGACTTTAGTCCGCTAGTAAGCGTTCACGGAGACCTCCCCCCCTAACCAATCTTCTCTCAGGGCGAAGGAGGGTGGCTTTGAATGCATGTGTCTGCTAAGGGATGAGATGTTTAGGCAAGCGGACTGAAGTCCGCCCTACGTACGATTTGTCATATTTTGCTCATAAAAAAGGCCGGTTCATTTTAAATGAACCGGCCTTTTTTATGAGCTATTTTTAAGCTTATTTGCTTAAGTATTTATATACAGCTGCAATTGCTTGATCTTCTGTGTAGCCAGCTTTTTTAACAGGACCAACAGCCATGACTGCTGCCATTGCTTTAGGCATACCATTCTTACCTTCTTTCAAAGTTTTAGCGAAGCTTTCTTCTGAAAGTTCGCCAGCTTTGATTAGTTCAACTAATTGTGGGTTAGAAGCGATATCATGGCAAGCACCACAACCACGACCGAAAGCGCGATCATAGATTTTTTTACCTACTTTCATTTCGTCAGCAGATGCTTGAGCACTTAGACCTAATAAAGCTACTGTTGAAACAGCTAGTAATAATTTTTTCATTTTAACCTCTTTTTATTATAAAAAACTGTGTTTGCCTATTGGAATTGTTAAGGCTCGCACGATAAGGAAATCAATAACTGCTAAATCATAAATAATTTAGACTGATTTATCAAATAATTTTATGCATTATATCAAGATATTGCTATTTTCTCCAAAGTTGTAAATAGCCATTTGAAGCGATACTGTATATTTTTCGGTCATTCGCAGTGAAAGTAAGTGCAAATATGGTTGCCGCAGAGGGCTTCCAGAAGCTATCTTTTTTAGGTCGCCAGTAGTTTATAATTTCGCCGCTTCTTATATCCCATAAGTCAATGCGCTGCGATACACGCCCACTAATGAGGTATTTACTATTGCCTGAAAAGGCAGCCGAGGAAAGAGTAATTAGTTTCGGGCCTAGTTGCTTATAGAGTTTGCCTGTTTGCGTTTTCCATAAGCGAATAGTGCCTAAACCTTCATTGGTTAATGCGTATTTATCGTCAGGCGATATAGTAACTGTGGATAATTTACTTTGATGCGACCAACTGAATTTTTCTTGGCCGTTATTTAAATCCCAAAGTTTTGCTGTTTCATCACTAGAACCAGTAATGGCAAGCTGACTACTGGCGGAAATATCGACTTTTGTGACTGAGCTTTCGTGTTTGAAAGCGTAGCGTGTTTGACCGTGTTGCAGTGAATAATAAATGGCTTTATCTTCTAGGCCGATCAGGGCAAATTGCCCATCTGCTGATAAAGTAATCGCGTTGATATTGGGTAAATACCAGACATTCATTAGTACGCCATCAGCAATGCGCCACCAAGCGAGAGATTCTTTTTCGGCGGTTAGTGCATATTTTTCGTCATCTGAGATGGCTGTGTATAAAATACCGTTTTTTTCATCGGTATGCTGCCAAATGTGTAGTAGTTGTTTGGGTTTTAATTGCCATAGCTCGGCACTGCCTCGAGCAGTTGTACCAATAAGAGCAAGGTTTTTAGATAAACTAGCTGAGAATACGCCTTCAGGTGCAAGCTCGTGTGTTCTCTCCGCTTTGGGTGTAGTATCACAGGCGATGAGTAGTAAAGAGAGCAGTAAGGGTGCTAGAAAAGGTTTATTCATAAGAGACGTTATCCTCAGGATGGAACCATTTGAGTTTGTCGTGCAATGAAACCACGGAACCAATAATGATTAAGGTAGGTGGCTGTATATCTTGATTTTTTATCAGGTCAGGCATAGATCTCAAGGTGCTGGTAATAACGCGTTGTGAATGAGTTGTACCTTGTTGAATAAGAGCAATTGGTAGTTCAGGCGATGCGCCATGCTGAATAAAGGACTGACAGATATTTTCTAATCCTGTGAGTCCCATATAAATAACGATAGTTTGATTCGGTGCAACCAGCTGTTGGTAATTAAGGTTAACGGTATTATCTTTTAAATGCCCAGTAATAAAAGTACAGGATTGGGCGTGATCCCGATGCGTTAGGGGAATGCCGCCATAAGTAGCACAACCTGATGCGGCGGTTATTCCTGGAACTACTTGGAAATTAATATTATGTTCTACTAGTGTTTCAATTTCTTCGCCACCACGACCAAAAATAAACGGATCGCCACCTTTTAAACGCACAACGCGTTTACCCGCTAAAGCTAAGCGCGCGAGTAAGTCATTGATCGATTCTTGCGGTAGGCTATGGTTACTTTTTTGTTTGCCGACATAAATTTTTTCCGCATCACGGCGCACTAATTCAAGGATTTCAGGGGAAACGAGACGATCGTAGACTACGACATCAGCTTGTTGCATTAGGCGTAATGCACGGAAGGTGAGTAAATCAGGATCACCTGGCCCCGCGCCTACTAAATAGACTTCACCGATGACTTTATGAGTGACAGACGCATTTAGTATCTCTGACTTTAAGCGTGCCTCGGCTTCGGCTTCTTTGCCTGAGTAGAAAAGCTCAGCAATAGAGCCTTGTAAGGTTTTTTCCCAAAAAATCCGTCGCTCTGAAGGAGGGTTAATATTTTCTTTGACTAAGCCTCGGTATTTTTCCGCTAATTGCGCTAAGCGTCCAAAAGCAGGCGGAATAAGGCTTTCAATTTTTGCCCGCAATAAACGAGAAAGTACAGGTGATGCACCTCCTGACGAAATAGCAGCAACAATAGGGGAGCGGTCGATAATGGCTGGAACGATAAAGCTGCATAGACTAGGGCTATCGACGACATTGACGGGAATATTGTGTTCTTCGGCGGTGGCGGCGACCAGTTTGTTAATATTTTTTTGATTGGTTGCAGATATTATCAGGCGTTGGCGATGAATATCTTCTGCTGCAAAGCTCTTTTGTATAATAGTTAAGTTGTATGTTTTTTCTAATTGACTGACTTGTGAGCTTATTTCTGGGGCAATAACGGTAATATCAGCGCCGGCTTTAGCGAGTAACTCGATTTTTCGGGCGGCAATTTCACCGGCACCGATAACTAAGCAAGGTTTGTTTTTTAAATCGATAAAGAGAGGGAAGTAGTCCATAGCTTATATAAATGATACTGGGTTATCGTTCGCAGAATTTGTTTGAAGTGCTATTATATGCGCTCTTTTAAAAGCATGATTGAGAAAATTTAAAATCAGAATGATTGAATTTAATATAGAAGTGGATGCCGTCGGCTTGCATTGTCCTTTACCTTTATTGCGTTTAAAAAAAGCGTTAAAAGATATGCTTTCTGGTGAGGTGGTGAAAGTGACTGCTACAGATCCTGCCGCGCATTTGGATTTTGGTGTTTATGCAGATCAAACCGGTAATGAAATTATTGAATATATACGGGCAGATGAACAGCAGGTTTTTTATGTGCGTAAGAAGTAGGTGATGCTGCTTGGAAATAATATTGGTAGGGCGGACTTCAGTCCGCTTTTTAATAATGGACGGCTAAAGCCACACCCTAGCAATAGTGATTAGGCCTTGCTATGAGTATAAATATTACTGAATAAATGCGTGACGATTAAAAGCATGGTTTCGGTGATTTTTATCGCAGGCTTGCGTTTTTTGTCTTCTGCGGCAAATTCATCAATAGAATCATTGATGAAATTAATTAAACCCGTCTGTTTAATTTGTTGGTCAAAGTGTTCTTGCAATGATTCTTTTTGTTTAGATAAGCTTTGTAATTGTGTGCTTAATAGCTCGGCTTGTTTTTCTAGCCATTCAGGGCTTAACTCATCTTGCGTGGGTGTTTTGCCAAAGGCATGTTGATAGACACAAATAATATCAAAACATAAGTCCATAAATACATGGCTCATGTCTTGGTTTTGCTCATTAATCGCCATAGGGAAAAGCTGGAAGACCATTTGTGAAAGGACTGGTTGGTCTGCTTGAAATTGATTTAAAATTTTTCTACCTTCTGTTTCGTCAAGGCTTCTTGCGTATTCTAAGGCTTTATAAAGTTCTGGCGTGGTTAGTTCGTGCATAGTTTACTCTGTTATTTATTGTTTGAGGTGTTTGCATTGCGCTATTTTACAGGATCTAAAGTTTGATTCGCTCCATTAAATAACATAAACAGTCTTGCCGAATAACGCGCTCATCAAGCGTCAGCATTGCAGGCATGGTTTTGCGCTTTATTTTTAATTGCTTGTTATCGATAGTGAAAAAATTATCAGTCACCTCTTTACCGAGTTCATCAATGGCGCGCAAGGGCATTGTTGAATCCTCATTAACTAAGCCCAAACTTGTATTTGCGGTGATTTCGGTGAAATTCATGCGCTCTAAATCTTTATTAAACAATAAATCTGAGCTGGTATCGCTAAAGCTAAAACTGCTATTTTCGGTTATTTTTACTTGGGCTGTGGTGTGAAATAGATCAATATCTTGCGTATGCACTGGGTGGTCGGGGAGTTCATGCAAGTGTAAGCAAGCATTGAGATATTCAAAAGCATGGTCTATGCCGTGCTGTTGACCAGGGCGGCCACATTCTAAGGTGACAGCTGGGCAAAGCTCGGCAAAAGCAGCAGATTGTACGCCTAGAGGCCTTAAGAAATAGACGGTTAAACGGCCAAATAAATTAGCCAGTTGTAAGTAGCGATTATCTAGCTTATTAATACAGGCATAGTGGGGATTAAGACCGGTGTTGTTATGTACGTCGATGCTGGCAAAGACCTCTTTAGCGCGCATAATATCGACGATTTCTTGAGCGAACGTTGTTTCAGTGCAGTCTGGAATATTGGTGCCAGGCCAAATTCGGTTGTAATCTGGCTGTGTATCGAGTCGGCGTAGGCCTTGTTCTGCGGCTTGTGTATTACCGAAAAAGATGGAAATAGAGCGCGGTAGTGATTGCTCTCTGTATTTGTTAAGCAGGCACTGTAGCGCTAAAAAACCAGTGGTTTCATTGCCGTGTAATAGTACGGAAATAAATAAAGGTTGTGGGTTTTTTCCGGATAAATGCAGTAGTGTTGGCTGTGGAAATAAAGTATGTAAATCTTGTGCTGTACAGCTAAGCAGCTTTTCTGGGTAGGTCGTTATTTGTTGAAGTTGCATAGTTTTAATTTAATTCCCATTGGCTAACAGGGATTTCTGAATATTGATGCTCTAAATACGCTTCAGTCATTGATTGTAATGTTGATTGAGGCAGCTGCATGAATTGACGCTGCCATTGGCTACCGGTTTGTTTGTTGGCTATTCGTTGCTCAATAATGCCTAGGTAAGTGTCTATATCTGCGTTAGCAATAGCTAATGATTGTAAACCTTTTCTGGCTCTGGCTAATAAGTCAGTTTGTAGCAGTTTTTGTAAACCGTGTTTCTCGCCATCAAACCAGATTATATGACTGTCCAAACCATGATGTGCGGCTTGATAGAAATTATCTTTTGCTTGAGCAAAGTCTAAGTGAATGCCAGTAGCTATTATTTCATCGCATAGGTCTTTGCTTAAGCCATAATAAAAAGCCGCATTGGCGATAGAGTCAATAATAGTTGGGCCGGCAGAAGGTGTGCGATGTTCAATTCTAATATGTGGCGTATGATCTTCATCAAAGCCAACTAAAGGTCTATTCCAGCGCCAGATGGTGCCATTATGTAAGCGTAAGTGTTCGAGCTTTTCAATGGGATCAGAAAATAACTCTGGGAGCAGAATAGGGAAGTGCTCTAAGTTTTCTTGGAAGCACTCCATAATTGATGTGCGCGCATAGCCTGAGCCAAAGCTAACGCGTTTTAATGGACCACGTGCTGAGCCTCCGTAGCCGCCTGCCTCTATGGCTTGTTCAAAGAGTGGAATGCGTGATTCATGCCAAAGGTTTTTACCAAATAAATAGGGCGCATTGGCACAACTAGCTACGATAGCAGCAGAAGCAATAATCGAGGCATTATAAAAATGATGCGCTTGGGCTAGTGGAATTTGAGTGTGTAGTTGTAATGAAGTTGTTGCTGATTCGAGCATGACATCATTATGGTCAAATTTTAAATGCTCTATACCACCAATATCTAGATGAATTGGTTTGCCGCGGATGTTCAATATTTGTTCATTTAATACACGGTAGCGATTCATATCTGACATGTTTTTTAAGTTCATGTCAGAAGGCTTGAGCGTGGGTAATGTGCCAATAATAAGAATATGATTATTTAAAGCTTGTGCGTGCTCGCAGGCCTTTTCCCAGGTTTGGCTTAGATTTTTATGTAGGCTACTGAACACTGTGGCCGTCAGTTGCTCAGGTATGCTATTTAGTTCGATATTGAATTTAGCTAATTCAGGAAAGGCTAAAGGGTCATTTAGGTTCTTTAGAAAAGAGACATTTTTCGGGCTGGCTTGCATAGCATCATCAATAAGCCATGCCTCTATTTCAAAACCAGCAACAGGTGCTTTTTGTGAGCACTGACCTTGTTTAATTAAGTCTTTTAAGTATTGCGATTCTTGGCTTAATTTTTGGTGAAACTGAGTAAAATCACTAGGCTTAAATGCGCTGACGTTTATTTCTTGTCCCATAGTGGCTTCCTTGAGGGTTACATAAAATAACTTCGACTATTAGGGTGGACTTTAGTCCGCTAAATGGCGGTATTTCTCAATACAAGCAGACTAAAGTCCGCCCTACTAATGATTGAAAGATACGCCAATACCACCTAGACCGCAATAGCCTTCAGGGTGTTTGGCTAAATATTGCTGGTGCTCATTTTCCGCATAATAAAAAGTGGGTGTGGGCAAAATATCGGTACTAATTTCACCGAATCCCGCTTGTGTGAGGCGTTGTTGGTAGTGTTGTTTGGAGCTTAAGGCTGCACCAAGCTGCTCTTCTGTAGTTGCGTAAATAGCAGAACGATATTGTGTGCCTATATCGTTTCCTTGGCGCATGCCTTGTGTTGGATTGTGCGCTTGCCAAAATAAAATAAGTAAATCCTGATAACTTATTTGCTCTGGGTCAAAGAGCACTTTTACTACTTCAGTATGTCCTGTTAAACCGGTACAAAGCTCTTTATAAGTGGGGTTTTGCGTAATGCCACCGGCATAACCTACAGCTGTACTGAATACGCCCGCTTGTTGCCAGAAAAAACGTTCTGCTCCCCAAAAACAACCCAAGGCAAAGATAGCTGTTTGAATGGTGGCTGGAAAAGGTGGAGTGATAGGATTTCCTGTAACAAAGTGTGGCTCAGGAATACATATTACAGTATCGCGGCCCGCTAATGCCTCAACTTCATTGGGTAGCGTTAATTTTCTTTGCGAGAAGAGCATGGCGTGAGTTCATCCTTTTTGAGTTTTATCGGGTAGTTAAGTGGCAATGATTATGCCTTTCGGCTAGCTGAGTCTTCGAGCATTTTTTGCGTAAAGATTTGTACATTATTGCGCCCTAATTCTTTTGCGTAATACATGGCAATGTCTGCGCTTTTTGCTAGACTGACTTGGTCTTGGCCGTGCTCAGGATAGCTGGCAACTCCTAAACTAGCGGCAATAGATAATGAGTGTTTTTGACAATTAAAGGGGAGACTAAGCGCATGGCGAATTTTTTCAGCTACCATAAAGGCATCATTTTGGCTGTCAATAGTTGGTAATAAAATAATAAACTCATCGCCACCGATACGTGCCACCGTGTCCGATTCACGCAGGCAACTGGTAATGCGTGTCGCCACTTCTTGTAATAATAAATCACCAATCGCATGACCAAAATCATCATTGACTGGCTTAAATTTATCTAAATCTAGGAAGACTAGCCCTAGGTGTTCTTGATTACGTTTGGCAACGTGTAGTGCTTGATCCAAACGGTCACTGAGTAAGGCTCGGTTGGGCAAACCTGTTAAGGTGTCGTGCTCGGCTAAATGCTTGATGCGCCTTTCAATCTGTTTTCGTTCAGAAATATCATTTTTGGCGGCAATAAAATGTTGAATTTTACCTTTTTCGTCCATGACGGGTGAGATGTTAAGCTCTTCGTCATATAAACTACCATCTTTACGGCTATTGATGATTTCACCTTTCCAAGGGTTGCCGCTCAAAATTGTATCCCATAAGGCCTTATAAAAGTGACTGTCCTGCTTTCCAGATTTAATTAATTCTGAAGGTTTACGGCCTATGGCTTCAATAGATTGATAACCAGTTAATTTTTCAAAAGCAGGATTTACCCACTCGATATTCGCATGTGTATCGGTTATTACTACGCTAGTTTGTGAGGCTTCTAGTGCAGTGACTAGCATTTTGTTACGGTCAGTGATTTGTTTTTCCTGAGTAATGTCTCTAAAAGCGACTACAGCGCCTAAACTCGAATCAGAAAGGTGTATAGCGGCTACATTAACGGCTACTTTAATTAAACGACCATCTGTACGCGCAAAAACTTCTTCTGCGTGGCGTGTTTTTCCGTCTAATAAGGTTTCCAGTGCGGGGCACTTATGGAATCGGTGGCTATGGAATAAAGTTGCCGCGTGATTACCTAATACCTCATTTTCAATATAGCCTAATAACTTGAGAGCAGCAGGGTTAATAAAAGTACATCGACCTTGATTATCAAGTCCATAAACCCCTTCAGCTAGAGCTCCAAGCAAAGCGCCTTGTTGTTCTGATTTCTCTGCTATTTGTTGGCGTTGCTGGATAATTCGCTTATTAAAAATAAATAAGTACAGGCTGAGTACTAAGGTCAATAGTAGTGATATGGTAGTAATGATGATTGCTAATTTATAGCGTTGCCAAATATCTAGTAGAGTAAAGTGAGGTGCCGTGTCAAAGGGCGGGGCACGCAAGGCCCGTAAAATATTTTCTACCGGTGAATAATCCATAGGAATGTTAAAGCCGGTCACGCCATTAACTTTCCCGTCATGATCATGGAATAGTAATAAGGCTGCGGTAAAGTGAGCGGCAAGTTCTGGGTCAGTATGTGGTAGTGCGGCAATAGGCCATTCAGGGTATAAACGGGTTGATAACAGATAAGGAAAGCTAGGGATACTTTGCTTATTGATAATTTTAAATAGAGATAAATCTAAATTACGCTCCTGTTGCAAAGCCTCTAAAACACCGGTACGTACGAAGCCAATATCGGCTTGCCCACTTAATACTGCATCAATGACATTGTCATGTGGCATGTCAGTGATAATAAGTTGTTCTGGTTTAGGTAATGGAAGCCCTGCTTGGTATAAAGCAAAACTTTGCATTTGATAGCCGCCGAGCGAGGTTGTTTTGGTGGTGGCAATGCGTTGGTTTTGTAAATCTTTCAGTTGAGTTATATCGTTACGTGTTGCTAAGGTAAAAATAACTCCTGCAAATGCGGATAATGTATGTTGTTTTGTTTGTTTTATCAGGCTAGCGAGTGGTGAAGATAAGTTGTATTGCTCTTTGAGTTGAATATAGTAACCCGGATTGGTTAGCACAAAGTCAATTTGTCGAGTGGCGACCGCATTGCCTAAATCAGAGTATGTGAAGGCCTCAACAGTAAAATTACGCTGAGGTATTTTTTCGCGAAAATAATTTTCTAAGGGTTTCCAGCGGGTAAGTGTTTCTGCTTTAGGGCGATAAGCCAAAATGCCGATTTTTACAGGTTCGTAGTTAGTCTCTACGGATGCGAAAACGGAATTGATTGAGAAAAGGCTAGAGAATAGTAAGGCTATCACGAAATAACGCGGCATTTTTCTTGTATAAGACCCTAATACTGTTTGAAAAATTTGCATATAGTCTCGGTTCATTTAAAGTGTATTAACTTATAGAGCTGAAGTTTCCCAATAATTGAAAAGCTAACTGTAGCAATACATAGGGTTGTACGATTATTCGTTGGGGTTGGGTGCAATGGGACAAACCTAATTAATAAATACCCCTACCTGCCGATATACCCCCCCCTAAAAACTGGGAAACTTCAGTTATAGAGCTGGTCTAGGTAAAAAGTCTGAGGTAAATAAGTTTCGCGAGGGTGCCGGCTGACTTAGAATGTTCGATTTTAGCATAATAGTAGATAATAATTTAGTGCTTTGTAAAAGCTGAGGTTTCTCGCTGTCTATTAATAAGCGATTGTATTTTATGCTAGGTAGCAACAGGCCTTTGTAGTTACTAGTGACTTTTTCTGGTACTACATTTAGATGAGTAGCCATACGATAAGAGGCATCTGGCGTATTGCTTTGAAAGTGCTGTAAGGCTTGAAAGTGACTTGCAATTAAATGTTCAATTGCCTTTTTATGAGAGCTTAAAGTACTTTGTCGCACAGCTAAAACATCGATAATCATATTGGGTGCTTGCCGGCTGTCATAGAGCCTTCTTGCGCCTGTTGAGAGTAGTTGTCCCGCAATGGGCTCATAGGTGATTAGTGCGTCAACTTTGCCTGCTTGCCAAGCGCTTTTATGATTATCAATAGTGAGCGACACTTGTTCAATATCGCTAGGTGTTAAATTGCCTGCTTGTAATGCTTGGCTTAACATAATAGCACCTAACGCGCCTTGTTCAACGCCAATACGCTTGCCTTTTAAATCACTTAGTTGCTCAATGTTGGGTTTGGCTAAAAGCATATCTGCTCCAGCAGAAATATCAAAAACAAGAACGACAGTGAGTGGGATTTGCATGTCGCGGGCGCGTAACACCTCATCTAAAGTTAAAGCGGCTCCATCGACTAAGCCATCTTTTAGTGCTTGTAGTGAAGCGGTTGCTGAATTCGTTTCTACTAAATTTACTCGCTTATCTAGCCAGTTTTCTTGGCGTGCAAGAAACATAAATTCATAACCGGGCCAAACATGTGCTGCGATACGTAGTGGAGTGTTGGGCGTAGTTGTAAGGTCGCAGCTGTTTAAACATAATAGCAAGATAGCAGAGATAATAAAGCGCAATATGTGGTGTGTCATAGTTGTGTTAGAAACATAGGTGCATTTATATAGTGTGAGTAAGTTAAAATCGTATAGGGTACAGAGAAAAATTTTCTCTGTACCCTATACGGTTAAAGTCTTGTTGCGGTATGCTTGATAGCTGGGAAATTATAGCAATTCAAGTAAAGTTTCTGCTTTAGATACGCCAAATTCACCAGAACCTTCGACGCCTAGGTATGTTACTTCCCCATTATCCACTAGCATGGCAAAGCGGAAACAACGAATGCCCATGCCGCCTTTAGTCAAATCACGGTCTAAACCCAGAGCTTGAGTATAGATTGCACTACCATCAGCCATCATGCGCACTTTACCTGTGGCATTTTGCTCTTTACCCCATGCAGCCATAACAAAGGCGTCATTCACCGATAAGCACCAGATTTCATCAGCACCTTTTACTTTAAGTTGTTCGGCATACTTAATATAGCCAGGTAAATGCTGTGCGGAACAAAGCGGAGTAAAGGCGCCCGGTACACCAAAGATGATGATTTTTTTACCTTGGGATTGTTCTATGATATCTAGTGTCTGTGGATTAGTTGGGCAGGCTGTTGTGGCATCGAACTCGATGCATTCAGTTAGTTGGCCAGCAGGTAAATGATCGCCTATAGAAATAGTCATGGAGGTTCCTTGTTTGCATTGTAAAGGCATCACATTTGCACAGGCGATTGCTAGTGTCAAGAAATACTGAAACCCATAAAAAGTAGGTGAATATAATAACAAATGGCTAAATCATTGGGCGATGGGTAAATCAATGAGTAAAATATTGGGCAATACATATATTAATGGCAGGTACTTCATTTTGGACTTTATTGAACAGCTGATACTTTTTGGCATCTCTTTGCTAGCTAATACCTTTTCTTCGTTTAGTGGTGGTGGGGCGGGGCTTATTCAATTTCCTGCCTTGATTTTTTTGGGTTTAAGTTTTTCAGTGGCACTAGCAACGCATAAAGTCGCCAGTGTAGCATTGGGTGTAGGCGCGGCGTTACGTTATTTAAAAAGTAGTCCTCTGGAACGTTATTTTGTTCTGTTGATTTTGGGGGCGGGTGTGCCAGGGGTAATTATTGGCGCACGATTGATTCTTTTTGTTCCTGATCGTATTGCTATGGTTGCTTTGGGTGTTTTAACCGGTGGTTTAGGGATTTACTCTATATTAAAGCCTGATTTAGGTCAGACTTATCAAAGTAAGCATCGAGATAATCAAGGTTATATTATCGGTGGAGTGGTGTTGTTTTTTCTAGGTATATTAAATGGCTCTTTAACCTCAGGCACAGGATTATTTGTGACTTTATGGTTAGTCGGCTGGTTTGGTATGGATTATCAGCGAGCAATTGCTTATACCTTGATTCTGGTTGGTTTTTTTTGGAATGGTTCAGGTGCGGTGACTTTAGGTTTGTACGGTGCGATACGCTGGGGCTGGCTGCCGGCTTTATTACTCGGCTCTTTATTGGGTGGTTATTGGGGAACACATTTAGCGATTAAACATGGAAACCGCTGGATTAAGCGGGCCTTTGAGTTGGTGACTTTGTTAATTTCGGTTAAATTATTATTGGGAAATTAATGCAAATACTTGCCTATAAAGACTTTAGCTCTGTGTGATGGCGTTTTTAGAACTGGAGTTTTTGTTCTTTTGATATGTTTTGTCGTGCAATGGTTACAATTTTGACGAAAAGAATGAGTATAATGTTCCTGAGACCTACAAACCGTCTTTTTAATCTTAAGTTTATGTTAAAAAAATTGTTTTAAATAAGGAGTAGGGTTTATCAATAATCATGTTACCGGAGTTTTTCTGTGCCTGTGTACTATGCACGTAAAGGTCGTTAAACACTTCTTGGTGCTTAAATGGAATCAGTTATGAGCGGTAGTTTGTTGGCAGATATTTTTGAATGTACGCCTACAGCTATTGCTTATACTGACCTTGAGTTTAATGTAGTTAAAACTAATGCGCAGTTTTTTTTGCAATATGGTTATCAGGACGATATTGCAAAAATAAGTCATTTATTAAATCAATCAATAGTCGAAAGAAGGTGTACTGAAAAGCAATGGCTAAGTACTCTTTTACAAAGTGAATTTATTGTCGGTGAACTGGAAATTCAGCATAAAAATGGTACGACAGGGTGGACTTCTTTTCGCGCCAAATTGACTGATCAAAAGCAAGGGATAGTCTGGATTCTGGATGATATAACGACTCATAAAGCCGTGCAGAATAAATTACAACTTGAAGCAACCGTTTTTCAAGTCTGTGGTGAAGCCATAATTATTTTTGATGAAAATGGCCGTATAGAAATTGCCAATCCAGCGTTTAAAAAGCTAATGGGCTATAGTGTCAGTGAGACGAATGATTATGGTCTTGATAGTTTATTTAGCTTTGCTGATGAACAGCAGGAAATGGTTGATATTTTAAGCCAAGTCCAAGAGCACAAACAGTGGCATGGCGAGTTATTTTTAAATAAAAAGGACCAAGATAAGATTCCTGTGCGCATGATGCTGAATAGTATTCAGCGGCATTCAGGGAATAGCTATTTTTCGGCTGTTATTTACGATATTTCTGAAAGAAAGGCGCAAGAAAAAGAATTAAGGCAGAGAGCTAACCATGATCCTTTAACAGGACTGCCAAATCGCAATGAGTTTTTTGTACGGCTTAATGATGCATTAGCGATGGCGAAGCGTAAGCAATATACGGTGGCATTGCTATATCTCGATTTAGATGGATTTAAGCCAATAAATGACACCTTAGGGCACGGCCAAGGGGATGAGGTGCTGCAAGAAGTTGCTCATAAGTTATTGGACTGTGTGCGTGAAGTGGATACTGTTGCCCGATTAGGCGGAGATGAGTTTTCTGTCATTCTTAACGGAACTTCGGAAGAGCTAGTTGCAATTACCGCGGAACGATTAATTGCAGCTATCAGTATGCGTTTAAATGACGCATTACACCTTTCTGTCAGTATCGGTATTGCTTTGTACCCAAATGATGCGCTTAATCCACTCAAATTATTACAATACGCTGATGAAGCCATGTATAACGCGAAACAGCAGGGTAAGCAGTCATACTGTTGGCATAAGAATAAACGATAACTGACTAAGACAACGATTATGATCGACATAAAAAAAATATCAGAACTAAAAGACGTCAGTGTTTTATATGTCGAAGACGACGATGAAACCCGAGAAGAATTAGAATTAGTTTTACAAAATTGGTTTAAGCATTTTTATGTGGCTGCAGATGGCCAGGAAGGCTTGGATAAATATAAAGAGCATAGACCGGATATTGTTATTTCTGACATACAAATGCCAAAAATGAATGGGCTGTCTATGTCAGCGGATATTAAGCATATTAACCCGAACCAAGAAGTGGTTATTTTAAGTGCTTATAACGATGTGGAGTTTTTGTTTAGGGCCTTGGAGTTAGGTATTAAACACTATATTACCAAGCCGATTAGTATTGAGCGTTTAATGGATAAATTGCTCGAAATAACGCACCAGATGCAATTGGCAGCGGAAGTTAAACGTAACCGTAAATTGCTGGAGCAATACAAGCTATTAGTCGATGAAAAAGCGATTGTTGCTAAAGTTAATTTGCAGGGAGAAATTAGCTATGTAAATAAGAAATTTTGCCTATTATCAGGTTATAGCGAAGAAGAATTATTGGGACAGCATTATTTATTTTCTCTGGCTAATAATGGCCAAGAGGCGGTTTTAAGTGATTTAAAAAACACTGTTTTAAGCAATAAAAAGTGGCAGGGTATTTTAAAGAAAAAGAGCAAGAATGGTGAAACTTATATAGTCGATGTCACGGTCGTGGCGATTGTCGATGATAACGATAATATTGATGAGTTTGTCGCTTTAATGGTTGATATGACCGAAGTTTATGAGAAATTTGAACGCTTATCACTCAATTTACAACAAGATTTAAAATCAAAAGCGCATTACTTAAATGAATATGAGCACGCTATTGATTTAGGTACTTCACTATGTGTGCTGGATATCGATGGCACGATTGTCAGTGTAAATGAAAATTTTAGTCACACATTAAATTGCCAGACAGATGAATTAATTGGCCAATCATTTACTGACATGGTACTGGATTGTAATGATTTTAAAGAGCGTGTTTTAACTAAAGTGCAAGATCAGGGGTTTAGCTCTAGAGTTATTCGGATTGCTAAGACACCAGGCTATGAGCGTACTTTAAGTACCGTGATTGTCGGTATTCATGATGAAGAGGGAGGCTTGCGCTCATTAATGGGCTTAAGTCAGGATATCAGTGATTCCATCAAGCTGAACCAAGATATTATTGAAACTCAAAAAGAATTGATTTATGTCATGGGCGAGGTGGTTGAAAACCGTAGCCAAGAAACGGGCATGCATATTAAACGTGTGGCGCAGATTTCTGAATTACTAGCGGAAAAATATGGTTTAAGTAATGAGCATGCACAAATGATTAAAATTACTTCACCGATGCATGATATTGGCAAGATTGGTATACCAGATAAGATTCTACATAAGCCAGGAAAACTAAGTAGTGATGAATATCGAGCGATGAAAGAGCATTCTAATTTAGGTTATAAAATGCTAAATAAACTGGATAGACCGTTAATTAATATGGCAGCGATTATTGCTCATGAGCATCATGAACATTATGACGGCAACGGTTATCCGTTGGGCTTAAAAGGTGAAAATATTGCGATTGAGGCTCGGATAGTTGGTCTTGTTGATGTCTTTGATGCTTTGGGGAGTGCACGTAGCTATAAACAGCCGTGGACTGATGAGCAGATTATTGAGTATTTAATTAGTAAAAAAGGCACGCAGTTTGACCCTGAACTCATTGATTTATTTATGCAGAATATTGATGACATTTTTACCATCCGTAACCAACTACAGGATTTGAATTAAGTATGTTGAAAAAAATTATTGTGGTTGCGACTTTATTATTTTCTACGCTAACTCATGCACAAAGTACACGAGGACAAGCTTATACATTAGATGACTGTATTGCTATTGCTTTACAAAAACATCAATCACTTAGAGTTTCTGATGCTCAGTTAGCCATGGCAGAAGCACTACATGATCAGGCTATGTCTTCTTATTGGCCACGAGTTTCTATCGAGGCTAATGCGAGTCGTGCGGATCAAGACAGAACGTTTACAGCTAAAGGGGATTTTGCATTGCCGCCGACGTTAGGTGGTGCGACAGTTCCCTTAGATATAAAAATGAAGCTGTTTGATCGTGATGTGGTGGCAGGGTCTATTAATGCCACCTATCCGATTTTTACGGGTTTAAAGCGTCCTGCAATGATTGGTCAAGCAGAAAAAGGAGTGATGATCGCTGAGCAAGGAAGGCGTAAAAGCTCGCTGGAAGTTGTGCGTGATGTGAAGAAATATTTTTATGGTGCTCAGTTAGCTTTGCAAATGGAACAATTAGCAAGTGATACTTTAGAGCGCTTTAAAGCCCTAGAGGATTTAACTGAACGTTTGTATCAAAATGGCTCCTTAAAAGTAAGGAAAACAGACTATTTACGTACTAAAACGACTACGGCACTGACGCGCTCTATATTGCATGAAGCAGAGTATTCTCGCCAACTGGCACATGAAGCTTTGGGTAATGCGATGGGGCAGTCTTGGGATGCTGAGTATCGTTTGGTAGAAACAGAAATGCCAAAAGCGCTTACCGCTGAGTTAAAAGAATTAGTTGAAGCGGCATTGCAATTTAATCCTGATGTGCAGCAGCTAAAGTTAGCAGTACAAGCCTCTGACCATGGTATTACGGCCGCACAAAGTGGTTATTATCCAATGATTGGTATTAAAGCCAGTGCTCATACTCTATGGAATGATTATAAAGATGGCCTATTTAATGAAGATAACAAGGATGGTTGGAATATAGGCATTGGTATGGAGTGGGAGTTGTTCAGTGGTTTTGAAACCAAAGGCAAAGTAGATCATGCTGAAGCAATGAAAAAGAAATTAGAAAGCCAGACGGTCTTATTAGATCAAGGTATGGCTTTACAGGTAAAACAGCAGTTTTTACGTATACGCAGCTCGGGTAAACAGATTGAAGATACCGAAGCTGCTTTTGGTTTTGCGCGCGAAAATCGTAAGTTAAACTCTCGTGCTTATCAACAAGAAATGGTTGAAACCAAAGATGTGATTGAAGCGCAACTGGTCGAAAGTTTTACTCAAGGTGCGTATTATCGCTCGCGTTATGCCTTAGAAATTGGCTTGGCTTCATTGGAGTATCTGATCGGGCATAATATTGAGAAAATTGCTACTCAATAGCACTGAAATTAAGTTTTTTATCCGTGGATTAGCCTGTGCCCGTGGTTAAAAAGTGTTCCTATAAATCATAGGTATTTACACAGCTTTTTGACATTAAAATACCTGATTACCCACAAGCTTTAGCTACCTTGGGAAATATTTTCAAATCAAATGAGTTGCCATTGTAGCTCGCATGTAGTTTACGGAATGCGGGAAATGGTTGCTCCGAATTTCCCTTTCGCAGCCCTCCGCAACAATGAAAGCCATGTTACCAACCGTTAATCAAACAAGACCCAGGTACTTGATGAATTTTTTTAGCTTGATAGTACTGAGCTTATTGATGAGTTTTTCGTGTTCTAGTTTAGCGGCAGAGAGCGAAGAGCTTTTTCAACAGCGTACTTTGCGTACTGGTTTTTATCTTAAATCATTTCCTGATCTGACCAGAGTTGACTTAGAGGTAGCTTTGCGCTTTTGGTCTGACGAAGTGGGTCAAGAAGTAGGTATTTCATCTGAGGTCTATATTTATGATGATTTGCAACAAATGCGAAATGATTTTGATCAGGGGAAAATCAATTTTATTGTTGCTTCTACTTTATTGGTAGTAAATGAATTTGATCAGAAACAGCTGGTTGACGGTTATAAAATAATTCTAAATGATTCCGGTGCTGAAGATAAACTATTGGTCGTACGGCATAAAGGTTCTGGATTAAAAGGCTTTGAGGGTATGCAGGGTAAAGATTTATCATTGCTAAATTATGATTCTATTTCAGCTATGTATGCAAATCTATTGTCCTTAAAGTCTTTCGGAAAGAAAGCGGCAAAGTTATTTAAGAAAATAAATTATGAGGTTAAATCAGATCAACTTATTTATCAGCTATTTTTCAATAAAACCGATGTGATTTTGGTTTATCAAGCGTCTTACGAATTAGCTTGTGAATTAAATCCGCAAATAAGGCAGCAAACTTATGTGGCCTCAGTACTCCCTCAAATACCACGAGGCGTTGGTTTTTTTCACCGCAGCGTGCCCGCTGAGTTTAGAGATTTTGTTTTAACTGAAATAGGAAAACTGGATACTTATCCGAGAGGGAGGCAACTGTTAGCTTTATTCAAGGCTGAGAAAACCGTCCGTTCAAATCTTTCTGATTTAGACACGACCAAGCAATTAAAGCAAGGTTATCAGCTGTTACTTAAACAGCACGGCATTAAATAGTGAAAGGTAACCGGGTGCTTATTTTATTTACAATATCTGTACTTAGTTTTGCGTACAGAAGTTATGCGGCTGATAAAGTGATAGAACAGCCTAGTTTGAATATGGGGCTTTTTGTTAATTCTTTGTCTGAGGTGACACGAGCTGATGTGGATGTTGCTTTTAATTTTTGGGCGGGAGAAATTGGTAAACAAGAGGGCATTACAGTCATGACACAGGTTTATACTGATATTAATGTTATGCGCCGTGATTTTGATGCCGATAAAATTAATTTTATTATCGCCTCGCCTCTACCGCTTTTGAATGAGTTTGACCATGAGCAGCTAGCCGAGGGTTATAAAGTCGTTTGGGGGAGCTCGGCTGAGGATAATTTACTTGTTGTCACTCGAAAACAATCAAAATTACACGATCTTGTCGCACTTAAAAACAAACAATTATCAATAGTTCAGAATGAACCTATTTCCGCAATGTATGCTGATATATTAGCGCTAGAGAGCTTTGGCCTAGAGGCAAAGAAAGTTTTTAGTAAAATTAATTACGAGTCTAAGTCTACTCGCCTCGTGTTAAATTTATTTTTCAAAAGAACGGATGTTATTTTGGTTTATCAACAGTTATACGACTTAACATGTGAGTTAAATCCGCAAATTAAACGTGATACCCAAATAATTAATGTACTGCCTAATCTACCGCGTGTTTTGGGTTATTTTCATAAAAGAGTAGACCCTGAATTTAGAGAGTTGGTCTTAACTGAGGTGGATAAATTAGCTACTCACCCACGAGGCCGGCAGTTACTTGCCTTATTTCAAGCAGATAAAGTCGTGCGTTCAAATACTACTGATTTAAAATCCACTCAAGAATTACAGCAAAGGTATTTGCAATTATTTGATAAAAAGCGGGGTCAACAATGAAAATTTTCAGCTTGATTTTATGTTTTTTTATTTTTCCAGCCCAGGCTGATTCTGTTACTTCCAGCCAACTCCGTTTAGCGATGGGATTTTATTATCCTGCCTTAAATAATGTTTCGAATAAAACAGATATTGAAATCTCTCTGAATTATTGGGTAAAAGAATTAGCTAGTACGCTTATTAGGAAGAATGTGTATTCGATACTATATGACGATATTGCTACTATGAGCAGTGATTTTCGATCAGGAAAATTGGATATGGTTATTGCGCCACCGTTATTGTTGGCTATGTATTTTGATAGGGATTTACTGAGTGATGGGTTTGTTGGTGTGACGGAGCTTAATAAGCTTGATTATGTAAGCATTATTATACGACAAGAAGCGGGTCAGGATTTTGATGGTTACAGAGGTAAGCGATTGTTGTTACCCAAAAATGATTTATTGGCTGAAATGTTTCTTGAGCTAGAGGTGCTTAAACAGTATCAACGTCCTTATAGGCAAGTCTTTTCCCAGATTACTCAGGGTAGTAAAAATCAGCGTATGATTTTAGACGTTTTTTTCGGAAAAGTAGATGTGGCTGTCGTTTATGATCGAGCATTGGAACTTATGGTAGAGATGAACCCTCAGCTGGCAACAAAGATTAAAGTGTTAAAAAAAATGCCTGTTAAAGCACGGAATTACGCTTATTTTCAGCGAGACTACGCTTATCAGGAGGCATTAAAGAAAGAAGCGTATAGGTTTAGTTCTGAGGTGCGAGGGAAGCAAATATTGGAAGTATTTCATTCCTCTGATATTGATGTTTGTCTGGTGAGTGAATTAAAGCCCTTTGATGTATTTTATCAAAATTACTTGGGTGTAAAAAGGTCTCAAGCGCATGATTAAAGTTCTTTTATACTGCTTTTTGATTACTTGTGCCGTTAGTTCTAATGTTTTATACGCAGAAGAAAAGCCTAGTATTGCTGAGTTTACGATGGGTTGGTATTTTCCATCGATTAATGCACAAGTTAGCCGAACTGATTTTCATGTGGCGATTAATTTCTGGCTTGAAGAATTTAGTCAGTCTGTGAATATTGAGCAGACAGAAGTTAAAGTGTTTGATCATATTGAAGGTATGCAAGCAGCTTTTGATAAGGGAGAGCTTAGTGTGATTGTTGCTCCACCTTTGTTGATTGCAAAGTATTTCCCCCTAAATACACTGGCTGATGGCTTTATTGGTAAAAGTATTACGGGTAAGCCTTATGATATGGTCGTATTGGCGCGTGAGGATGCGCAAATAACAGGGGTCAAAGATGTAAAAAATAAACGTTTAGCATTGCCCAAAAACGATGAGTTAGCGATGGTTTTTCTTAATTCATTGTTGATTCCTGAGTTTCACCAAACTTATCCGCGTGTTTTTAAGTCGGTGCAAGAGTTCCCTAGGCAGAATGCGATTATTCACCAATTGTTTTTTAAAAAAGCCGATGTTGGTGTGGCTTATTTGGAAACGTATAATTTAATGGTTGAATTAAATCCGCAAATTAAAGATAGAGTAAAAATACTGGCTAATTTCCCTATTGACTCGCCAAATTACAGTTTCTTTCATTATAAGTTTCCAGAAAATTTCCGAAAAATTTTTATAGCGCAAGCGTTAGAATTAAATCACTCGCCAAGATCTCAGCAGATATTGAATGATTTTAGGATGGCTGCGCTTGCTGTCTGTAAGGTTGAATCACTAGATCCATTTATCGATCTGAATAAACTAGATCAGAAATTACAACTGCAAATAAGGCAATAGGATCAATATGAAGATACTAAGCAAAATTGTTCAATACATGTTTATTCTAGCTTTATTAGGACCTTTGAATGTAGCAGGAGCAGAGCCAAACGAGTTGACTATGGCTTATGTAGAAAATGGCCTAACTGAATTAAGAAATAATGAAAAGCAAGTGGCTTTACAATTACTCGTCAATGAGTTGATCAAGGGTAGTGGCTTTAAGATGGTGGTCAAGCCATTCAGTACTTTTTCCCTATTGCAAAGATCGATAGTGGCGGGTAATGTTGACTTTGTTATTATTAATAGCTTTCACTATATTAGTCATGCGGATTTTTTTCATAAAGAAATAGCAGAACCTATTTGGGCGGTACTGCATGGCCCCTTAGATTATGAGCATCATATTCTAGTGGCGCACAAGCGTTATGCAGGCTTATCTTTGCAAGATTTAAAGGGAAAACAAATTTCTTTATATACAGAGCATTTAATGATGAGTTTTAATCTGGAATATATAGTTAAAAAAGCGAGTGGTTTAGATAGTAGTCATTTTTTTAAAAAAATTAAACCAACAAGAACAGCCTCTCAAGCAGTGTTGGATGTATATTTTGGTGGCAGTGATTTATGCATAATACCGAAATATCTCTACGATTTAACGGTGGAGCTAAATCCTGCTATGCTTAAAAAAATAGTTACTATTAAACCAGAGTCGTAACAATTTGTTCCGGTCTTACTCTTTAATTTTAAGCATACGAATCCTGTAGCCAGAGATGCTGTTAATAGAAATATATCAGTGCTAGATAGAACTGTGCGTGGCAAACAAATAATGGAAATTTTTAAAGTTCAGACCGTAAATCTCATAACAGAGAATGAATTAGAGCCTATGCGGAAACAGTTTCAAACTTACCAAGCCTTATAATAAAAGAGAGCCTTTTATGCCGGTAAAAATTAGAAGTCGAATTTTTTTAAGAGTATTTATATTATTTGCCAGTTTGGTTTTGGTAATGATGGCATTTTTTGCTTTTATGGTTATTCCGATGCAAAAAAATGCCCTGCAACAAATTATGTATACCCAAGGGGTTACCGTTTCTAGGTCGATCATTCAAGCAAGCTCTGATGCGGTAATTACTAATGATTTTGGTTTTATTGTTGAACACAATGTTGAAGTTATAAAAAATAACCCAAGTATTCATTATATTGCTGTGACCCCTTTACGGGGTAATACCATTTGGGTTGATCAATTGGGCTGGAAAGTTTTGGATGTTTCGAAGCCAAGTTTAGATGCTATGCAAACAGAGCAAATTGAATATCAGGTCCGCTTTGAAGACTTGCGTGCTGAAGGCTATCATTTTTCCTATCCTATTGAGTTTTCTGGTATTAAATGGGGCTGGCTGCATATTGAATTTTCTACTGAGGAATATAATACGTATATTCAGGATATGTATTTTCAGTTAGTGTATATCTCGGGCATTTCATTAGTGATTATTATTGTTCTTGGGTACTTTTTTGCACGTTGGGTTACACGGCCTATTTCTATTATTAGCGGTCTAGCGACACAGGTTGCTGATGGTGATTTGAAGGTTCGCTCAGTGATTATGCGCCATGATGAAATCGGTGTGTTGTCTAATAGATTTAACCAGATGGTTGAATCATTACAGCAATCAAAGCAAACGCAGGAAAACTATAATCAACAATTAGAGCAAGAGGTTAATAAAAGAACCTTGGCTTTAGATGAGTTAAATCAGAACCTTGATCGTAAAGTAAAAGAAGAAGTGGCACAGCGTCAAGAGCAAGAGCGCTTATTAATTCACCAATCTAGGCTAGCCGCGATGGGAGAAATGATTGGTGCGATTGCCCACCAGTGGCGACAACCCTTAAATGCATTGAGTTTAGTTTTGCAGAGTCAGCAGCTTAATTATCAGATGGGAACATTAAATGATGAGACCATGGCGCGCAGTATGGAAAAAGCAGAGCGTTTGATTGGTAAAATGTCCACCACTATTGATGATTTCCGCAACTTTTTTAAACCTAACAAGCATGCGGAAAAATTTAATGTAGCAACACTCATAAATACTACGGTTAACTTGCTCGGTGCGCAATTTAAAAATCATAATATTAGTGTCAATATTGAGTGTACTGAGAATTTGAATATCAAAGGGTTTCAAGGTGAATTTTCTCAAGTGATCATTAATTTATTGAATAATGCTAAAGATATTTTATTGGAGCGAAATATTTCTGCACCGCGCATTGATGTGACTGCCTATAACACGCCGAAAGGAATCGGCATTAAAGTGCATGATAATGCAGGCGGCATTCCAGAAGAGATTATGGATAAAATTTACGACCCGTATTTCACGACTAAAGAGGAAGGTAAGGGCACGGGGATTGGTCTGTATATGTCCAAAATGATTGTGGAAAATAATATGAACGGAAAACTGTTTGCTATTAATGAAACAGATGGAGCTAGTTTTATGATCGAAATAACTAAGTCATAAAGCGATCAAATAAGGGTTGTAACTCTTCCAATTGGTCTTCAATTAACCAAGTGACGGCGTGAGATAGTAAATCCAGCAAGATAATCGCATTGACGGTGGCATCTTTTTCGCTGGCGGCTCTAAAGCGGCTAGCTAAGGCGCGGTTAATGATTTTTAAATTGCTGTAAATTTCTGTTAAACCATCAAACCCAGTATCAACATCTAAGCCTGCTTTGCTTTTGAAATATTGCGCTAATAAGTACATGGAGGTTGTACGGTAAATGGTTTCTTCCTCGCTGGCTAAAGGCAAATGAAAGCGAGCCATTGGTTTTAAAAATTCTGTATGCGGGCAGGGGGTGTTCCACAATAAGTCCCAGAATGGCTCTAACCGCACGTTTGCATAGACGTATCAGCTGAAATAGTTCGATCCAGCGTGAAAATGACTACGTTTACGGCATCGTATGACATCAATGAGTCGGGTATTTTCAGTAAAGGAATAAGGTTGTTAGTTCCTTTTAGTTAATATAGGTCTATTTTAGATGAGGAAGCGCATTAGCAGTATTAAATTTATGAGTATAATGAGTTATTGATACCCCTTACATTTATATGGCAAATGAAAATATGTGGTTGAATTCATGTGCGAAAATTTATAAATGATAATTAGCGCAAGTTTATGGCACCTATTAATTGCTTAAATGAGCCTTAAGATGTTTTGAGTTTTGAGGAGTATTTCATGTGTGGAAAAATGGGTGTAAGTGAAGTAGATACCATCAAAAATATGATGACTATGACAGTTTATTTTGTACTCGCTGATATTTTTGATCTAGATGCCATGGATATTGAGTCTAGTTTCGATTTAGAAAAAGATTTACATATAACGAACGATCTTAAGGCCTTGCTAAGCGGGGCGGTGATGGATATGTTTAATGGCTGCGAGTTAAATTTCACAACTATCCATAATGTTCAAGATATTGTAGAACAGATAGTTATTGTTGAGCCTATTAACTCGATTCATTAATCAAGCTGAGGTACGTTGGTTTGGCTTTTTTTCTTCTTCTTCACCTAAACGAATTTTGTAACGTTACTGCGGTTAATTATTTATTAACAGCTTATCAATGTAGCCTGCATGTAGTTCACGGAATGCAGGAAAGTCAGCAGCACAAATGACCCGTATTACGTGAATTTTCTGCGGCTTTTAAAATATCTTATCTGTGGGCTTGGCTTAAGTGCATTAGTAATGCACATTAAATAAAACCCGAAACTTTAGGTTATGAAGCACCGCCAGTCCTCGAAGGACTGGCGGTGCTTTCGGATATTATTGAATTTTGATTCCTTGTCAGATATTCATTATTAATATTCCTGACATATTTGTTCCTTACACTGCCCTTTATATATTGCTAGTCCGCCAGTGGCGACTAAGTGCGTAATGGGTGTGTAAAGGATGAAGAGTCATGATTGATGCCGAAAAAATATTACAAGAAACTTACCCAGATTTACAGCTGAAAAAAAACCGTAAACTGTTACTAAGAATACTCAAGTCAGTTTTGCACCAAGATGACTTTAATGATGTTATCAGTAAAAATCGCCATCTGCGTGGTTTTGCATTCCTTGATAAATTATTGGTTGATTACTTTAAATTCAGCTATCAAGTCAGTCCTGAATCATTTCGTAATATTCCCTCAGAAGGGCGTTTGCTCATTGTGGCTAACCATCCGATTGGCACTTTAGATGGGCTGGCATTAGTGAAGTTGGTTCGTTCAGTGCGGCCTGATGTGCGTATTGTTGCTAATCAGGTGTTAAATCATATGGAACCGCTGCGCTCGGTTTTTCTGGCTATTGATGTTATGTCGAGTAAAGCCTCGCATAAGGCGGCATATAAAGTGATGTTAGAGTGTTTGGAGCAAGAGCAAGCACTTATTATCTTTCCGGCGGGCGAGGTTTCTCGACTCTCTCCTAAAGGGGTCGTTGACGGTGAATGGAAGAGTGGCTTTATTAAGTTAGCGACAAAAGCGCAAGCCCCCGTATTGCCCGTGTTTATAAAAGCAAAAAATTCTGTGTTGTTTTATTGTGCGTCAGCGTTATATAAGCCCTTCGGTACGGTGATGCTGGTTAAGGAAATGTTTAATAAAAATAACCGAGAAATTAAGTTTATTGTTGGCGAGCCAGTTGCGCCTCAGAGCTTTGAAGATATTGCACTTAATAAGAAACAGTTAGCGAAAAAGTTTCGTAAACATACCTTGAATCTTTCTAAAAAGAGCAAACCGTCCTTATTTTCAACCGTGCAAACGGTAATACATCCGGTTGATACCAAAGCTTTAAAAAAAGCGTTATATCAAAGTCAATTACTAGGTGAAACTAAAGACGGGAAAAAGATATTTTTATACGAGTATCAGGATGACTGTTCGGTGATGCGTGAAATTGGTCGTCTAAGGGAGTTAACTTTTAGAACCGTAGAAGAGGGCACGGGCACTCCGATGGATGTCGATAAATATGATTGTTATTACAGTCAGTTGGTCTTATGGGATGATCATGATTTAGAAATTGTTGGCGCGTATCGCATTGGTGAAGGCAAAAAAATCATGGAAGAGCACGGTGTAGAGGGGTTTTATACACACTCCTTATTTAATCTGCAGAGTGAATTTGAAGTGTATTTACCTTACAGCATCGAACTAGGTCGTAGTTTTGTACAGCCACGATATTGGGGGCAGCGTAGTTTGGATTATCTATGGTATGGCATCGGTGCTTATTTGCGTGAAAATCCGCATATTAAGTATATGTTTGGTCCAGTCAGTATCAGTAATGCTTATCCGCAAATGGCCAAAGAGGTGATTTGTGGTTTTTATAAACAGCAATTTGGGTCTGACTTGGGTCTGGCTAAGGCTAAACAGCCTTTTATCGTGTCTGAGAAAACTCAGGTCTTGGTTGATACTGAGTTTCAAGGTGATTACAAAACCAGTTTTAAAGTACTGAATAGTGAATTGAAAAAATTGGGCGTCAAAGTACCCATACTTTATAAGCAGTATGTTGAACTATGTACTGATAACGGCTGCCACTTTATTGATTTTAATATCGATCCTGAGTTTAATAACTGTATCGATAGCTTAGTGATGATTGAGCTGGATAAAATTACTAAGAAAAAGCGTACTCGGTATATTGAAAATACTTTTGGGCAGTTTGCCTAAGGGGTGAAGTTTTGGCGTAATACTTTTACCTTCTTTTGATGTCTTTTTGCAAAAGCCTTTATAAAACAGAAATATCAATGTTATACTTTTGTATAACTTATTATTGAAAGAGGGCGTAATATGACACAAGTTGCTATACGGCAGTCAGGTGGAGCAAATATCGTAAGTATCCCAAAGGTTATACTCAGAACTTTGGCGTTAGAGACGGGCTCATCACTAGAACTGACCATTGAAGATAATAAAATAGTATTAACACCTGTTAAAGAGGCATTAACTCTGGAAAGTGTATTGCAAGGGAGTCCAAAATCATTACTTGCTTTAGTGGATGAAGATCAGCAGTGGCTAAATGAGCAAGTTGTTGGCAAGGAAGTTTGGTGAGTTATACGCCAGAGCAAGGCGATATTATTTGGTTAAGTTTTGATCCAAGTAGCGGTAGAGAGATTATTAAACGTAGACCTGCATATGTTATTTCCAGAAAGTTATTTAATGAGCACACTGGATTAGCGATTGTTGCACCGATTACCAGTACAGTGCGAGGGGTGAAGTTAGAAGTGACTTTGCCGGATACGTTACAAACCGCTGGGGCTGTTTTGGTGTATCAGTTAAAATCACTAGATTTTAATGAGCGTGAAACTGAGTTGATTGAGCGCATGCCGCAGCAAGAAATTGAGGAAATCAAAGAGCTTGTTCAGTTGCTGATAGCGTAGCTTGGATGTCGTGATGAAATTTAGAGAATGGGCATCAAAAATAGTCTTTATTTCATTTTGTATTTTACGTGTCGAAAGCTCCATAATGAGCTTCAAATTGTGCTGTAATAAATAGGGTGAGCATTGCGCCCACCCTAAGTTTTATACTTACATATTATCCAAGATCGCTTTTTTCACTGCATCTAAAGATGCATCAATTGATACAGGATGTGCATCAGTGCATTGCGCAATTGCAGTATCAGGATCTTTTAAGCCATTGCCTGTTAAGGTGCAAACAATCGTGCTGCCTTCAGGAATTTTACCAGTCGCTATATCATTAATCGCACCAGCTAATGAAGTGGCTGAAGCAGGCTCGCAGAAAATACCTTCATAAGCAGAGAGCATTTTTTGTGCAGCAAGGATCTTCTCATCAGAAAAACTATCAAACCAACCGCCTGACTCTTTTTGTACATTCCACGCTAAATCCCAAGACTGTGGGTGGCCAATACGAATGGCTGTCGCAACTGTTTCGGGGTTATCAATCATTTTACCTGCAGTAAAAGGGGCTGCACCTGCCGCTTGATAGCCACACATAACAGGTGTGTTGCTGCTGACCGCTGCAATACCGTTAGTTTCTTTAGCGTATTCGCTATAACCTTTCCAGTAAGCAGTGATATTTCCAGCATTACCCACAGGTAAGCAATGGAAGTCAGGTGCTCTGCCTAATTCATCAACAATTTCAAAAGCAGCAGTTTTTTGACCTTCGATTCTAAAAGGGTTGATTGAGTTAACGATAGTCACAGGTGCATGGTCTGCAACTTGCTTCACTAAGCTCATACCTTCGTCAAAGTTACCTCTGATTTGGATGATTTCAGCGCCATACATTAGAGTTTGTGCTAGTTTTCCTTGCGCGATTTTGCCTTCAGGAATTAAAACAAAGGCTCTAATGCCTGCGCGTACAGCATAAGCCGCTGCGGCTGCTGAAGTGTTACCCGTTGATGCACAAATAATAGCTTGGCTACCGTCTTCAACTGCTTTAGTGACAGCCATACTCATGCCGCGATCTTTAAATGATCCGGTTGGGTTTAAGCCTTCATATTTGATATATATTTTAACATTCTTGCCAATCAATCTAGGGATGTTATGGAGCTCGATAAGTGGTGTATTGCCCTCGCCTAAGCTGATAATGCGTGTTGAGTCACTTACTGGAAGGCGATCTCTGTAATGTTCAATTAAGCCGGTGTAACGTGTATGTGTTGCCATGGGTAATTATCCTAATGTTTCAAGTCGGATTCGTGTTACCTGACCGGTAACAGATGATAAGTTTTCGATTGCAGAAATGGCATCATCCATTTCTTTTTCGATAGTTTTTTGCGTGAGCATAATAATCTGCACTAGGGATTGCCCTGATAGTGGCTCTTTTTGCAAAATAGCTTCGATGCTAATATTTTGTTGTGCAAGTATTTGTGTGATTTGCGCTAAGGCGCCGGGTTTGTCTTCAACTGTTAAGCGTAAGTAATAGGCGGTTTCTATTTGCTCATGCGTCAAAATGTGCAAATCAGCAATAGAGTCTTCCTGAAAGGCAAGATGCGGAACTCTATTAATTGAATTCAGAGTTAAAGCGCGTACGACATCGACAACATCAGCGACCACGGCAGAAGCGGTTGCTTCTGAGCCAGCGCCAGCGCCATAGTACATAGTTGGTCCAACGGCATCTGCGTTCACTAATACTGCGTTCATTACACCATCCACATTAGCCAGTAAACGACGTTCAGGTATCAGGGTAGGGTGTACTCTAAGTTCTATGCCTGTGCTGGTTTTTCGAGCAATACCTAGATGTTTAATGCGATAGCCTAGCTCGCCGGCATATTCAACATCACCTCGGGTGATTTTGGTAATGCCTTCGGTATAAACATTTTCAAATTGTAGTGGGATACCAAAAGCAATTGAGGCAAGAATCATTAATTTATGACCTGCATCGATGCCTTCTACATCAAAAGTCGGGTCAGATTCTGCATAGCCTAAAGCTTGTGCTTCTTTGAGTACATCATCAAAATCACGACCTTTATCACGCATTTCAGTCAGGATAAAGTTACCTGTACCATTGATAATACCGGCTAGCCAGTTGATACGATTACCGCTTAAGCCTTCACGGATGGCTTTAATAATTGGAATTCCACCTGCGACCGCTGCTTCATAAGCGACGATGACATTAGCTTTGCTGGCTGCTGCAAAAATTTCATTACCGTGCAGCGCAATTAATGCTTTATTGGCTGTAACGACATGCTTGCCATTGGCTATGGCTTGTAAAACAAGCTCTTTAGCTAAGCTGGTGCCGCCGATTAACTCTAAAATAATATCTATTTCAGGGTCATTAATAATTTCGTAAGGGTCAGTGCTTAAGGTGATGCCTTGCGTGTCGCAAATACGGTCACGAGAAAGGTCTCTTGCGGAAGCGCGGGTAACAACAATGTCCCTTCCTGCGCGACGTGAAATTTCTTGGGCATTACGTTTTAAGACGTTTACAGTGCCGCCGCCGACAGTACCTAAACCTAAAACGCCTATTTTTACTGGCTTCAAATCAAACTCCTGAACATGTGTAGATAAACGGGGTGTCCTTTTCTTTAAACCTATGCTCCTGCTTAGGTTTTATATATTTAGTCTAAGTGAGTATGTATTAAAAAGGCGGACTAAAAATCCGCCTTATTTAAGACAACTGTGTGCTATTAAAGCTTTAGATTAAACCATCTTTTTTAAACATAGCGCGTAAGCCGCGAATAGCTTGACGAGTCCGGTGTTCATTTTCGATTAAACTGAAGCGCACATGGTCATCGCCAAATTGACCAAAACCAATGCCTGGCGATACGGCCACTTTTGCATCGGTAATTAATTTTTTAGAGAATTCAATCGAGCCCATTTCTTTGTAGGCATCAGGAATCGGAGCCCAAACAAACATGGTGGCTTTGGGTTTTTCTACATTCCAGCCTATTGAGTTGAGCCCATCGCAAAGTACATCACGGCGCTCTTTATACATAGCGCAAATTTCAGCAACACAATCTTGAGGGCCTTCTAATGCGGTAATCGCGGCAATTTGAATTGGTGTAAACATGCCGTAATCCAAATAAGATTTAATACGTGCAAGTGCTGCGACTAATTCAGGGTTTCCACACATAAAGCCAACACGCCAGCCAGGCATATTATAGCTTTTAGAGAGTGAGAAAAACTCTACAGCGACTTCTTTAGCACCGGGTACTTGCAAAATAGAAGGGGCTTTATAGCCATCAAATACGATATCTGCATAAGCAATATCATGCACGACCCATATTTTGTGCTCTTTGGCAACTGCAATAATGCGTTCAAAAAAGTCTAGTTCCACGCACTGTGATGTGGGATTGCCTGGGAAATTAAGAACTAACATTTTTGGTTTAGGCCAAGATTCGGCAATCGCTTTATGTAATTCTTCCACAAAATCTACACCCGGTACCATTTTTACATGACGTAGATCTGCGCCTGCAATAACAACGCCATAAGGGTGAATAGGGTAAGCGGGATTAGGAACCATAACAGTATCGCCAGGGCCTAATGTTGCTAAAGCTAAATGTGCCAAGCCTTCTTTGGAACCGATAGTGACAATAGCTTCAGTTTCTGGGTCTAGGTCGACATCAAAGCGCTTTTTATACCAGTTGGTAATGGCGAGTCGTAATCTAGGGATGCCTTTAGATACAGAGTAACGATGTGTGTCATGGCGCTGTGTAGCCTCCACCATTTTATCAACAATATGTTGCGGGGTAGGCTGGTCTGGATTGCCCATGCCAAAGTCGATAATGTCTTCGCCTTGTGCTCGTGCTTGTGCTTTTAACTCATTTACAATGTTAAAAACATAAGGCGGCAGACGACTAATACGGTGAAATTCTTCCATTGGTGACTCTTAGAAAGTGGCTAAATAGCGAGTTGTAGTATAAAGGGCGGCGGGTTTTTAAAATCAACCCGCTAAGTTAGCGCTGTTATTGCAATATGTCAAATCCAGCATATAGGCTATTATCCACTGGATTTGCCTGTAATAAAATGATTTAGCAATTTTTTTATAAAATTTCTGAAGCATGGTCAGCTAAGCGTGAGCGTTCGCCACGTTTTAGAGTGATATGTGCGGCATGTTCCCATGATTTGAATTTATCCACGACATAAGTTAAGCCTGAACTAGTGGCGGTTAAGTAGGGCGTGTCAATTTGTGATAAGTTACCAATGCATACTATTTTTGTACCCGGTCCCGCGCGAGTGATGAGCGTTTTCATTTGTTTGGGAGTTAGGTTTTGCGCTTCATCAATAATAAGGTAACGAATTAGAAAAGTTCGGCCACGCATAAAGTTAAGTGAACGAATTTTTATTTTATTCATAACAATTGTTTTTGTGACATTTTGTTCCCAGTCACTATTTTCTGTTTGATCGCCGAGTAATTCAAGGTTATCAATTAAAGCGCCCATCCATGGCGTCATTTTTTCTTCTTCAGTACCAGGTAAAAATCCTATGTCTTCGCCGACAGGGACTGTTTCGCGAGTCATAATGATTTCTTTGTAAGTTTTGTCATCCATGGTTTGTGCTAAACCAGCGGCTAATGCGAGCAGTGTTTTTCCTGTGCCTGCGGTGCCGAGTAAGGTGACAAAGTCAATTTCAGGGTCCATTAACACATTAAGGGCAAAATTTTGCTCCCTATTTTTTGCGTTAATTCCCCATGTCATATGGTGGCCTTCGCGATAATTCTTTGCCAGTTCTAAGGTGGCTGTTTCATTGCCAATACTGCGTACAATGGCTTCAAAGTCCGAATCAGAGCCATTTTCTATATATAAATATTGGCCAGGGAACCAGCTTTCGACGAGAGGGCCTTCTAATTTATAATAGGTATGTCCATCCTCTATCCAGGATTCCATTTTAGTGCCATGAGTTTCCCAAAAATCTTCGGGTAGGGCGGTAGAGCCGCTGTAAAGTAAATCAATATCATCGAGTGTTTGGTCGCTATGGTAATCTTCAGCTTTAATTTCTAGCGCAGCGGCTTTGATGCGCATATTAATATCTTTAGAGACCAAGATAACTTGTGTATCTGGATATTCTTTGGCTAAAGCAAGAACAATACTGAGAATTGAATTGTCAGCTAGGCTACCTGGCATTGAAGCGGGTAAATCAGAAGTCATTTGCCGCGTTTGAAAAAATAGCCGCCCATCTAGGGCATTTTCTTTTTGCCCTGAACTTTGTAGTTGTGAAAGAGGCAAGCCCTTTTTGATATCATCTTTGTCTGTGTCTTTTAACAAGTCATCAATAAAGCGACTGACTTGGCGCACATTCCTAGCAACTTCCGTGACGCCTCTTTTGCCATGATCAAGTTCTTCAAGAACAATCATCGGGATAAAGATGTTGTGTTCTTGAAAGTGGAATAAAGCTGCGGGGTCATGCATTAATACATTGGTGTCTAAAACGAATAATTTTTTATTAGCACTGATATTCATAGTTATGCTCCTAGCTCTTTTACAATTTGCAATACTTCATCAATATGTACTTTGACTTTCACTTTTCGCCATTCGTGAATTAATATGCCATTAGGGTCGATTAAAAAAGTGCTGCGTTCTATGCCGCGCACTTGCTTACCGTACATATTCTTCATTTTAATCACGTCAAACAAGTTGCATAGGCTTTCTTCTTGATCGGAAAGTAGGTCGAAGGGGAAGCATTGCTTGGCTTTAAAGCCTTCGTGTACACGCAAACTATCACGAGAAACGCCTAGAATTGCGGTATTTAATGCTTCAAATTCAGCTATTTTGTCGCGAAAGTTCTGTCCTTCAGTGGTGCAGCCTGGTGTGTTGTCTCTGGGGTAGAAGTACAGAATAAGATACTTTCCTTGGTAGTCAGATAACTGGATGGATTTATCTCCAGTCGATATAGATTCAAAATTTGGTACGGAATTACCTAGGGTAACGCTAGACATGCTGGCTCCTTGTGCGTGTAGAGATGCTTATATAGCTTTAGCGTAGCATAAATATGAAAAGGAGCGCGAATATAAATTTCTTGGAGTGATGTGTAGCCATTTATCATTAATAAGGGCTTTATAAAAGACATTATTGGCCGCTATAGATTACATTCTTAGGGCTTTAATTTAATGTTAAAATTAGTCTAATTGGACTTATTGTGAAAGAGGTAAAGGAAAATGGCTAGTTCTGAGCAAGATAAACAAGTTGATAGCAGTTTCGATGATGATTTGGATAAAATGCTACAGGATACTGCTGACCAAATGGGTGATGATCAGGATATGCTTGATAGTGATGAGGCTATTGATCGCTTGTTGGGTGATAGTCAAGGTGGTGAAGCATTAGACGAGGATGTCCCTGAAAGTGTAGATGATTTGGTGGATTCATTGTTGGGTGGTGTTGTTGATAATCAGGAGCGGAAAGCTGATTTGAGTGATGAAGAGATTGATGAGTTTGCGGATGATCCGGTAGAGCTTGAAGCATCTAGTGATGCTGTTTCAGAGCCATCATCCGTGCTTACTGAAGATGAAATGAGTGCGTTTGCTGATGATTTGCTGTCTGAGCAAGGGGGTATTAATTCTGCTATTCAAGAAAAGCCTAGTCAAGAAGTAGGTGCTACTGAAAGTATGGCTGAGATTGATGAATTTTCGTCTGATGCGGAAGATGATTTTTTACTGGCAGATTTTGATATTTCTGCTGATGACGATGAGTTTAAAGAGGAAGAGGTAGAATTGTCGGCTCCAGATCGGGTGGAGCAGGTTGCTGTGCCAGAGCCAGAAGTTGTTCCTGAACGAGTTGCTGCAGCAGTAGTTTCTGAGCCAAGTAAGTCAGTGGCGGCAATCGATGATCAAAGTGAGAAAATTGCCCAGATAGAAAGTGAGTTGGCTGATTTGAAGTCGGGGCTTAATTTTTCTGAGGCTTTGGATAAGGTAAGCAAGGATCAAAAAAAGTCTAATAGAGAGTTGGATGAGGCTAATAAGAAGCTTAAAATATGGAGTATTAGTGCTTTAGTTATTGGTGTAATCGCTCTGGTTATAGGTATTACTGTTGTTGTTTTAAACTCAGAAGTGCAATCAAGTGTTGAGCGCATTCAGGGGAGTGTGATGGATATTGAAGATCACTTAGCAGTGCCGGCAATAAAACTAGCTGATCCTAATGATGCAAAAATAGAGGAGTTACAGTTCAACGTGCAAAGTATGCAGGCACTTGTTGGTGATATGCCTGAGCGTTTGAATGCTTTGCAGGGGCAGTTGAATTCTATCAATACTGAGGAAATTCAGCTGGTAGTGGATAAGCAGTTGAGTGGTATAAATGAAAAGTTAGCTGCTCTTGAGGTTAAAGTCGCTAGTTTAAAAGGGGTAAGAACTAGGTCTAAGGCGCGTTCTCGTAAGGTAGTTAAGCGCGTTGCTGTGCAAGAGTGGGTGGTAAATTTAGTGTCTTTTAAGCAGCGTTGGTATACCGATAAAAAAGTACAAGAATATAAGCAAAAAGGCATTCCTGCCGAAGTTGTTTCTGTTGATGTGCAGGGAGTTGAGTGGTTTAGGGTGAGAGTGGCTGGGTTTAAAGATAAAGCTGAGGCTGCGGCGTATGCGATTAAAATGAAAAAATCGCTTAATTTGAGCTCTGTTTGGGTGTCGAAAAAATAGGCTAATTAAGTTTAGGGGTTTTCTGAGCCTAAGTACTTATGTGTTAAAGTGCTTAGTCTTATTTATATGGGAGGATGTATGCGGTTTGTAATTGCTTTTTTGCTGTTTGGTTTTGTGCAATCCGTGCAGGCCATTACTAAATGTGAACTCAATGGTAAGGTGACTTATAAAAGAGGGGGCTGCCCTGAGAGAGCAGGAACGAGATTTTTAGTAAAAGATAAATATATTAAGCAACAGGATTTGCAAGAATCTCAACGAAAGCGGCTCTTGGAATCGGAAAAAGCACTTGAGCAGGTGCTTGCTCCGAAAGTGATTCGGACGGATAGTGAAGAAGTTATTGAGCTAGAGAGCTCGCAAGAAGTGCGCAAAAAAATAAAGATGTCGAATGAGTCGCTGCATTTTCAATTGCAGAAAGTAGAGGAGCTCAATAATAAGGCAGGAAAGGTTTATGCGCCGAATATGCCTGATGATTTAAATGGTAAGCTTTTAGATATGGAGCTTCAAGTGCAGGAGCGTAATAAGGCTTTGCAGCAGTTGCAGAAAAAATAAAGTCACGTTAATAATATGGCATTAGCGGAATTTAATTTAATTAAGCAATTTTTTACGCGCCCTGCTAAGCGGGAGGGGACGCAATTATCTGTAGGGGATGATTGTGCGTTGCTTGCTGTGCCGGAAGGTTTTGAGCTGGCAATTACTGTCGATACTATGGTTGAAAGCGTGCATTTTTTCGCGGATGTAGACCCTAGGCATCTAGGGCATAAGTTATTAGCGGTCAATTTAAGTGATTTGGCAAGTATGGGTGCTGAGCCAGTTGCGGTGACATTAGCTTTGACTATGCCAAAAGTTGATGCCTTGTGGTTGGATGATTTTGCACAGGGCTTATTTGCATTGGCTGATAAATATGCTGTTGATTTGATTGGTGGTGATACTACGTCTGGGCCTCTAACTTTAACTATTCAAGCAATGGGCTTGGTGCCTAGGTTGCATGCGTTGCATCGCTCTGCGGCAAAGGTCGGTGATTTGATTTATGTAACGGGTCGTATTGGTGATGCAGGTCTAGGCTTGAAGATTAAGCAAGGTTATGTAAGCGATAATGGCTTGCCATCTCTGGAGAGGTTTAATATGCCAGAGCCAAGAGTAGCTGAAGGTTTGGCGATTCGCTCTGTGGCAAATGCCTGCGTAGATATTTCCGATGGCTTGGCGGCTGATTTAGGGCATATTTTGGAGAAAAGTTCTGTTGGTGCTAGGCTGGATTATCAGGAAATTCCAGTGTCTGATGCCGTTATGGAGTATATAAATGATACGCGGGATTGGCGTATGCCTTTAGTCGCGGGGGATGATTACGAGTTGTGTTTTACGGTTGCGCCAGAAAACGTAGAGAAACTAAATATTGACTGTACCTGTATTGGTATTATTGAACAAGAACAAGGTTTAAGGTTAGAGCGTGAAGGGCGGGTGTCTGATTTTGTTGTAGGCGGCTTCGAGCATTTTTCATAAAAATAGTGGAACTCATGAGAAAAATAGGAAAAAATCAATTAACGGCAAAAGAGATACTAACCACCCCAGTGTTATGTCTGGCTTTTGGATTTGGTTCTGGGTTGGCGAAAAAAGCGCCGGGTACTTTTGGGACTTTGGCGGCAGTACCGATTTATTTGTTGTTGGTGCAAGCTGATTTCATTATTTATAGTGTAGTGACTATATTATGTTCCGTGGTGGGCATTTGGATTTGTGGTCAAGCAGCAGATTTGCTGGGGGAGCATGATTTTGGCGGTATTGTTTGGGATGAAATTGCAGGTTTATTAATTACTATGTGGTTCGTTTCTTTTTCATGGCAGAATTTAATAATGGGCTTTGTTTTATTTAGAGCTTTCGATATTATTAAGCCTTGGCCTATTAAGTGGGTGGATCAGAAGGTTGCGGGTGGCTTTGGCATTATGCTAGATGATGTTATTGCGGGTGTTTTTGCTGGGTTGGTTCTCATGTTTTTAGTTTAATTGTAAATTAAGCTTGCTAGAAAGAAATTAGTCGTCTATGATAGTCAAATAAATCGCGGGGTGGAGCAGCTTGGTAGCTCGTCGGGCTCATAACCCGAAGGTCGTAGGTTCAAATCCTGCCCCCGCTACCAGATATTTTAAAGGCCCCTTTTTAGGGGCTTTTATGTTTCTAGCTTCTAGTGTAGAAGTGATATATTCGGTTTTCAATGGAAGAGGCTATAGCCTCTTTTTTTATGTGTGTAAGAAAGTGAGGCGTGATGAAGCAAGCTCCTGAAATTTTGCTTAAATTAATAGAGCCGGTCGTGGAAGGCTTGGGGTATGAATGTGTTGGAGTTGAATACAACCCTCATCCTAAGCATGGAATGCTACGTATTTTTATTGATAGAGAGCAAGGTGTAGGTATGGAAGACTGCACTGCTGTGAGCCATCAGGTAAGTGGGGTTTTAGATGTTGAAGACCCTATTGCAGGTGAATATAATTTAGAGGTTTCGTCGCCAGGCATGGAGAGGCCGCTTTTTAAGATAGAGCATTTCGAGCAGTTTATTGGCCATACGGCTAAAGTTAACTTATTTAAGCCTATAGAAGGCAGGCGAAATATAACGGGTTTGATCGAAAAAGTTGAAGACGGTAGTGTTTATCTTCAGCAGGATGGTCAGGTTTATACAGTTCCATTCCAGGCGATGTCCAAAGCACGTCTTGAGCCAGACTATTCAATTTAAGGGGGTCTTAGTGGTAAATAAAGAAATTTTATTGATAGTTGATGTTTTTTCTAACGAAAAAGATATTGATAAAGATGTGGTTTTTCAAGCGATAGAGTCTGCTTTGGAAAGTGCGACTGTTTCACGTTACGAGTTCCCTATTAAAGCTCGTGTGACTATTAATCGTGTGACGGGTGCTTATGAGACATTAAGACGTTGGCAAGTTGTTGAAGAAAGCGATGAGTTTCAGGGTGGTATTGAGTTTCCTACTACACAGATTTCATTGCAAGTTGCGCAAATGGATGACCCGGATATGGAGGTCGGTGATTTTGTTGAAGATGACATAGAATCAGTCGAATTTGGGCGGATTTCAGCGCAAGCAGCAAAACAAGTTATTATTCATAAGGTGCGTGAGGCTGAGCGTAAGAAGGTTGCTGATGCTTATATGGATAGAGTAGGCGAATTGGTTACTGGCGTTATTAAGCGTATCGAGAAAGGTAGTGTTTATATTGATTTAGGTGGTAATGCAGATGCATTTATACCGCGTGAACATATGATTCCAAGAGAAACGGTTCGAGTTGGTGATCGAATTCGTGGTTATTTAAAAGAGGTGCGTACCGAAGTTCGTGGGCCGCAGCTATTTGTTAGTCGAACCGCTCCTGAGTTTGTTCTGGCTCTATTTAGGTTGGAGGTGCCGGAGGTTGGAGAGGGGATGATTGATGTGCTGGGCGCGGCGCGTGACCCAGGTTCAAGGGCTAAAGTTGCAGTGCGCAGTAATGATCTTCGTATTGATCCGGTGGGTGCTTGCGTAGGGATGCGTGGATCAAGGGTTCAGACAATTTCTAATGAATTAAATGGCGAACGCATTGATGTCATATTGTGGAATGAGAATGAAGCGCAGTTTGTCATTAATTCAATGGCTCCAGCAGAAATTGAGTCCATAGTTGTTGATGAAGATAAGCATACGATGGATGTTGCTGTTTCTGCCGATAGTTTGTCTCAGGCAATTGGTCGTGGCGGTCAGAATGTTCGCTTAGCAACTGAATTGACTGGTTGGGAGCTGAATGTTCGGGATGCTGATCAAGTCAATAAAGATACCCAGGAAGAGCTGGGTAAGTTGGTGCAGTTATTTGTTGAGCAATTAAATGTTGATCAAGATATTGCGACTGTATTGGTCGAGGTTGGCTTTAATTCAGTCGAAGAAATTGCTTATGTGCCTAGCAGTGAAATGCTGGAAATTGATGGCTTTGATGAAGAGCTGGTTGAAACGTTGCGGTCACGGGCGAAAGATATACTACTGATTAATGCAATTACGTCAGAAGAGAAAATTGAGACAGCGGAGCCTGCTGAAGATATTTTGGCTATGGAAGGGATGACTGACGAGCTAGCTCATGAATTGGCAAGCAAAGGAATAATAACGATGGAAGATTTAGCGGAACAAGCGGTCGATGACTTGCTTGAGTTCTCAGGTATGAATGAGGAAATAGCTGCTAAATTGATTATGAAGGCGCGCGAACCTTGGTTTGCTATTGATAACGGAGAGGTTGAATAATGAGTGATAAAACAGTAAAAGAATTAGCTGGCATAGTTGGAATACCTCTGGATCGATTATTAGAGCAAATGAAAGAGGCGGGAATTTCGGCGCATAAGGAGGCTGATACCATCACTGAAGATGAAAAAATGTCTTTATTAGCGCATTTACGTAAGCGCCATGGTAAGGATGAAGCTAGTGAAGCGGGTACTAAAAAAGTAGTTTTAAAGCGCCGCACGGTGACTTCGCTCAAGCAAGGGTCAGCGCCTGGGAAGGATACTAAAACGATTAATATTCAAGTCAAAAAGGAAAAGACTTATATTAAGCGTGAGGATGCGATGACTGAAGAGGCTAAAGTTGAATTGGCTCGTGTGAAGCAAGATCTTGATGAACATGCGCAAAAGCAAGAAGCTGTAGAAGAATTGCATAGAGAAGCATCGGCACGAGAAAAAGCTGAAGCAGATGCAAAAGTAGCTGCTCAGAAAAAAGTGGATGATGATGCGCGTGCTGAGCTTGAAAAGAAAAATAAAGTTTCTGATGAAGAGCGACTTGCTGCTGAAAAGGCAAAAAGACTGGAAGAGTCAGTCGAGCGTAATGCAGCAAAAGTAAGAAAACAAGCCGCAGCTAAAAAATTAGCTGCCGAAAGAAAGGCTGGTGGTGGCGCTGCAAGAAAACCTGGGGCTGGCGGGGCTGGAAGAAAGCCTGCAGTGGCGGCGGTGCCAGGTGGTGGTCGAAATGCTGATAAGCCAGCAACGACTGTGCATAGAAGAGCGGATAAGCCTGCAGGCGGTGCTAAATCGTTCTATGGCAAAAAAGGGCGTAAAAAAGGTGGTCGTGGCAGTAATAATAATGAGCACCAGTTTGCTTCTGATGCCAAGCATGCTTTTGCAATGCCTACTGAAGTTGCCGCTAAAGATATTAAAATTCCAGAAAACATTGTTGTTGCAGAGTTAGCTCTGAAAATGAGCGTTAAGGCTGCTGAGGTGATCAAGCACTTAATGAAGCTAGGTATCATGTCAACTATTAATCAAAGTATAGACCAGGAAACTGCGGTCATTTTGGTGGAAGAGATGGGGCATAACCCGATCATGACGAGTGAAGATGATCATGAAACGGGGATGCTAGCTGAGCATACTGAAGCTGATGATGATCGTGAAGAGTTTGCTAGAGCACCTATTGTTACAATTATGGGGCATGTTGATCACGGTAAAACTTCATTATTAGATTATATTCGTAAAACTCGCGTTGCTTCTGGTGAGGCGGGTGGTATTACGCAGCATATTGGTGCTTATCAAGTCGTTACCGATCATGGTTCCGTTACTTTCTTAGATACGCCAGGACATGCCGCATTTACTGCAATGCGTGCGCGTGGTGCTGATGTAACTGACGTTGTTATTGTTGTGGTGGCGGCTGATGATGGTGTGATGCCGCAAACAAAAGAAGCCGTTGAGCATGCGCGTGCAGCTAATGTGCCTATTATTGTGGCGATGAATAAAATGGATAAGCCAGAAGCCAACCCTGACAAAGTTATGCAAGAGTTAGCGACGCTGAATGTTGTGCCTGAAGAATGGGGCGGTGATGTGCAGTTTATGAAGGTTTCTGCTAAAACAGGTGAAGGGGTTGATGATTTAATTGAATCATTGATTTTGCAAACTGAAATTCTTGAGTTAAAAGCGCCTAAAGAAGGTAAGGCATCGGGTTTAGTAGTTGAGTCAAGACTTGATAAGGGTCGTGGTGCTGTTGCTACAGTTATGGTGCAAAAGGGTACTTTAGAGAAAGGTCAAATTATTTTATGTGGTCATGAATACGGGCGTGTTCGGGCGATGTTTAATGAGTTGGGTGAAAGTGTCAAAATTGCAGGGCCTTCTACACCGGTTGAAATATTAGGGCTGTCTGGTACGCCGAATGCAGGTGATGACTTTATTGTTGTGACTAGTGAAAAAGCTGCAAGAGATCTTGCTGAGCATAGATTCGATAAAAGCAAGTTGATGCGTAATGCCGCTCAGCAAGCATCAAAACTAGATGAAGTATTTTCTAAAATGGCGGCTGGTGAAACATCCAACTTAAATATTATTATTAAAACTGATGTGCAGGGTAGCTTAGAGGCTTTACGTGCCTCGCTGGTTGGTTTGTCGCATGAAGAGGTTTCAGTTAAAGTCGTTTATGGTGGCGTCGGTGGTATTAATGAAGGAGATGCTAATTTAGCATTGGCTTCAGGTGCTATTTTAATTGGTTTTAATGTGCGTGCCGATGCAACAGCTAGAAAGTTGATTGCTGAAAAAGAACTTGATTTACATTATTACAGTGTCATTTATGATGCAATTGATGAAGTTAAGAAGTCGATTAACGGCATGTTAGCTCCTGAGATTAAAGAGAAAATTGTTGGTCTGGCTGAAGTGCGTGATGTATTCCGCTCGCCAAAATTTGGTGCGATTGCTGGTTGTATGGTAGTTGATGGTTTTGTTAAGCGTAGCTTACCTATTCGTGTTTTACGCGATAACGTGGTGATTTATGAAGGGCAATTAGAGTCATTGAGACGCTTTAAAGATGAGGCCAGCGAAGTCAAAATGGGTATGGAATGTGGTATCGGTGTGAAGAATTACAACGATGTTAAAGCCGGTGATCAGATTGAGGTTTTTGAACGCATTGAAGTGAAGCGTGAAATATAATGGCTAGAGAGTTTAAACGTAGTTCGCGAGTTTCATCGCAAATGCAGAAGGAGCTGGCTATTATTTTGCAGCAGGGCATGAAAGATCCACGCATTGGATTTATAACTGTCAACGAGGTTGAGTTAAGTAAAGACTTAACCTCGGCAAAAGTGTTTATTACTGCTTTAGGTGCGGATGAGCAGGGTCAAAAAGAGAATCTGAAGCTTTTGAATGAAGCTGCACCTTATATACGCTCAGAAATGGGCAAGCGTATGCGTTTGCGCAGCGTGCCTTATATCAAGTTTCATTATGATACTTCTTTTGAAAATGGTATGCGGGTATCGGAGTTATTGTCACAATTCCCAGCTGCTTCTGAGCCAGAAGAGGGTGAAGATTAAGTTATGGCTAGGCGTAAAAAAGGACTTGATATACATGGTATTGTCTTATTAGATAAGCGGCAGGGTATTTCATCAAATAAAGCGATGCAAGAAGTCAAGCGCCTCTATAATGCCAATAAAGCAGGGCATACTGGTAGCTTAGATCCTTTAGCAACGGGTTTGTTGCCGGTTTGTTTGGGTGAAGGGACTAAGGTATCGGCTTATATGCTGGCTGATGATAAGCGGTACCAAACGGTTATTCAGCTAGGAGTGATGACCGATACTGGCGATGTTGATGGTACAGTTTTAGAAAACAAACCTGTTCCTGTAATAAGTGATCAGCAATTAGAGGATTGTTTAACTAGCTTTGTTGGTGAGATTGAGCAAGTTCCACCTATGTATTCAGCATTAAAGCATCAAGGTAAAAAATTGTACGAGCTTGCTCGTGAAGGTATTACCGTGGAGCGTAAGGCGCGTAAAATTACTATTTATGCGATTGAATGTCTTGCTTTTACGGGCGAGACATTGACGTTGGATGTGCAGTGTTCTAAAGGCACGTATATTCGTACGCTAGCTGAGGATATTGGAAATTACTTAGGATGCGGTGGCACTGTAAAAGAGTTACGCCGTACCGCTGCTGGACAATTTTTATTGGAAGATGCGCGAACTATTGAGCAATTACAGGCAATAGAGGCGGGCGAGCCTTTACACTCTATATTGATACCTGTTGACCAGCCTTTGCACGCTATGCCTGCAATTCATGTCTCGCAATTTGAGGCGGATTTGATTCAGCAAGGGCAGCAAATATCTACTCCCATGGACATAGCTGAGTCAGAAATGTGTAGAATATATCATGACGAGCAATTTTTAGGTTTGGGAGAAGTGTTAATGGATGCTAAAATACAGCCTAGAAAAATATTTAATTTGAATTAACTATTTCATGTTTCTACACCCTATCGTGGAAACATATTTAACCAGAGCGAAAGCTCTCAATACATTAATCATAGGGATTAAAATGCCATTTACAGCAGAACAAAAAAAAGCAGTTGTTGAAGAATATCGTTTAACAGACACAGATACAGGTTCATCTGAAGTACAAGTTGCTTTGTTAACCGCTCATATCCTTCATTTAACTCCGCATTTTGCAGCGCATAAAAAAGATAACCATTCACGTCGCGGACTATTAAGAATGGTTAACCAGCGTCGTAAATTATTAGATTATTTAAAAAGAACTGACGTAGAGCGTTATAAGTCTCTAATTTCACGTCTAGGCTTACGTAAATAAGTTTAAGAGCAGAATAAAAAAGCGGTGTAATTACCGCTTTTTTATTGCCTTATTCATGGACTGAATACCTAATTAAATCCAATTTTCAACACGTAGGAAAACAATAGTGAATCTGAAACCAATCAGAAAAGAATTTCAATACGGTCAACAATTAGTCAGCATTGAAACAGGTGAAATTGCCCGCCAAACTAGCGGTGCAGTAATGATTGATGTCGAAGGTACATCGCTTTTAGTTTCTGTTGTTGGTAAAAAAGAAGCCAGTAAAGGTGATTTTTTCCCATTAACGGTGAATTATCAAGAAAAAGCGTATGCGGCAGGAAAAATCCCCGGCGGATTTTTTAAACGAGAAGGTCGTCCTACGGAAACAGAAACGTTAACGTGTCGTCTTGTTGATAGACCGATTCGTCCTTTATTTCCAAAAGGCTATACGAACGAAGTTCAAATTATCATCACTGTTGTTTCTCTGAACCCTGATGTAGACCCAGAAATTCCAGCACTATTAGGTGCGTCGGCAGCTTTAGCTGTTTCAGGTCTGCCTTTCAATGGTCCTGTCGGTGCTGCTCGCGTTGGTTATATTGATGGCGAATACATTTTAAATCCAAATAAAGAGCGTTTAGCGGATTCATTATTAGATTTAGTCGTTGCAGGTACTGACCAAGCAGTGCTAATGGTGGAATCTGAAGCGGATAATTTAAGCGAAGAAGTCATGCTAGGTTCAGTGCTATTTGGCCATGAACAAATGCAAGTTGCGATTACTGCGATAAATGAGTTTGCTGCAGAGGTTAATACACCTTTATATAATTGGGTTGCTCCCGCTGCAAATACAGAATTAGAAGCACTTGTTGCGACTGAAGTAGAAGCTTCTATTGCTACTGCTTATCAAATTGCAGAAAAATTAGTGCGTCAAGATACGTTAAGCGATATTAGAGCTGCTGTTGTTGAAAAATTAACGGCTGATGAAATATATGCTGAATCAGATATACGTGACATTATTGAAGAGATCGAAAAGCGAGTTGTTCGCTCCGCGATTTTAAGTGATAGAAAGCGCATTGATGGTCGTGATTTAGATGTTGTGCGTCCTATTGCTGTGCGTACAGGTGTTTTACCTCGTACTCATGGTTCTGCTTTATTTACTCGTGGCGAAACGCAAGCTTTAGTGGTTGCGACATTAGGTACAGAGCGTGATGCACAGATTATTGATGCATTGGCTGGTGAATATAAAGAACCATTCATGTTGCATTACAATTTTCCTCCGTACAGCGTTGGTGAAACAGGTTTTGTTGGGTCACCAAAACGTCGTGAGATTGGTCACGGCCGTTTAGCAAAACGTGGTGTTGCTGCTGTAATGCCAGATATGACGGAATTTCCATATACGATTCGTGTTGTTTCTGAGATTACTGAATCAAATGGTTCAAGCTCGATGGCTTCAGTTTGTGGTACGAGCTTAGCGTTAATGGATGCGGGTGTGCCTCTTAAAGCACCAGTAGCTGGTATTGCCATGGGTTTGATTAAAGAAGGCGATGCATTTGCTGTGCTTTCTGATATCGTGGGTGATGAAGATCATTTAGGCGATATGGATTTCAAAGTAGCAGGTTCTGAAAAAGGAATTACTGCTTTGCAAATGGATATCAAAATCGACGGCATCACATCAGAAATTATGAATGTTGCTTTAGGTCAAGCGAAAGCAGGCCGTTTGCATATTTTAGGTGAAATGAATAAAGCTTTATCAACAACTCGTGAAGAGATGTCTGATTTCGCTCCTAGAATTATCACTTTTAAAATTGACCCTAGCAAAATTCGTGAAGTCATTGGTAAAGGTGGTGCAACTATTCGTGGTATTACTGAGCAAACCGGTGCTACAGTTGATTTAACTGATGAAGGCGTGGTTAATGTCGCTTCTGTTGATAAAGCAGCAGGCGAGGCCGCTAGAAAAATCATTGAAGAAATCACTGCTGACGTTGAAGTGGGTAAAATTTACGAAGGTAAAGTGGCTCGCTTAATGGACTTTGGTGCTTTCGTTACTATTCTTCCAGGTAAAGATGGCTTAGTGCATATCTCACAGATTACTGATGAGCATGTTGATAAAGTTAGCGATAAGTTGAAAGAAGGTGATGTTGTTAAGGTGAAGGTCTTAGAAATTGATCGTCAAGGTCGCGTAAGATTAAGTATGAAAGAAGTAGGAAAGGAAGAAAGTTAAGTTTAATTTTTTTCTAAAGCTACATAGAAAGGGCCGAAAGGCCCTTTTTTTATGTTTCCTTTTTATAGAAAAGATTACAATTTACTTATCTATAAATTCGTTAATTGAGGTTAATAAGGTGGGGTTAGCACTGAAAGATACAGGGCGGCATTGCTATGGTGATTATTTGCATTGGTCAGATAATAACTATGAATTAATTGATGGCGAAGCTTACTTTATGGCTCCTGCACCTAACTTAGAACATCAAGAGGTTGTTGGTGAAATCTTTAGACAAATAGCAAATGCCTTAGTTGGGGAGAAATGTCGTGCGTTTATTGCTCCGATTGATGTGCGTTTACCCAAAAAAGATGAAGCCGACGAGCATATTGATACCGTCGTTCAGCCAGATGTTTTAGTGGTTTGCGATAGCCATAAATTAGATCGTCGTGGAGTGCGCGGTGCGCCTGATTGGGTCTTGAAGGTTTTATCTCCTTCTACAGCAAGTCATGATCAAATAAAAAAACGTGAACTTTATGAGCGTCATGGTGTGCGTGAATACTGGCTAATTCATCCTATTGACTAGGTATTAACTATTTACCGATTGCAAAATGGTGAATATGGTAAAGCTGAAATCCTGGAATTAAGTGGCAGCACGGCTATTTCTATTTTTGATGATGTGCAAATTGAATGGGATGATTTGCTTGCGCGTTTACTAGCTACGGATGAATGGTTGTAAAGATTGATGAGATATAGGCAATGACGGAAGTAGAGGGTACGGAGTTAGATAATCAGGACTTTGACATAGATGAGTTTTTAAAGAACCTGACGCGCTTACCCGGTATTTATAAAATGCTAAATGATAAGGGCGATATCATTTATATAGGCAAGGCTAAAAACTTAAAAAATCGCGTTACCAGCTATTTTAGAAAAGGTGCAGCATCACCTAAGCAACAAGTTATGGTTGCTAAAATTGTACGCATAGAAATCACCGTAACGCATACAGAAGGTGAAGCATTACTTCTTGAAAGTCAGCTTATTAAGCGGCATAAACCTCGCTACAATATTTGCTTAAGGGATGACCGATCTTATCCCTTTATCTACATGTCTACCGAGCAGGACTTTCCGCAAATTACTGCGCATCGCGGTGCTAAAAAGAAAAAAGGCAGTTATTATGGGCCTTATCCTAGTGCTGGTGCAGTGCGCGAGACGCTGAAATTATTACAAAAGATTTTTCCTATCAGGCAGTGTGAAGATTCTTACTACAAAAATCGCTCTAGGCCTTGTTTACAGTATCAAATCGAGCGTTGTACTGCGCCTTGTGTCGATTTAATTAGCCAAGAAAAATACGCAGAAGATGTGAAAAATACCACTTTGTTTTTAGAGGGTAAGGGCAGTTTATTGATTGATAAGCTAATTGTGCGTATGGATACTTTAGCTAAGCATTTGGAGTTTGAGCAAGCTGCCCAAGTACGAGATCAAATTAGCCAGTTGCGTACTATACTAGAGAAAAATTATGTTTCGGGTGAACATGGGGATGTGGATATTGTCGCTTGTGCAACTAAAGCGGGAGTTGCCTGTGTGCAAATATTTTTTATTCGTAATGGGCAAAATTTAGGTAATAAGACCTTTTTTCCTAAAATAAGCGCTGAATACACGCCAGAAAATATTTTGCAGGCCTTTATTCCCCAATATTATTTAGATAAAAATGTCCCGCATGAATTAATAGTTAGCCATAAGCCGGAGGAGATAGAGCTATTGGGGCAAGTGTTAACTCAGCATGCTGGGCATGCGGTAAATATTTCGCCTAATGTGCGCAGCGACCGGGCTAAATGGCTGCAAATCGCTAGTGTTAATGTGGGAAATGCTTTAACTACTAAGTTAGCTGACAAACAGGGTATTTATGCGCGTTTTTTAAGCTTACAGGAGGAGCTAGGTTGTCAGGAAGTGCCTAAGCGATTGGAGTGTTTTGATATCAGCCATACGCAAGGCGACTATACGGTTGCCTCGTGTGTAGTTTTTGATCGTGAAGGTCCGGTAAAGTCTGCCTATAGGCGTTTTAATATTGAAGGTATAACACCTGGAGATGATTACGCAGCTATTTATCAAGCCGTTTCTAGGCGCTTTAAGCGATTAGTAAAAGGCGAGCATGAAGCGCCGGATATTTTATTTATTGATGGTGGTAAAGGACAGGTACACCAAGCTGAAAAGGCATTAGCTGAATTAGCGGTAAATAGTGTTATGATAGTGGGTGTTTCAAAAGGGCCTGATAGAAAAGCAGGCATGGAAAATCTGATTTTACCGGGGCAAGAACTTCCCCTTGATGTCACGCCTAATGCGAGTGCTTTATTATTAATTCAGCATATCCGAGATGAGGCGCATCGTTTTGCTATTACTGGGCATCGAGCACGCAGAGGTAAAGCAAAAAAAGAATCCGTGCTAGAAACAATAGCCGGGCTAGGGCCTAAAAGGCGACAGATTTTATTAAAGCAGTTTGGCGGCATGCAAGGAATTTCTCGCGCGGGTGTTGATGCACTTTGTAGTATAGAGGGGATTAGCCGGCAATTAGCACAACGAATATACGATACATTCCATCATCAAGATGATTGATACAATAAATTTACCTACATTACTAACGCTGCTACGCATTGCGTTAATCCCCGTTTTAGCCATTTTTTTCTATGTGCCTTGGGAATATTCTAATATAGCAACGACCTTAATTTTCTTCGTTGCTGGTGTTACCGATTGGTTGGATGGCTATTTAGCTAGAAAAATGCAGGTGGAGACAAAATTTGGTGCTTTTTTAGATCCTGTCGCAGATAAGATTATGGTCGCCTTTGTTTTGGTTTTATTAGTCGAGTCAGAGTCTAGTGTTTGGATGACCCTGCCTACAGCGGTCATTATTGGTCGAGAGATTGCTATTTCATCGTTACGTGAGTGGATGGCCGAGTTAGGTCAGCGTGCAACGGTGAAAGTTTCACAAATAGGAAAATGGAAAACAACAGCGCAGATGTTGGCTATAGGCTGTTTGTTATATCGCGATGACATCGCAGGTGTGTCAATGAGTTTATTTGGTTTGGTTATGATGTATATTGCGGCAACTTTAACTTTATGGTCAATGATAAGTTATTTAAAAGCAGCCTTTACTTCGATGACTGAATAATCTTATTAAAAATAAAAAATAGCGTTAACGAAGCTAGGATAAAAAAACAACATGGATCAGGAACTACAAAAAGATAAAGAAGAGCTGCATAATGATATTTTAGCTGCGGCATTAAAATTATTTACCGAAAAAGGATATTTTAATACCTCATTAACAGATATTGCTGAGCTTGCTGGTGTTAAAAATAGTGCAGGGATTTATAAACACTTTAAGAATAAACAAGAAATTGCCCAAGCATTGTATCAGTGGATAATCGATCGATTAAGTGTTTCTATTGATGATATCCGTCGTAGAAATCGTAAGGCGTCCGAACAATTAAGAGAGATTGTTGATTTATGGTTTCATTTGACCGATCATGCGCCGGAAATAATGAAATTTCTCTTAGTGTTAAATGTTAGTGAGTTTTTGCCGGAAGAAAAGCCATTGATGGAAACGCCACCGTTTTCAAAAATCATAAGAATCCTACAAAATGGTATTAAAGATGGCGAAATTAAAGCATTAGATGCACAGCGTGCTTATTGTCATTTTTTTGGCATTATCGAGAGTACTTTAAAGCAAGTGCTCAAGGGGAACTTAACCAAAAAAGCAGATTATTACCAGCCTGATGCATGGTTGTCAGCTTGGTCTTCTATTGTTAAAAAATAAATAAAATCTTGGCTACTCTCGGAGTATTTACTTATTAGTCACTGATGTTACGTACAACTTAATAGCACTCGTTCCCACGCTCCGCGTAGGAACGCATATTGTGACGCTCTGCGTCGAGTAGCACAAGAAGAAAGGATTCGCTGAACTCACAAAAGTACTGACATGATTTACTGTACGGAAAGCTTAGTGTTTTCCTATACATTCCCACGCGGAGCGATGGGAACGAATTAACTCATAGGCTGATGCCTGAAGAGCAAAGCGCATCAATAGCCGTCGATGCGCCTCCTGCGTAGGCATGCCCTTAAATAAGATTTTCCTAAACTAGGGAAGTACGTAGACAAGGACTAGTTTTGACAATCTACTCTCGGAGCGTTTTCTTATTAGCCCTTAAATTCAGCCTGTAATTGCTTTAAATCATCGAGTAATTCTTGGCTATGTAGGCTAGGTGAAACTGAACGATAAATTTGCGCAACTTTTCCAGTAGGGTCAATGATAAAGCTATGACGCTTGCTGAATTTGATTGGGCCTAGTTTGAATAATGCCCCATAAGCTCTACTTACTTCACCTTTAGGGTCAGCGAGCAGAGTAAATGTTAAGTTTTGTTTTTGACTAAAGCTTTGATGGCTTTTGCTGCTATCAGTATTAATGCCAACGATTTGAGTGTTTAAAGCTTCAAATTTGGCGCTATCATCACGTAATGCGCAAGCCTCTTTAGTGCAACCTGGCGTATTATCTTTAGGGTAAAAGTAAATAACTAGCCAGTGACTCTTATAATCATCTAGCTTATGCGCAGCATCATGAGCATCATAAAGTGAGAAATTAGGTGCTGATTGATTAATAGTGAGCATAATGATTCCTCGGTGGATTATAAAAATAAACTAAATGGTTCGACCAGAACTTCAGTTCCAGCCTCCACATTCATTTGTTCGCGTGCTAAGACTATATAGCAATTCGCACGACTACTGGCGCTTAATATATTAGAACCTTGCTTACCTGCAGAGATAACTTCAAATTCTCCGGATTCTGTTTGGTTAAAAATTCCGCGCTGAAACTCTTGCCGTCCTGCTTGCTTGCGTAACTGGCTTTGACATACCGCTTTAAAGCGCAGTGGCGTATTATTATTTAAGCTACTTAATTGGCGTAAAGCGGGCGTTACGATTTGCTGAAAAGTCGCAATGACTGAGATCGGATTACCAGGCAAACCAAAAAAGTGACATGCTTGAATACGCCCAAATGCTAAAGGTTTTCCTGGTTTAATCGCCAATTTCCAGAAATTCACCTGGCCTATTTCATCTAAAATTTCTTTAATAAAATCGGCATCACCGACAGAGGCCCCCCCCGTACTGATAATAACATCATTGCTTTTTGCTGCAGCTAATAAACAAGCATGTATACGGGCTTTATCATCTTTAATAACGCCTAAGTCAGTAACGGCGTAGCAAGGATTATTTAATAAGGCAGTTAAGGTATAGCGATTACTATCGTAAATCTGTCCGGCGGCTAAAGGGCTGCCAATAGCACTGAGCTCATCACCTGTAGAAAAGAAAGCAATACGAATTTTGCGCTTGACGCGAATTTCATAAATGCCGGCAGAAGCTAGCAAGCCTAAATCAATAGCGGATAATTGCTTGGGAGCCGCTAATAAACAATCATCTTGTTGAATATCCTCGCCGATATAACGAATATTTTGTTTTTCTTGCGTATTGTTAGGGAAATGAATAATTTTCTCACTGACGGTGACTTGCTCTTGTATAATCACGCTATCAGTTCCAGCCGGTAAAACAGCGCCAGTAAAAATGCGCACACATTGCCCTGCTAATAATTCGCCGGTAAAAGGCTTACCCGCCCAAGATATGCCAATTTGCTCTAAATTAAACGGAGTACTTTTTATGTCAACACTGTTAAACGCATAACCATCCATAGATGAATTAGGAAAAGCCGGAAGATGAAAGGGCGCAATACAGGATTGAGCTAATACACGGCCTAAAGTCTCATGTAAATTAACTGTTTCTTCGTCTTGAATGGGCGAAAGCACCGCGTGAATATTTTCTAAGGCCTCATTAATGCTAATTAATGAATTAGAGTAGCACTGATCAGTCATGGTTTTGCAAAAACGTATGCATAATAAAATGCGTAATTTGAGGGATATTATTTAAGTCCATTTGCACTAACTCGCGTTCAAGCGATAGTTCTTGATCAGAGGCAATAGCAATGATTGAATGATCATCAATATAGCGTAGTGGTTTTACTAGGCTGGGGCGGTGCAATTCAATTTTTGGGAAATTTTCACGCTTAAAGCCTTCGACTAAAATTAAATCTAAATCAGATTGATCAAAATGGCTAAGTTGCTCATCTAATATTGGCTCTTGTGGGCTAGGAAATTCGGTAATAATAGCGCGTCTATGGCTAGATACTAGCATGACTGGGTTTGCGCCGGCTTCACGTAAACGAAAGCTATCTTTACTAGGTTTATCAATTTGAAAATTATGATGGCTATGTTTGATTAAGCCGACACGAATTCCCTGTTCTTTAAGTTGTGGAATAAGTTGCGTTAATAAGGTTGTTTTCCCCGTACCGCTAGGTGCGGCAAAGCCTAAAATTGGGATGAGCGCATTTTTCATGGTAAATTAAGCCGATAAATAACGAATAATCAGAGCTCTATTATTACATTTCCCTTACCTGTAAAATAGTAAGTTAGGTGCGTATTTTTTAACTTCTCATTATTCATGGATAAATACCTATAAAAATATCGTCATGCCCGAGTGCTTTTATCGGGAATCTACGTTGAGCATAGATTCCTGCTAACAGCATACAGGAATGACTAACTGAAAAAAACTGCCTGCACCCTTTAGTAATGAGAAGTTACCGTATATTTAACGCTGATTTTTTATTAATACTTCCTGATTACCCATGAGCTTCCGCCAAGTTAGGGCAAAGGAGCTGCAACACTTTGTTATAACACGCCATTCCCGAAGTCTTTTGTCGGGAATCTATTTAGTGTTTGTTAGGTTCCTGCTAAGAGAATGCAGGAATGACGAGGTGTTTAGTTGGCTATTTTTAAAATGGCGGAGACTTATGGGTAATCAGGTAATACTTTGACAACCATTTTTGAATTTTTATGAGTAATTTCCTTTTAATCAACGAAGATACCAAAATAAACTTAGATTTAGTGCGCTCGTTTAGATACCACAAAAGCACTAACTCGGTTTATATTACTTTTAGTGATGGCGCGAGCGAGAAGTATTTTGTGCCTGATGATTTTGAATTTGAATCGGTCACTAATGTATACCATGTGAATACCATACCCGCCGAAGAGAACCGTTATATCGTTGTTTTTAATGTTGACCTCGAAAATAATACAAGTGATGCCGTAGGATGGATGGAGAGGCATCAAGTGATTGGCTGGGAAAGAATTAATCATAAAACCCTGCCGATTACGACGCAATATTTACAGAAAAAACACCATAACAAAAAGAAATATATACTCGATATAAAAGAACATACAGTACGAGAAATTGGCAAAGAAGAAGGCTTAGAAAAAACTAAAGTAGTTAACTTAGATTTGCTGGTTAATAAAGGTTATTTACTAGAAGATCATGCCGAATATATTAGAAATGTATTTTTAGAATTAGACCCTGACAGCGAATAAAAAAATAGTAGTAGTGAATGATGAACATAAGTATTGATCAACTTAAAGAATTACCTGTTTTTGGTATTGCGGGTAATTTTGCCGAGCACTTAAGCCAAGCTGGTGAAGATGCAGATTTTGTAAATGTAATTACCGAAGAAAAAAATGCCCCCAAAGGTATTTTTCCTATCTATTTGCCCCAGCATCCTACTTTTCTAAGTACGTTTCCTTTGTCACATACCCATATTGAAGCTGATTTTTCCACGCCAGTGAATTTGCATATGGAGCCGGAAATGTGTGTGTTATTTAATGTTAACTACACGGGGGAGTTGGTCGAATCTTTAGAGGCATTAGCCTTTACCGCTTTTAATGATTGCTCGATTCGTAAACCCAATGCGAAAAAAATCAGTGAAAAAAAGAATTGGGGTTTATCCTGTACGGGCATAGGGCAGCAATGGATCGAGGTTGATCAATTTCAAGCAAGTGGAATTTTAGACCATATCCATATTGCCTCTTATTTGCGCCGTAATGGAGAAACGATTCAATATGGAGTCGATAGCCCAGTAACGGGTTATCAGTATTTTTACGGTAAACTTTTAAACTGGATTATCAAAACTTTTAATAGTCAAAATGATTTCGGCCCTTTAGAGCATTTGCAGCATTATTTAGCCCAGCTTAAACAGCCCAAACAAATTATTATTTCCTTAGGTGCGACGCGTTATACCGAATTTGGTGAAACTGGATTTTTAAAGCCTGAAGATGAAATTGGTGTTTTTGTATATGATGCCAGAAAGGCGAATGAAGCGGACATTGAAGGTTTCTTTAATGTAGCTAAGCCAGCAGATAATTTTTCAGCAGGCGCTGCATTGATTCAAGCTATATGCCAAGTTAAATATTAAGTCTTATCCTGTATTGGTAGGTTGGAATAGCGATAGCGTTTTCCGGCATTAGTTTACAGGTGAAGTGTGTGTGATTGTTTAAGGTGGAAAACACTGTGCTATTCCACCCTAAGATTATAGCTGTACGCTAAGCAAAGCACGCACCAAGTGTTGGTTGCCTTGTACAGCGGTATCATCATAGATAGCCGAACTGGCATAGTACTTATCCAGTAAATTCTCGATATTCACTTATAGACTGAACCATTCAACTTGATAACGAGCAAACAAATCAGCGCGAATATAACCGGGTGGGGTAAAGCTATTAGCATCGTCACCTTGACGTTTACCCACAATATTGATTTTCGTTTTTACTAATGAGATTTTTAGCTATGATTGCAAAATATAGGCCGTATGATATTGCGTGTAAATTATTTCTGTTGGTTTTTTCAACATTGCTATTAGTTCAGCCCGTGCTGGCTGATGATGACGGGCGATATAGGGCGGTGGTTTTACATGAAGGTGGTCAGTCAGGTCAGTCAGGAAGCTTGACACCTAAAGTATTCGTTATTGATTCTCGTGATGGGCATATGTGGATTTTGGAGCAAAATACTAAGCTGCATGATCCTGAGGGTGGTTTTGCTATTGGTTCAGTTTTGACTTATCAGGGGCAAGTTAAGCCGGGTAAGAAAATGGGTGAAATAGTTGAGCAGGGTGCTAGGTGGTAGGTGTCTCTAAGTAGGACGGACTTTAGTCCGCATGTCGCGCGTAGCCACGAAAAAGTGATTATGGGCATGATGAGGGGTAAGTTTTTTTGGGAGTGAAACAATTAAAGCGTGTCACTCCTTTCCTAAAAGGCGGCCTGAAGCCCGCCCTACGAACCACGTATAAAATACTTTAAAACGGCTTAACCACGGCCAAAATAATAATAATCACTAGAAATAACACAGGCACTTCATTAAACCAGCGATAAAATACATGGCTGCGTTGATTACGGTCAAGTTTGAAATCTAATAAATAGCGATAGCAATAATAATGGTAGGCCACTGCAAGAGCTAATACGGCTAATTTTACATGTAGCCAGCCCATTGAGCTGTACATGCCCCAAGCATAATCAACCAGCATCCAGATACCAAAGATAAAAGTAATAATCATACCGGGTGTCATGATGCCGTAGAATAATTTTCGTTCCATCACTTTAAAGCGTTCATTGCTTATTTCATCATCACTCATCGCGTGATAAACGTATAAGCGCGGCAGATAGAACAAGCCCGCAAACCAAGTAACCATAAAAATAAGATGTAGCGCTTTTAACCAGAGCATTATTTGTTTCCTTGTATAGGTAATAAAGATTCAATGAGAGTTTGCATGGCCTGTAAGTCGAAAATACCGGTATTTTGATAGATAATTTCGCCGTTTGGATTAATGAGTAAAGTCGTCGGCGTCAGACTTACATCACCAAAGGCTGTGGCTAACTGCCCGCGTAAATCTAGCACTATATCATAGGGTATTTGATAGGCTTTACTGGTGTTAACGACATAATTAGGCCGGTCGTAGCGCATGGCAATGGCAAATAATTCTAGCCCGCGTTGATGATAGTTGTTATATAGGCTGATTAAGTGCGGAATTTCCTTTAAACAACTTGGGCAATTACTCGCCCAGAAGGTCACTAAAACCACTTTTCCTTGCAGTTGTTTGAGTGAAACTTGTTTATTAGTAATGGTTTTAAAATGGGTCTTGGGTGCAGGTGTTGGAAATGTATTAGCTAACAGCTCATAGAGCGCAATGCTGATTATTAAGCTCAGCAAAGAAAGAGTTAGGTATTTATTTGTTTTGCTGCTGGTCATAGTCTAGTGGTTGTACTGGGTATTGTTGATAGGCATTACATAAGGCTCTATATAATGGCTGTGGATTAATTAATTTTGATATCCCTGAGGCAATAAACGCTGCAGCCATTATAGGGATAGAAATTTCGTGACTATGGGTTATTTCTAATACGATGGCAAATGAAGTAAGTGGCGATTGTAGCATTCCGGAAAAATAGGCTGTAATAGTTAGTAAAATCATGACTGATGCTGGCGCGATAGGAAACCAGTGCGCTAGATTTGCGCCAAAGCCTGCTCCTGTTGCAATGGCTGGAACGAAGATACCACTAGGAATGCCGCTAAAAAAAGTCGCGCAGGTCGCGAGCATTTTATACACGGGTAACATTGGGTCTATGGGGGCGTCGCTGTAGATGATGCTTTTTGCTAATTGATAGCCGGTACCAAAACTGTCGCCATGGGATAAAAAACCCAGTAAAGCAATGATTCCTCCACAAACGAAAGCAACTAAAACGATAGAGAATTGTAATTTTTTTAACAAATGGTTACCACTGACAATGATGCGGCTAAAAATCCCACCTAACAGGCCGCCAACGACACCACATAAGGGAATGGCTAACCAGCTTTCGCCCCAAGGGAAAGCTAGGGCATTATCAGTAAAAAAAACGTTGTGATGTAAAATTGAATAGGCAGTCACACCGGAAAAGATAATAGCGGTTAAAACTAGGCTGCTGACTCGTTCTTCCAGGGTTCGTCCCATTTCTTCAATGGCAAACATAATACCGGCTAAAGGTGCGCTAAACATAGCGGCAAAACCAGCAGCACTTCCCGCTAATAGTAAGCCCTTGCTCATATAATGAGAGGGGAAATTAGCGGCCTTAGCCAGTGATGACATTAATGACGCACCCACATGAGTCGCTGGCCCACCAAAACCAACCGAGGCACCTGATAAAAGACCTAGAATAGGGAGAAAGGTTTTACCTATTGCAATACGTAAAGAAACTAATTTAGAACGTTCATCTAAGGTGTAAGGGATTTCTAAGGCGGTTTTAACTTGAGGGATGCCACTACCTTGACTACCTGGGAAAAAGCGAAAGGTTAGCCAAGCTGTAAAAGCGAGTCCAAAAGGGGCTACGACAAAGTTAAACCAAGGGTAAGCCAGTGAAGTTGTACGGTACAATTCTGCAGCCCACTCACTGAGTAAGGTCATTGCAGCGATTAATAAGCCTATAAAAATAGCGCCGAGCCAAAACACCAGCCGATATTTCCAAATGTTAGCGGATAAAAAGGATTTGTTGGGTTTAAACATGGCTCATTTATCAATTTTCAGTGTAGTGATGGTAGCAAAACAGGTAAACTGTGGCGTTTACTCAGGCTATGCAATGCTGTGTTTTAGTCAGTAACGTTAAAGTTTACAGTTTAAATCAGTGTAATGTGAATAAAAAGTGTAATGTCCGAAGCTTTTTTTATCGTAAATTGGTATTTTTCTTTTTTCTAGAGACGTTTAGGGGGAACTGAAATATTGTTAGGTAGAGTGTACTGCTTTATAGTCAATTGAAGCTTGGGGTGATTTGAATTTATGGGATTTTTAAAAAATGAGTTTTGAGATTGTTTGTTTTGATTGCGATAGTACTTTAAGTGAAATTGAAGGGATTGATGAACTTGCTAATCGTGCGGGTTGTGGTGCTGCTATGGCGGCATTAACTAATGCAGCGATGAATGGAGAGGTATCTTTAGAGTCGGTTTATGGTCAGCGCTTAGATTTGATTCGCCCTGATAAAACTGCGATTGATTGGGTGGCTGATTTATATATAAAGCGAATGGTTCAAGGCGTGCAGGAAACTTTTCAGCAGTTACAAGCTCAAGGTAAACAAGTACATATTATCAGTGGCGGATTAAAACAAGCGATTTTACCTTTGGCGGCGTTATTAAATATCGATGAGCAACATGTACATGCGGTGGATGTATTATTCGATGATAAAGGCGGTTATGCTGGATTTAACAAGCAATCACCTTTGGCACGAAATGGCGGCAAAACAGAGGTCTGTTTACAGCTTAATCCAGATAAATTAAAGATGGCCATGATTGGTGATGGTAATACCGATATGGAAGCTAAAAAAGCCGGAGCCTTTTGCATAGGTTTTGGTGGAGTGGTTGCACGTAAAATTGTCCAAGAGCAGGCGGATGTATTTACTCATGAAGCTGACTTGCAAGCGGTATTGGCGTATTTAGTTTAAAGGTTAGGGCTTACACTTAAGGCGAAACATTAAGGTAGGGTACGCATTGCGTATCTTTCGGTGTAACAAGGTTGTGTGCATTCCTTACATAAATTGTACTGGCTTAAAATATTAGCCAAAGATTGGCTGTCTTATCTATAAACGTACAAAATACGGTAGGATCACTAATGTAATGCCTGTGAAGACCAGTGCATAAATATTTTCAATAAAATAAGGAAAGATAAACAGGGCGACTGCAGTGCATAAGGGCACTATTGCCCTTTGCCTTGTTCCATAAGTAAAGAATCCTAAGCCTATAGCACCAACTAACATGCTCCAAATAAGGTGTGATGTGCCTTCCATTGTTTCCCTCTGTTAGTAAGTTTTTCTATTGTTGCAAGTATTGTATTGGATTGATTCGATAACTTTAAGGCAAGATGTTAAAATTTGCACATCTTTTTTAAACCTCAGGTTTGAGTGCTCATTTAAGACGAGGCATTAGTTATACTGGTAGGGCGTGGCTTTAGCCAGCTTTTAGAACATAGATATTTACACAAGTCTCAAAGCCTTCCCTAGAAGGAGAAGGTTGGATGAGGGGAAATAAGATAAAGCTTTGACTTTATTTTCCTCACCCCAACTCTCTTCAGAAGGAGAGAGCTATTTTGACTTGCCACTCGTTGTATTTTAATGTCAAAAAGTTGTATAGATACCAATGCCTTTAGAGCAGGTGATCGGTGTTGGTGGGCTAAAGCCACACCCTACAGTTTTTAATATGTTTCGTTTTAAGTGGGTAGCTTTAATCTTTAACCGTATTAGAGTTTGTGGATTAAATGGCTAGAATTTTAGGGATAGATCCAGGCTCGCGCCTGACCGGATTTGGTGTGATCGATGAGACAACCACGGGCTATAAATATGTAGCGAGTGGTTGTTTGCGTATTAAAGGTGATAATTTTCCTTTGCGCTTAAAGCAAATTTTTGCCGGTATCAGTGATGTTGTCGAAGAGTACCAGCCTACTGAAATGGCGATAGAGCAGGTGTTTATGCATAAGAATGCGGATTCTGCTTTAAAATTAGGACAAGCACGAGGTGCGGCTATTTGTGCAGTGCAATTATTTGATATTCCGGTGTTTGAGTATGCAGCGCGTGAGATAAAGCAAGCGGTGGTCGGTAAAGGTTCGGCTGATAAATTACAAGTACAGCATATGGTTAAGATTTTATTAAGTATCACAGGAGAGCTACAGATTGATGCCAGTGATGCTTTGGGTATTAGTTTGTGTCACTCTAACTTTCAGCAGACGCAACGACGATTAACACAAGGAACACGCTCTTGATTGGATTTTTACGCGGTAAATTAGTGGCTAAAGCACCGCCAATGTTGGTTTTAGATGTGCAAGGTGTGGGCTATGAAGTAGAAGCACCGATGACTACTTTTTATAATTTGCCAGCGATGGGCGAAACCGTTCAATTGCATACACATTTGGTGATTAGAGATGATGCGCATATTTTATTTGGTTTCTCAACAGAAGCCGATAGAGTGATGTTTCGCACTTTAATAAAAGTGAATGGTGTTGGGCCTAAATTGGCATTGACGATTTTATCGGGGCAAAGTTCGGATGAATTTTATCGTTGTATTCAAGATAATGACACAGCAGCATTAGTACGTTTGCCTGGCGTGGGTAAAAAAACCGCCGAACGTTTGATTATTGAAATGCGTGATAAATTACCTGCTGCTGGTGAATCTAACGCTGAGCAAACAAGCGTAGCTGATGGAGCTGCTGCGGTACCTCGTAGTCATGCTAAACAAGAGGCAATTAGTGCTTTATGTGCTTTAGGTTATAAGCCAGCTGATGCCAGTAAAATGGTGCAAAATATCGCGCAAGAAGATAAAACTTGTGAAGAAATTATTCGCTTGGCTTTGCAGGGTAAAGTTAAGTGATTGAAACGGATCGCGTAATAACTGCGCATGAAAATACAGATGAAGAACGGCATGATCGTGCGATAAGACCGAAAACACTAAAAGATTATGTCGGGCAACAGGCCTTATGTGATCAGATGGAGGTGTTTATTCAAGCTTCTACTGCACGTAAAGAGGCCTTAGATCATGTTTTGATTTTTGGCCCTCCGGGTTTAGGTAAAACCACATTGGCAAATATTATTGCCAATGAGATGAATGTTAATTTACGTCAAACTTCAGGGCCTGTGTTGGATAAAGCAGGTGATTTAGCGGCTTTATTAACCAATTTAGAAGCGCATGATGTGCTGTTTATTGATGAAATTCATCGCCTTAGCCCTGCTGTTGAAGAAATCTTGTATCCTGCGATGGAGGATTACCAGATTGATATAATGATTGGCGAAGGCCCAGGGGCAAGGTCAATTAAACTGGACTTGCCGCCTTTTACCTTAGTGGGTGCAACGACGCGGGCGGGCTTGTTAACTTCGCCCTTACGTGATCGATTCGGTATTATCCAGCGTTTGGAATTTTATTCAGTTGAAGAATTGCAATTTATTGTCACGCGTTCATCCGGTGTTTTGGGTATAAAAATTGATCAGCGTGGCGCGCATGAAATTGCGAAACGCTCGCGCGGCACACCACGTATCGCCAACCGTTTATTGCGTCGGGTGCGTGATTATGCGGAAGTCAAAGGCGATGGTGCGATTAGCGAAGGCACGGCTCAACAGGCCTTAAGCATGTTAAAAGTGGATCATTGTGGATTTGATCAATTAGATAGACGCTTGTTGAAAACCATTATTGATAATTTTGATGGCGGTCCGGTGGGTTTAGATACGTTGGCAGCGGCGATTAGTGAAGAGCGAGGCACGATAGAAGATGTCTTGGAACCTTATTTGATTCAGCAAGGGTTTATTATGCGTACTCCGAGAGGGCGTGTGGTTACGGGGAAAACGTACCAGCATTTTGGTTTAAAAGCGCCGCAAGCTCCTAATGTAGAAGTGGATGACGTTTGTACTGATTAATGCTTTGAGTTTCTAGGGGGAGCATTCTCACTCAGAGCATCACGATCTTAAGTTAATTTAGCACCTTTAATTATGAGAGTCTTTGTAGGAGGGAATTTTAGCTGCGACTTGTATGAAATCGCAGCTAAAATTCCCTCCATGACACATTATTTTTTTAAATGATAGTTCGTTAACTTAATGGCAGTGACGCATAGAATGGGAACGAGGATTTATAAATATATGAACAAACAATTTAATTGGCCGGTACGGGTTTACTATGAAGACACGGATGCTGGCGGCGTGGTTTTTTATGCCAACTATCTCAAGTTTTACGAACGTGCACGTACTGAAATGTTGCGCGCGATGGGCTTTGAGCAAGATGAATTAATGGCTCAGCAGAATGTGATTTTTGTCGTTCGTTCTGTGCAAGTTGATTATTTGCAGCCTGCTAAATTTAATGATTTGCTTGAAGTCAGTGCCGGCTTAAGCTTAGTAAAAAGTGCTAGTTTGATTTTTGAACAAACTATCATGCGTAAAGAGGAAGTACTAAGCAAAGCAACAATTCGGATTGCATGTTTGGATTCTAATACGATGCGCCCTCAATTGATTCCTGATTTTCTAAAGCAAGCCTTAAACAATGAATAACGATTTATCTATTTTCTATTTAATTAGCCAAGCCAGTTTAGTCGTTCAATTGGTGATGTTAATTCTATTAGTCGCTTCGGTGATGTCTTGGACTTTTATTTTCGCTAAGCGTAAAGAATTAAAAAATGAATTTGCAGTGACCGAGCAATTTGAAGCTGATTTTTGGGCTGGAGGTGATTTAAGTCAACTGTATAACAAAATTACCGAAGAAGGCAGAGAGGTACAAGGTATAGAAAAAATCTTTATAGCTGGTTATAAAGAATTTTCGCGTATGCATAAAGTAGCTGGTGTATCAGCCTCTGATAAAGTGGAAAATGCGCAAAGAGCGATGCGCATAGAATTGTCACGTGAACTGGATAGATTAGATGAAAGCCTGCCTTTTTTAGCAACGGTTGGCTCGACCAGTCCTTATGTGGGTTTATTTGGTACAGTTTGGGGGATTATGAACTCATTTCGCTCTTTGTCTTCGGCTAAACAAGCGACCTTAGCGCAAGTTGCGCCGGGTATTGCAGAGGCATTAGTGGCGACAGCAATAGGCTTGTTTGCAGCCATTCCAGCTGTTGTTGCCTATAACCGATTTTCTACTCGAGTTGATCGTTTATCGGGCCGATATGAAATATTTGTCGATGAGTTTGTCGTCTTATTACAGCGTCAGGCGCATGCATAATGGCTAGACGTAATGCCCGTAGAAAACCGATGGCAGAAATTAATGTCGTACCTTATATAGATGTAACCTTAGTTTTGCTGATTATTTTTATGATTACTGCACCTTTGATTCAATCAGGTGTTGATGTTGATTTACCGCAAGCGGATTCTCAGCAAGTTGATCAAGAAAATGCGCCTTCGCCAATCATTATTACCGTTGATAAGGCGGGGCAATACTTTATAGACTTAGGGAATGGTGGTGATGAAGAGCCGGTGAGTGCGAATGAGGTATTATTATTAACCGCTGCGGTACGTAAGAATAAACCTAAGACGCAAGTGTATATTCGTGGTGATAAACAAGTCGAATACGGTAAAGTGGTTACTGTGATGGCTGCATTGAAAAATGCGGGCGTACCGAATGTCGGATTAATGACGGAAAACTTCGCACAATGAGTAATCTACAAAAATACGCATTTGCTTTTATTTTAGCGCTGAGTTTGCATTTTTCTATTATGGGTTTGTTTGCCTTTAATTTTATCAGCGAACCGACGCCTCAGGTGCAAGAGAAAGTCCCTGAAATTATTGTGGCTTCCATTTTAGATGAGAATGTCGTTGCAGAAAAAGCAAAAGAATTACAACAAGCGGAAGAAAAAAAGTTAAATCATCGACAACAGCAGAAAGACCAGTTTGCTAAGCAATTAAAGCAAGAAAAATTACGTATTGAGCAAGCTAAAACTAAGCGCTTAAAGGTAGAGAAAGCTGCTAAAGTAGAAGCCAAACGCCTGCAACAAGAGGCCAAGAATGAAGCAAAAAAATTAGCAGCTATTAAACAGGCCGTTGTATTAGAAAAGCAAAAAAGAATCGCTAAAGAGAAAGCGCAGGCAGTAGAGAAAAAACGTAAGCAAGAGGCTGAGCGAGTAGCAGAAGAGCAGCGTAAAGTTGCGGCAGAGAAACAAGAAGTGGCGCGTAAAAAAGCTGAGAAACAGCAAAAAATAGCTAAAGAAAAACAACATCAAGAGGAACTAGCAAGACAAAAAAAAGCGGCAGCCAAGCAGGCAGAGGTAAACAGAGTACGCTCAGAAAATGCTAGAATTGCAAAAAAAGCAACCGCAGATGCCAAGGTTTTAATTGAGCGTAAAGTGACACAAAATTGGAATCGACCCAGTAAGGTATCAGGGAAATTAGCCTGTACTATTAGAGTTGGGCTTATCCCCAGCGGTGATGTTATGTCCGTTGTGGTAGTTAAAGGTAGTGGTAATCAATTATTTGATGATTCAGCGGAACGAGCGGTATTTAAGGCTTCACCATTGCCCGTACCCCAAGACCCAAATGCCTTTAGCAAGTTTAGAAGTTTTACTTTTGTATTTTCACCTAATTAGGTCGTATATTAGTTCCGTAGGTTAGGGTGAGCTTGCGAACCCTAACAATCAATGACTTACCTTGTGTCAGTTGTTGGGGTTCATACTTCACCCCAACCTTGTATATTAAATGCATCTCTAAAAACACAGAATTATTTAACCCACTTGTTTATA
>CBDUDP010000021.1:0-73049 GCA_965365945.1 uncultured Gammaproteobacteria bacterium
TGGTGGAGCCAGGCGGGATCGAACCGCCGACCTCAACACTGCCAGTGTTGCGCTCTCCCAATTGAGCTATGGCCCCTTAGTTGAGTTCCATTATTATATACCTAAATCTAACTGTGTCTAGTTATTTTTTTCTTTTATGTAATTTATTGCATTCTCGAGACGTTTTAAAGTCTTTTCCTTGCCCAATAAAGATAAAGTAACATCAATAGACGGTGACATTCCTGCGCCACTGACTGCAACACGCAAGGGCTGTGCAACCTTACCTAATTTTAACTCTAAAGTTTCGGCTGTTTGCAAGACTATTTCATGTAACGCACCGCCTTCCCACTCAACCACGCTATTAAAAGCATCTAATAAAGCTTGCAATGGCACAATAGCATCTGCTTTAAAATTTTTCTTTGCTGCTTTTTCATCATATTCAGTAAAATCTTGATAAAAATACAGGCTAGCGTCAACCATCTCAACCAATGTTTTACATCGCTCGCGTTGCGCCTTAACAAGCTCAACCAAAGCAGGACCTTGTGTTGCCGCATCTATCCCACGCTGCTGCATATGCCACTCAAGATGCTTAGCAACCAGCTCAGGCTCACTATTCATAATATATTGGTGATTAAGCCATAATAGTTTTTCAGTATTGAATGCAGAAGCTGAAACATTGACCTGACTCAGATCAAACAATTCAATCATCTCTGCTTTACTAAAGATTTCTTGATCGCCATGCGACCAACCTAACCTAACTAAATAATTTAACAGAGCTTCAGGCAAATAGCCCTCATCACGGTACTGCATTACGCTAACAGCACCATGGCGCTTTGATAATCTAGCCCCATCATCACCTAAGATCATCGGCAAATGGGCATAATGCGGCAGCTCTGCACCTAGCGCTTTTAAAATATTTATTTGTCTTGGCGTATTATTAACATGATCATCACCGCGCACTACATGAGTGATCCCCATATCCATATCATCAACTACAACGGTTAAGTTATACGTTGGCGTTCCATCCGTACGGGCAATAATTAAATCATCTAGTTCTTTATTGGCAACGACAATCTTACCCTTAACTAGGTCATCAATGACTACTTCACCTTGGTCAGGGTTACGAAAGCGAATGACGCGATTTAATTCAGCTTTATCTTCAGAAATTTCACGGCATTTACCGTTATAACGTGGCTTTTCTTTATCTGCCATTTGTTGTTCACGTAAAGCTTCCAGCTCTTCTTTAGAGCAGTAGCAATAATAAGCATCACCTTGATCTAATAATTGCTGAATAATTTCTTTATAGCGATCGAAGCGGTGCGTTTGATAAAAAGGCCCTTCTTCATAACCTAAACCCAGCCACTCCATACCTTCTAAAATTGCATCTACTGATGCTTGTGTTGAGCGTTCCAAATCAGTATCTTCGATACGCAAAACAAAGGTTCCGTTATTCTTTTTTGCATGCAACCAAGAAAATAAAGCAGTACGAGCACCGCCTACGTGCAAGTAGCCTGTTGGGCTTGGGGCAAATCGTGTTTTTACACTCATAGTTCTATATATTTATTTCTGTCTTAAAAATCGTTTGGAGTATTCTACAGGAATTTGTTTCGATGCTCTTAGGCGCATGCTTTTATAATCAAAAGCTATACCACCCTTTGCCACTTCATTTCGGCCTAAAATCGCCAGAGCCGTCCCATGCTTTTGTTTTGCTGCTTTTTCATACCATTCGGTTGCTTTAGTATAATTCTGTTTAACACCTAAACCTCGATCATAGAGTGCCGCCATAAAAACCTGCGCCTCAACCATGTCTTGGTTTGCCGCTTTCAGCATCCAGTTTGCTGATTCTTGTGCATCTTTACCTACTCCGTTTCGACCTAACTGATACATAGCTCCTATTTTAGCTTGCGCCAATGCATCCCCGCCCTCTGCTTGCTGTTTTATATCAGAAAAAACATCCGCAAAACTATTCATACTGATAACTAGTAAGCAACCAGCAATTATTATTTGTACTACTTTCATTACCCTTCTCCCATCCAATTAATTTACAAGCTATTATTCCATGTAAAACTCACATTTTGTAATGTTGCTTTCAAAAAAAAATAAAACTGTTAAAATTGAATATTATTCTCACGTTTTTAGGAAGAAAATATGCTAAAGAAAATAATAATCCCTGCTGTATCCATTACAGGTCTAGCTTTATTATCGGGTTGTGCAACTCAAGCAACCTCATACCCAAGCTTTACTGCTGCTCCTGTTGGACAAAACAGCTCAACGGCTGATTTTAAACAAAAAACCGATACTTTATTTGTTGTTTTAGATGCATCTTCTTCTACTAACGCGGTTTATGACGGCAATTCTTCAGGTGATACAAAATTTAATGTAGAAAAGCAAACTTTACATAACATCAATAAATCTATCCCAGAAAATATCAAACTTTCTTCAGGTTTGCGTACTTTTGGTTTTGGCTTTTGTTCAAATGATCTTGTGCAAGACATTAGCAGCTATTCAACTAATGCCGTTCAATCAAGCCTTGACCAAGCAGAGTGCGCTAGCGGCGGATCTCCAATGGAAGACGCACTATCTGCAGCATCAACCGATCTTGACAAAGCACCTGGCAATATTGCATTATTAGTTATCAGTGATGGCCACCAAATATCTTCAAGAGCGTTATCAGCGACACAAGATTTAGAAGATAAATTTGGTGATCGTTTATGCGTCTACTCTGTTTGGGTTGGCAACGAAGATAATCAAGAAGGCAAAGCTTTCTTACAAGGCTTATCTGCTATTGCTGGCTGTGGAACTGGTATAACAGCTGCGGAACTAAACTCTAGCCCTGCAGTCGCTTCATTTGTTGAAGGCATGTTATTTAATAAAACCGTTCTGACACCTGTCGTCGCAACCGTTAATAATGATACTGATGGTGATGGTGTTATTAACAGCAGAGATAAATGCCCTGGCACCTCTAAAGGAGCGCATGTTAACTCACAAGGCTGCTGGTCATTTAATGAACTTGAGTTCGGCTTCGATAAAGCTGAAATCCCAGCACAGTATGCTTCCTTATTTGACAATGCAGTACATATCTTGGAAGTAAACCCAAGCATGACTGTTCAAATTGAAGGTCACACTGATAGCCGAGGCGATGCTAACTATAACCAAGGTTTATCAGTACGCAGAGCGCAAGCCGTTAAAGATCATTTAGCTAGTAAAGGCATTGATGCTAACCGTATAACCGTTAAAGGTTTTGGTGAGTCAACTCCTATTGCTACTAATGATACGGAAGCTGGACGCGCAGAAAACCGTCGCGTAGGCTTTACCATTACTGGTAGATAAAAAACCAATAGCTCCAACAAAAAAGCCTCTGTTACTACTAAAGTAACAGGGGCTTTTTTATGTCTTAAATTCCAAATTTAATACCAACACCTAATCCATCTGGCGTAACCTCTCGATCTTTATTTTCCTTATGTGGCGATTCAAAATGAGCATCCAGCTCTATATTCAACTCCTCCTCTTTAGATTCAAAAATACCTCGAATATCTAATGTTTCATCCTTTCTGTGCTTAATAATAACTGGAGCATACTTTTTCATCGTCCAATGCAAAGAAAAATCCAAGGCTTTAGCCTCATCATCCCCTGCACTAACGCAACCCTCGAACAAAGCAAAACCAGTCAATAAAACAACTGACACCTTCACCGTGTGTGCGACATACGCCCCCCTTCGGTTTTTATTTACCTACGCTAATCACCTTTAACCCGCCCATATAAGACTGTAATGCTTCCGGAATATTAATATCACCTTCTGCAGTCTGGTTATTTTCCATCACAGCAACTAAAGTACGACCTGCGGCCAAACCCGAGCCATTTAAAGTATGCACTAATTCCGGCTTACCTGTTTCTGGGTTACGCCAGCGAGCTTTTAAACGACGTGCTTGAAAATCTTTAAAGTTACTACACGAAGAAATCTCTCTAAACGTATCTTGACCTGGCAACCAAACTTCTAAATCATAAGTTTTTGACGAAGAAAAACCCGTGTCTCCGGCACACAATAAAACTTTACGATAAGGTAAGTTTAACTTTTGCAATATAGCTTCAGCATGCCCTGTTAAGTCTTCATGCGCCTGCTCGGACTCACTTGCTCTCACCACTTGCACTAATTCAACTTTTTCAAACTGATGCTGACGAATTAAACCGCGCACATCCCGACCATAAGCACCTGCCTCACTACGAAAACACGGCGTATGCGCGACCATTTTCATTGGCATATCGGCATTATCAACAATCTCATTACGCACGATATTAGTCACCGGCACTTCAGCTGTCGGAATTAAATATAAATCTGGGTCAGAGCTTACTTTAAATAAATCGTCGGCAAACTTAGGTAATTGCCCCGTACCGTACAAACTATCGGCATTAACAATATAAGGCACATAAGTTTCTTCATAGCCGTGATCATCAGCATGCGTATCCAGCATAAATTGAACCAAAGCTCTTTGCAGACGCGCAATATTACCTTTCAATGCTACAAAACGCGCACTAGTAATTTTAGCCGCCACTTCAAAGTCCATGCCTTTGTGTAATGCACCTAAATCGACATGATCCCTCACTTCAAAATCAAACTTAGGCACCTCGCCCCAACGGCTTATTTCAACATTATCATCTTCGCTTTTACCTGCCGGCACAGCAGCATCAAGAATATTGGGTAAACTCTCCATCAAAGCCTGCATTTGCGCCTGCACACCAGCAAGCTCAATCTCAGCTTCTTTCAATTGATCGCCAAACCCTTGTACTTGATCCAATAAAGGCTGTACATCTTCACCTTTTGCTTTCGCTTGGCCAATCGCTTTCGAGCGAGAATTACGTTCATTTTGTAATTCTTGAGTTTTAACTTGTATTGCTTTACGTTTATTTTCTAAATCAGTATAAAAATCAGCATCGAAATCAATAGCTCGTCTTTTTAGTTGCACTTGCACAGATTCAAGATCTGATCTAAATAATTGCGGGTCTAACATGTTAATTGTTACCTTTTAGTTTTTTTAATTAGGATTAAGAAATAATCTCTTATGCTTTAAATATGCGCCGTAGCAGGCCAACTCACAATATGCTTAAGGTCTAGCTTAGCTTTAAGAGTGGCAATGATGCTTTCTACCTTTTCTGGCTCATCATGAAATTCAATAATAATCGGTAATTCCAAGGATAAACTCAATAACGATGAAGTATGTAACTCTCCTGTCGAACCAATACCAGCAATACCTCTGGTTACTGTGACGCCGGCGACTTCCTCATGCTGTAAAATTTCCAAGGTTTGATTTAAATGGTCATGACCTTCTAAGGTATAAACACGCGCAATAGTAATTTCCCTTTGACTCATAATTGCTTACCTACCAATAAACTTATCCACAGAAAAAACAAACAAACTAAAGTATTCGCTAAAAATACGCCTAGCATTAAATTTACATGTGTTTTTATAGAAAACCCGCCCTCGATAAGATGCAAAATCAAATATAATCCAGACAAAGTAATAAACACTCCCACCAAAACGACAGCAATAGCGACTTTATACTCTTCAATAATATCGACTTTCTGCATCAAGGTAGTCGCAATGAGACCGATCAAAAAAATACCTATCGCATTAACTACTAACAAGGCATACGGGAACATCCATTCGGTGCCGCGCGCAACACCCCCTGAATACATAAATAATGACCTTGCCATGAGCAGCCCTATCCAGACTGCAAATAAACAAGCAAAAATACTAATCGCTATATTTAATAGTGCCTTAGATATATTGCCTTGCTCAAGTAAATAAATAGTTTCTAATGAAAAAGTAGAAAATGTCGTGAACGCACCTAAAAAACCAACCAAAATCGCAGCGCGATATTCAAGGCTAATAGGGATACGCTGTAAAATTAGCGCCTCGGTCAATAAGCCAATAAAAAAAGAACCAATAATATTAACAGCCAATGTACCGTAGGGAAACCCTCGACCTAACCACTGATAAACTCCAGAAGACACTAAGAAACGCAGAACCGCGCCACCCGCGCCACCAAAAGCAACGGCAATTAATGAGTTCATGTCAGACCTGATTAAATTTTAATAAAATGCTCACGATAATGCTTTAATTCTTCAATCGACTCAATAACATCCTCCAAAGCTTGATGCGTTTCTTTTTTCTTGAATGATTCTTTCACTTCAGGAGCCCAACGTGCAGCCAACTCCTTAAGTGTAGAAACATCTAAATTACGATAATGGAAAAACTCTTCTAAATGGCGCATGCGACGATATAAAAAACGTCGATCTTGACCAATACTATTACCACACATAGGTGAGGTACCAGCAGGCACCCATTGCTTTAAAAATTCAATGGTTTGCTGCTCAGCTTGCGCATCATTAATTGCCGAAGCTTTAACCCGCTCAATAAGTCCAGATTTACCATGATGCTCTTGATTCCAATCATCCATAGCAGAGAGAGCAGCATCACTTTGATGCACAGCCAGCACAGGGCCTGTCGCCAACACATTCAAGTATTTATCAGTTACTATCGTTGCTATTTCAATAATTAAATCATTATCTGGGTCTAAGCCCGTCATTTCTAAGTCAATCCAGATAAGATTTTCCGCATTTTGAGTCATTTACTCAGTCCATATATTCATTTAAAGTTGCGGTAAATTGTAGCATTGGCTAATCTGTATGGCTAATGCTCAACTAAGCCCTTTTTTAACTCTTTAAATTTATCCACAAATGAATACTTTTACTTATATATTTTTAATCGCACTGGTGCTCTCTTATTCCGTGCAATTTTGGCTATCCAAACGCCAAGCAAGCTATGTACTCAAACATCGCGATCAAGTACCCGAAGCTTTCACAGAGTCTATCACCTTAGAAGCGCATCAAAAAGCGGCTGATTACACTGTAGAAAAAGGTAAGCTGGGCGACATAGATAGCGTTGTCGGTATCGTTTTTTTATTACTACTCACACTCGGTGGCGGTATTAGCTTAGTTTTTAACTTTTGGGCGGGCTTTGAATTCTCGCCTATCGTTGCAGGAATAGCTTCATTAGCGAGCATTTTCTTCCTTATGTCCCTATTTGAACTACCAACTACACTGTATCAAACCTTCGTTATCGAAGAAAAATATGGCTTTAACAAAAGCACTATGAACCAGTTCATCAAAGATCAACTGATGCAACTTGCTTTAGTTGCAGTTATTGGTCTACCTTTATTAGCTTTAATTTTATGGGTTATGCAAGCAATAGGTGACACATGGTGGATCTGGACATGGGCTATTTTGATGAGTTTCTCATTACTTATGAGCTGGCTTTATCCTACCGTTATTGCGCCTTTATTTAATGATTTCACTCCCTTAGAAGAGGGCACATTAAAAGAGCGTATTAATCAATTGCTCGATCGTTGCGGTTTTAGTAGCAATGGTATTTTCATTATGGACGGTTCAAAACGCTCCGGTCATGGTAATGCTTATTTCACTGGCATGGGCAGCAATAAACGCATCGTATTTTTTGATACACTTGCTGAATCATTAGATGATGATGAAATGGAAGCCGTACTAGCACATGAACTCGGTCACTTTAAGCGCAAACACGTTATTAAAATGCTAGTGGCTAGCTCAATTATGAGCTTGATTAGCTTAGGTGTACTAGGCTGGCTAATTACTCAAGAGTGGTTCTTTACTGGCTTAGGTGTCAATGCAGCTTCTAATGCTGCTGCTTTATTGCTATTTATGCTGGTTTCGCCTGTCTTTACTACCTTTATGACGCCAATTAGTGCCTATTTCCAACGTAAGTTTGAGTTTGAAGCTGATGATTTTGCTGCCGAACATGCGCAAGCAAGCAAATTAATCAGTGGACTAGTAAAGCTATACAAAGAGAATGCCAGCACTTTAACACCAGACCCTTTATTTTCTGCCTTTCATTATAGTCATCCACCTGCTGCAATTCGTATTGCGCATTTAGAGCCTAAATTATAAGCACAAGCTAAACCTACAACACAAAGGCCACAGAGAATTCATTGTATATTTCTCTGCGGTCTTTATGATTTCTATAATGCAGTAAAACCCCACCTATTTACCCACATGACAGAACTTTATTCAGGTCTCGTTATTTCCCACCTAGGCCAAGGTATCGCAGTTGAAGTCAATAATGAAATCATTCTTTGCCAAACACGTAGAAAGCTAGAAACCGTTGCCGCTGGAGATAAAGTTAAGCTCATTATTGTTGCACCAGAGCAAGGCCGGATCGAAGAACTTCTCCCGCGCCACTCACTCTTAGAGCGCCCCAATAAAGGCAAAAAAACACGCCCAGTTGCGGCTAATATCGACCAAATTTTTGTGGTTTTTGCTACGGAACCGTATTGTGACTTCTTATTAATTGATCAGTATTTGGCCATCTGTGAAAACCGCAACATTGATGCTCTACTAATCTATAATAAAGCAGATTTAATAGCATCTGACAGAATAGAAAACGAACTCGAAACTTATACCAAACTTGGTTATCCATTATTTCGTGTCAGTGCGCTAGATAATATCGGTATCGATCAATTAAAGCAGGCCTTAACAAATAAAATTAATATCTTCAGCGGCCAGTCAGGTGTTGGAAAATCATCACTAACCAATTCACTTATTCCTGATAAAAACCTAAAAACTAATACGGTTTCTGAAACAACCAAGCATGGCAGACATACGACAACTGCGGCAACTCTATATCACTTACCTGATGGCGGAGATTTAATTGATAGTCCAGGAGTGGCAATTTTTGGTTTAGCAGGGCTTTCTGAGGGACAATTAGCTTATGGCTTTAGAGAGTTCCAAGCTCATTTAGATCACTGTCAATTTAATGACTGCAGCCATGTACAAGACAAAGGCTGTGCAGTACGTGCGGCGGTAGAGAGCGGCGTTATTTCTGAAATACGTTATCAACGTTTTCTAAAGTTGCGCGAAAAAATGTAACCTTAAAATAATTCAATATCTGAGTCGTCTTCAACAGGCATTTCTATATCCATATCCTCATAAAAAACCACCTGGTTACGACCCGACCCTTTTGCATGATATAAAGCCTTGTCCGCATAATCCAGTAAACTTGCTGGCAGGGCATTACTATCAATATGGGTCACACCAATACTTACTGTGACACGTCCCACAGTTGGAAATTTAAATTGGGCAATGGCTTCTCTAAAACGCTGAAAAACCTCTTTAGCTGAGACCATATCTACGAGATTCAAGATCACTATAAATTCTTCGCCGCCAAAACGAAATAAGAAGTCATTATAGCGAAAGCTTTTTTCCATAATTTGGCTAAAATGCAGTAAAACTTCATCGCCATATAAATGCCCAAAAGAATCATTCACCGCTTTGAAATGATCAATATCCAGCATGGCAATCCAAGACCCTTTATCTTGCACTGCATCACTTAAATGGTGCTCGCGAAAATACTCGCAAACCTGAAACAAACGCATATCAAAAGACTGCCTATTTGGTAAACGCGTCAGCAAATCACGCTCTTTATTATCATGCAGTTGCACTTGATTAGCGTAAATAGCTAATAAGCACTGACACAACTCAATCAGTCGGTCGCTAATTTCAGCTTTAAGCAGTATCGTTCTATCCGGACCAATAGAATTAGGAATGTGCAATAAAACTAACCGCTCAGATTTATACTCAACCACTTGAACATCAGTAACTATAACCACAGTATTCAATAAATCCGCAAACTCATCATGGTGCTCAATTGTTGCAAAGTCCACAGGAAAACGACGAACCACTCTTTCCACGGCACTATTGTCATCCGCTCTAACCTGTTTCCCAGCATAAACCTCATAAATAGCCACCTTCTGCACTCCAGATAGCGCCCCTAGAATGACATCCATTTCTTTGGTTAAAGCGTTGAAATCACTTTGTCGTGTTAAACGCTCAGCCCACTCAAAAGCCTGCTCTGCAGTCACATTACTTAGCATTATATTACCCGGCGGGCCATGTCATAGAACGGCCACCTAATAAATGTAAATGCAAATGATAAACCTCTTGCCCGCCTTCATTATTGCAGTTAATAACGGTACGGTAGCCTGCTTCGGAAATACCTTCTGTTGCTGCAATCTGCGCAACCGTTTGCAATAAATGTCCTGCAAGTTTTGTATCCTGCAAATCATTTAAAGTAGCCACATGCTGTTTAGGAACAACTAAGATATGAGTCGGCGCTTTAGGACTAATATCTCTAAACGCGAGAACTTGCTCATCTTCGTAAACTACATCAGGCTTAATTTCCCCAGCAACCATTTTACAAAACAAACAATCTGTCATAGCTCTATCCTATTCAATTTCACGACGCCCACTGAAGGCATGCGCCAACGTACTACTATCAATAAATTCGAGTTCACCACCTACAGGCACACCATGCGCGAGACGACTAACTTTCACATGATGAGCTAAAGCTAACTGAGCAATAAAATGCGCAGTTGCTTCGCCTTCGACCGTAGAGTTGGTTGCCAGAATAAGCTCGGTTATTTGCTGACTCGCTAATTGCTGCTCAAGCTGATCTATGCCGATTTCATCAGGACCAATACCATCTAAAGGCGATAAGCGACCATTTAAAACAAAAAACACACCCTGATACTCTGTTGCTTGATTAATAACCCAAACATCTGCCGGACTTTCGACTACACAAACTAAATGTTGATCGCGTGTAGGGCTAGCACAAATACTGCATAATTCATGCTCAGTTAAAGTACGGCATTTTTTGCAATTGCCCAGCTTATCGGCTGCTAATTGCAATGCCTTAGCTAAATTATCAGCCCCACCTCGGTCTCGTTGAAAGAGATGTAGTGCCATACGTTGCGCTGACTTAGGGCCAACTCCAGGCAAACAACACAAGGCATCAATGACTTCAGTTAATAAGCCTTGTTTTTGCATATTTAAAATGGCATTTTAAACCCAGGAGGAATAGGCATGCCAGCAGTCACATCGCCCATTTTTTCTTTTTTTATTTTAGCAACCTTACGCACCGCATCATTAATCGCAGCAGCGACTAAATCCTCTAGCATTTCTTTGTCATCGCCCACTAAAGTATCATCAATGGAAACTTTACGCACTTCCCTTTTGCCCGTCATTAGAATACTAACCATCCCCCCACCAGACTCGCCAGTTATCTCTATGCTTTCAAGTTCAGCTTGAGCTTTCTGCATGTCTTCTTGCATCTGCTGAGCTTGTTGCATAATGTTGCCAAGTGCGCCCTTCATTAAGTTCTCCTAATCATTATTTTGAACTGGCTCGATTGAACCAGGAATGACACGAGCATCAAAATTTGCTTTTAATGCCTGTATATTTTCATCATTATCAATAGCGTCAACAGCCTCCTGTTGACGGTTAATTTTATCTTTTTGTATTTGCACAGCCGGCGTATCTGCAACAACCGCTTCAGTTTTAATCACTAATTTGAGCGGTCGCCCATAATAAGTTTGCACAGCTGCTTGTAACTTTTCTTCAGAACGAGGACTTCTAATTTGCGCCTGCCTAGGATCTAAAATCAAACGACACTGCTGCTCATCAACCCCTTCTAAAATACAATTATTCGCTAATTCGCGAGTTAGCCCGACAACTTTCATGGTTGCCACTATTTCATGCCATGACTGCTGGTCCCTAGGGGGCATAGTTTGAACATCTGCAGCTGATGGGGCAGCAGGCTTCGATTGCAAATTTCCAGCTTCATCAGTGCCAGCCTCAGGCCTGGACACTGGCGCTTGCACCATTGCAGAGTATGCCTTTTGCGCAATGGCTGGAGTGACTTTTTGCACGCTTACACTATTCTTTTGTGGATTAAATGCAAGCATTCTTAGCAAGACCATCTCAAAACCAGACTTTGGGTCTGGAGATAAGCTCAAATCTTTTTGCCCCATTAAGGCAATTTGATAATACAGCTGTAATTCTTCAGCAGAAAATAACGGACTGAGTTCACGCAAGATATCAGCATCATCATCCGACTCCGCCATAGCAGGAACCTGCTGAACCAATGCTAAGCGATGTAAAACATGTAGCAGTTGCTGCAATATACTGGAAAAATCAGGCGTTAACTCAGCCATTTCATTAACCTTATGCAGTACGCCTGCGGCATTATTCTCCGCTAAGCTACGCAGCAAATCTTCTACTGGCTGCTGAGCAATTGTACCCAACATATGACTAACTGTTTCCGTACTGATCACATCATTACCATAGACTATCGCTTGATCTAATAAGCTAAGCCCATCACGCATACTACCATCAGCTGCACGCGCCAGTAAACGCAAAGCACTAGTTTCAAATTCGATTTTTTCTTCACCGAGAATATAAGCCATTTGCTCACTAATTTGACTAATTGATAGTCGCTTTAGATTGAATTGTAAACAACGGGATAAAACAGTGACAGGGATTTTTTGTGGATCAGTAGTCGCCAGTAAGAACTTAACATGCTCAGGCGGCTCTTCTAAGGTTTTGAGTAAAGCATTAAAACTATGCCCTGAGAGCATATGCACTTCATCAATTATGTAAACTTTGTATTTTCCACTATTCGGAGCATATTGCGCGTTATCTAATAAATCACGAGTATCTTCGACTTTAGTGCGGGAGGCTGCATCAACTTCGATTAAATCAAGAAAGCGCCCTTCATCCAAAGCCGTGCAGACAGCACAAACCCCACAGGGATTATAATCTTGAAGATTTTCACAGTTAATTGCTTTTGCTAAGATCCTAGCAATAGTAGTTTTTCCTACACCGCGAGTGCCTGTAAATAAATAAGCATGATGTAAGCGGTTGTTCTGTAAAGCATTAATCAACGATTGACTAACATGCTCTTGACCAACAATTTCGGTGAAATTATGCGGACGCCATTTTCTAGCGAGAACCTGATGATTCATGGCTGCGTGGTAGATTTTTAGATTGGGCGGCTACCATGCCAGCCACATCTCGGCACACGAATCTTCTGCTACCGTTGCTCCCTTCCAGGCCTGGCGGAGTTGACAGAATATCGTTGCGAGAGGACCGACACAGTAACCATAATGTCGACAACCACTAGCGTTGAAGAACAGCTATTATGAATTATCTCTTTTTAAATTTCAAGGATAATTTTGTTTAATTAGAAAACATCAAAATTAACAAGCACATAGATTATCATACTCAACGTAAACACCGTAACTAGTGCAGAATACTACTGTATTTACCTTATATCAACGCGCAAAACTCAATTTAACTCGCCGATTTTTCGCCTGACCTGCTCGCGTACGATTACTTGCAACAGGCTTCTTTTCACCATAAGCCCGCACAACCAACTTATCCGCTGATACGCCTTGAGCCTCCAAATAACGTTTAACAACCTCGCCCCGCTTTTGCGCCACAACCATATTATTCGCCTTGCGCCCCATACCATCGGTATGACTATTAATGATTAGCGCTTTCGTTTGATGCTGTATATATTGCGCAACTAAGTCTAAGCGCTGCTTTTCTTTGGCTGTTAAGTGAAAACTACCTTTATTAAACCAAAACATCTTTAAAACATCAGGACCAAAAACATGCACACGAAACGTTTTGTCATTATTTTCTAGATCAGTAACTGAAAACCCAGACTTTACTGCAATACGTGATTCCTTAATGCCTTGTTTCACCAGTAAATCGACAATTTTTTTCGCTCTAGGCTTAAATAACCTCGCATCCGCCTTACCTATACTTTGCGTATCACTAGCTATGACTAACCTGGTATCCTTCATTACTTGCATATACTCAGCGATTTTCTCAACAAGCACAAAATATTGCTTATTAACTTGCTTACCTGCCTCGGAAAAATAAAACACCTTATCTTGTAAAGATGCCATTGCATAAGGCAATAACTGCTGCCTACAAGCGATAAACTTCGTATACGCAGCAGGAAAGTTAACTGCAGAAACAGTGACTTTTACTTGCTCAACTGGCTTTTCTTGATAAGTATTTACATAAGTAAAGGTAGGAAACTCAGTGCCAAGCAAAACATCAATCATTGCTTCAGCATCAACACCAAAAACCGAAAGATATTTTGACTGAGCACGCTGCTCTATATAGACCGGATAGCTTTTTAAATGCGTAAATTCATGCCGCCATGGCGCAGGCAATGCTGATAAGTTTGCCTCACTAACAACAACCCCTTGATTCCGCGCCTGATAAACACCAAATTGCAACGGCTCTTCTGGGTGTAGCGAAAAAAATGCTTCACCGTAATTTGGAATTGCTTGAGTTAAATCGCATGCGGTTTTACTTGACTTACTTTCCCAAAAAGCACTCAAAATATCAGCCGAGTATTCCACAGCCCAAAGAGGCCGTTGCATAACGAATAAACAGGTAAAAAGAAAAGCACGTAGATATTTAGACATAGTAATAACCTCTCAGATATTTAGGTTATCGGCCTAGCAGGGCTTTTATTGAATGTAATGACAGATTAATTGGAGCGACTTCCATGCACTTTAATCAATAAAGCAGCCTCTTCTCTGCTTAAGCCGCAGTCTTTGATTAATTCTTGCGCACTAGCGCCAGAACGGACTCTTTGAATAACACTATGATAAGGTGATGCTTCTGACTCTTTATGCTCATAATCACCTAGCTTATCAAGCAAATCAGACATTTGCTCCGCACTTATAGCGATGCGCGAATCAACGGTAACAGCAGCCGAACATAGCCCCGCAATATCTGCTGTAATACTGTCTATCTGTTCAGCTAAAACTTGATTAATGTTTTTTAATTTTCGCTGCTCCAATACTAGCCACAACAACCCTAGACCGAGTAAAGAAAAACACAAGACAATAACAATGAGTAGATCAGTATCCATTACACAATTTCATCAATATGTTGCACATCATCCGCATCGCCATCTAGTTGTACTTGCTTTTTTTCTGCTTTAGACCGGGAATTATGATTGTTTTTTCTGTTTTCATCACGGTGAATTTTAACCGGCTGGGCAATAGGCGCAGCTGGGGGAATCGGCTCAATATCAATCATGATTTATTCCTTCGCCTTTACTCATAAAAACAATATCACATAGATAAACACTAATTTTATAAATTTTAATAACTTAGAACATATCTAATTCTTCATTCTCTTCATCGCTTAAAAACTTATTTAAGTCTACCAAGATCAATAATTCGTTATCTCTACTAGTTACACCCTGTATATATTTAGAACTTTCATCATTCCCAACATTCGGTGCAGTCTCAATATCAGAAGCTCTTAAATCAACTACTTCTGCCACGCTATCCACCATAATACCGATAATGTGCTCATCTGTTTCAATAATCACAATACGTGTCGCATCATCCTGATCTTTAGACATCAAGCCAAAGCGGTTACGTGTATCAATCACAGTGACAACATTACCCCGCAAATTAATGATACCTAAAACATAAGAAGGCGCACCAGGCACGGGAGCTATCTCAGAAACCCTTAAAACTTCCTGTACTTGCATTACATTAATGCCATACTTTTCTTCACCTAAACGAAAAGTCACCCACTGCATTATAGGGTCATTTTGATTGCCATCACTCTTACTCATGCTCATGCCGCCCAATTATTAAAGTTTACACACATTGATTCTAAATAAATTATATACCTAATTTAAATACTAGCGGATCTTTTCCGTTTAGGTACTAACTCATTAATATCCACGATCACTACCAACTGTTCGATAACCGTCCCAACCAGCCAGGGCTTATTTTTCCTGTCTGTACGCCAACGAATTTTTTCCGGCGTCAGCTTGGCAACTGTTAGTAACTCATCACAGGCCAAACCCCATTGACCATCTTCGGTCAAAATAACATTTGCAAAAGGCTGCTGCTGGTAATCTCTTATTCCCGCTCGATTTTTCCCCTGTATCAAATAGGCCATATTTAATATGCCTATTTTTTGCTCTGATTCAGCCCTTAAGCCCATAAACCAAAGTGGCTGCTGAGGAATTTTTGTTACTTTTCCGTCAAATTTTATAGCTCGAGACAAATCAGTTAATGGCGCAGCTAAAACTAAATTCCCTACTTTAAAAAACAATGCCGAGAACTCATCCTGAGCATATTTAGGCATAACAGATAATGCCTTCACCACCGCACTCGAAGCCACGTCAACAACAAGCTCAGTCTGCTGCTCTTGCTTTTTAACCGCTATAGTTTGAACTTTAACAGCCGGAGAAACTACCTCTTTAACTTGCTGCTCTTTCTCTTCAATAAGTTCTGTTACTGGGATTTCAGCAAGCATTGTCGCTAAATAAGAATCTAGCGCAAGCTCTTGCTCTTCAATCTGCTTAACCGCGACAGGGTTTGCTTTATTCATGACGCAGCGATCTTAGCTTGCTTGTCTTTCTGCAATAATTCATCCAGCAAATTAGAATAACTCGCAACAGCCTTAGACGTAGGATCATAAATAGAGGCAGGAATCCCCATACTACTGGCTTCACGTAATTTAGTATCAACCGGCACAAAAGAATGCCAAGCATTATCTGGATATTTGTTACGCAAGAAATTTAAACTCTCAGTACCTGCTTTAGTACGCTTATCGTACATTGTTGGAATAATTTTATAGCCAGGCGCCTGCTTTCTGGACTTATAAACCATCTGAATAGTACGCACCATTCTATCTAGGCCTTGTAGCGCCAAAAATTCGGTAATCACTGGCACTAATAAGTACTCACAAGCCGCCAAAGCATTAATCATTAACACTCCCAACATAGGCGGGCTATCGATAATAACATAATCATACTCATCAGATACTTCCGCCAATGCATTAGAAATGACCAAGCCCATACCCCCCAAAGAAGCGACTTGCCTATCCAATGTTGCGATAGCGGTTGCCGCTGGCAAAATAGACAAGTTATCAAATTCCGTTTTTATAATATAAGGCCTAGGATTGTAATCTTTGACTTTGCGACTGGCATTATGAAATAAATTATAGACACTCGCCTGAGCTTCATCAGGGTTTTGCTTAAAATAACTACTTAAAGAGCCATGTGGATCTAGGTCGACCAACAATGTCTTATATCCCCAAGATGATAATAGGCCACCCAAGGTTATTACCGTTGTCGTCTTACCCACTCCACCTTTCTGATTAGAAACTGACCATATTTTCATAATTGACACTCATTTATGAACAGCGAGTTTAAATATTTGCTCACTATAAAAGTAAAGACACTATAAAGACTCATCATGCTCAACAATTGCTCTAGCAAAAACTTACTCCACGACCTCTTTTGTCCGTGTATTATCTTTGCCGCCATACCGAGCGAGCGAATTAGAAATTAAGACCAAAGTAACCCGTCTATTCTTGAAGCGCCCTTCCGCCGATTGATTGTCTGCAATTGGATGATTATCTCCATAGCCCACTGCTGCTAATCTAGCAGGATCCGTGCCATTATAAACTAGCTCACGCGCCACACTCACTGCTCGAGCAGATGACAAATCCCAATTAGAAGGAAACTCAATTGTTTCTATCGGTATATTATCTGTATGGCCTTCAACATAAATAACGTTTTCTGTGGCCTGCAAAACTTCGCTAATTTTTTTTAACACGGGCGTAGCTTTAGACTGCAAAGCCGCATCACCACTGGCAAACAGTAGCTCACTTTTAATCTCGATTTCCACCCACAAGTCATTTTTTTTGACTTCAACTAAATCATCAGCAATAAAAGACTCTAATGCGGATGCAAATTGCTCAGCAATACGCCCTAACCTTCGCCGCTCCTCTAATACTTCCTCAGATATTTCAACATCACGCAACTCTTCTGCGGTAATAAAGTGATCTAATACAATCGGTTCAATAGCACTGGTAGCTGGCTCTCCCAAAGAAATAGGCAGAGACGAATCCCCCTCTCCTTCTGTTAGCTCTGAAGTAGACTGCTTAGCGCCTTTACGTTCAAAAGCCTCACTCATCGAGTCAGATAATACCCGGTACTTACCTACATTCACCGAAGAAATGGCATACATCACCACAAAAAAAGCGAACAGCAGAGTAATAAAATCCGCATAAGAAATTAACCATCGATTATGATCTTCAGGTGGCTCAATATGCTTTTTTCGTCTACGTGCCATTATTCTGACGCCCAATTAAGTCGCTGCGTGTAAAAAACCTGACAGCTTTAACTCGATATTTCGCGGATTTTCGCCTTCAGCAATTGCAACAATACCGACCATCATCATTTCTCTTGAATTAGACAAATCATAAGCATGGGCTTTTAATTTTGCAGAAATTGGCAAAAACGTTAGATTTGCCAAGCTAACACCATAAATAGTTGAAACAAAAGCTGTTGCAATGCCCACTCCCAACATACCGGGATCAGAAAGATTCTGCATAACCTGAATCAGGCCCATTACTGAACCAATAATCCCCATAGTAGGGGCGTACCCCCCCATCGATTCAAAAACCTTTGCAGCCTGGAAATCACTATATTCCTTAGTATCTAAATCAACCTCCAAGCATTCTCGAATAATTTCCGGCTCATTACCATCCACTAGCAACTGTAGCCCTTTTCGGGCAAAAAATTCACGTTCATTATCGGCAATTGCCTCTAAACCTAGTAAACCTTCTTTTCTGGCAAGCGAGCTCCAAGCAACAATTTTATTAATCTCAGCGCTTAGGTTAATTTTTTGCGGCACAAAAACCCAAACCAATATTTTCGCAGCCCTCAATATGACTTTTGGTGGGTACTGAAACAAAACAGCCCCCAAAGAGCCACCTAAAACAATAACCAGAGCTGGGCCATTCAGCAAGGAGCCTAAGCTACCTCCACCTAAAATATTGCCACTGATAATAGCTCCGAGACCAATGAATATGCCTAATATACTAAAAAAATCCATTAGTTAATTTCTCTGAAAATTTGCATCAACTCAACTAGCGTACATATTTTTGCCACAACACCAGCCTCTACTACAGCTTTAGGCATACCATAAATAGTACAGCTCGCCTCATCTTGAGCCCAAATATCTGATCCTGCTTGCTCCATTATTTTCGCCCCTTCTCGCCCATCTGCACCCATACCTGTCAAGACAATAGCCAAAGCCTTATTGCGGTAAACTTTTGCCACTGTTGTTAAAGTCATATCCGCACAAGGACTATAAATATCGCCAGCCACCTTCGGCGTTAAGACAACAAACTTCTTTCCTGCCCGCGCTTCAACTTCTATTTGTTGCCCTCCTGGAGCTAAAAGCGCCACGCCAGGAAGTAATTCGTCATGATTAACGGCTTCTCGCACCTGTATTTTACACAACGCATTTAAACGCTCCGCAAAGCTACTGGTAAAATTACCAGGCATATGCTGCACCAATAAAATAGGAATGGGGCACTGAGCAGGAATTTCCGTCAAAATTTTCTGTATAGCAACCGGCCCACCTGTAGAAGCAACAATCACCAATAACTCAAACTCATAGCGTTTTAACTTACGCCGAGAAATAGTATGAAGTGATCGTTCTGGATGAGATTTAAGTACTAGAGCTTGTGGTCTTTTAATTCTTTCCGCTTGCAAGGCAACACTACGTACTCGGCTTTTTAATATACGCCGAGCAATTTCATGATCACCATTAATCTCATTAAACTGCTTAGGTAAAAAATCAATCGCACCAGCATCCAAAGCATCTAAGGTTGCTTGCGCTCCTACATGCGTAGATGCAGAAAACATCAAAATAGGCGTAGGCGTTTCTGCCATAATTCGTTTAACCGCAGCAATGCCATCCATAATAGGCATTTCCACATCCATAGTAATCACATCTGGCTCTGTCGTTGCCGCTAAAACAATTGCTTCGCTACCATTTTTAGCCATTCCAACGACTTTAAATTGCCCATCTTCTTCAAGAATTTCAGCAATTCTTTTACACATAAAATGAGAGTCATCGACAATAAGAACCCGAATAGTCATGCTTTTATCCTTAATCGGCCTTATATTTATCTATGATAAGGAGCGATGGTTTAATAAAACCCGAAAGTATCGCGCAGGATTTTGGCTTCACGGGTGTGTTAGGAAAACGGGTGCATAGCGAGCTACGCAACTGTTTTTCTAGCGTGGTCGCGGAATCAAAAGACAAGTCAGACACGGATATTATTGAATTCTCGCTCCTAAGTAGCACTATTAATTCAAGCAATCACTTGCTTAGCTAACATACTTCTTCATCATCCCAGGTACATCCAGAATCAAGGCAATTTGCCCGTCACCGGTAATTGTCGCACCAGCCAAACCATCTAGGCCATGCAATTTAGCACCCAAAGCCTTAATAACAACCTCTTCCTGACCAATTAGCTGATCCACAACAAAACCTATTTGTCGACCACCTGAATTAACCACCACTACATGCCCATGACCATTTTTATTAGCGACATAACCCATATCACTCACTAGCCAGTCACTTAGATAAAACAAAGGTAATGCCCTATTACGCACCATAATGACCATTTGCCCATCAACCACTTTGGTTGCGCCTAAATCTAAGTCCAAGATCTCCAGAACACTCGCCAAAGGCAAGGCAAAAGATTGGCCACCCAGCTTAACCATTAAAGTAGGCATAATAGCTAAAGTAAGTGGTACTTTAATAATTATAGTACTTCCAGCACCCTCTACTGAGTCAATTTCAACCGTACCATTCATTTGCGCAATACGCGTCTTGACAACATCCATACCCACACCACGCCCAGAAACATCAGAAATTTCTGTTTTGGTTGAAAAGCCAGGCGCAAAAATTAAATTAAAACATTCTTTATCGTCCAACCTAGCGGCTGATTCTTCATCCATTAGCCCTTTAGTTACAGCAATACCGCGCAAAAGATCGGCATTCATACCTTTGCCATCATCTTTAATTCTTAATTCTATATGATCGCCTTCTTGCGATGCAGTCAAAACAACGGTACCTTCTCGCTTTTTACCTGCAGCTTCGCGGTCTTCAGGCAACTCAATACCATGATCTACAGCATTACGAATTAAATGCACCAAAGGATCAGCTAAAGCTTCAACTAAATTCTTATCAAGATCTGTTTCCTCTCCAACCAGCACTAATGAAATTTCTTTTTTCAAGCTACGCGCTAAATCTCTAACAACACGAGGAAAGCGGCCAAAAACCTTTTTAATCGGCTGCATCCGTGTTTTCATAACGGCTAACTGTAAATCAGCGGTAACAATATCTAAATTACCGACCGCTTTGACAATATCTTCATCACCTTTTTCTACAGCAAGCGTTTGAAACCGATTTCTCACTAAAACCAGTTCCCCCACCATATTCATAATATTATCTAATGTCTGAGTATCAACTCGCACTGTTGTTTCAGCTTGGGGCACATTCTTAGTTGGCTCAGCTTTCTTAACTTCAGGCTTAGCTGCAGCTACAGGTGCTGGCGTTTTAACTTTTTCTGGTTCTACACTACTTTTTCTTGTTTGAGCAGGCTTTTCAACTGGCTTAACGATAAGCTCTTCAGGCTTATCATCGGTTAATTTCGCCTTAAACTTGCCTTTGCCATGCAAGTCATCTAGTAAATTATCGAATTCTGCCTCAGTAATATCACCGGAAGCAACAACAGGTTCTGATATTTCAGCACTAGACCCTACAACTTTTTCTGCGTTAAACGAGCCTTTACCATGCAATGCATCCAATAAGTCATCAAACTCTGTCTCTGTAATTTCATCCGAGGCAACTGAATTTTTCTCCTCTGCTGGTGTTGGCGACCCGCCCTTACCATGCAGAGCATCCAGTAAATTATCAAATTCACTTTCAGTAATCTCGTCACTTGCTGATTCTGATTCACCTCCTTCAGCAAGCCCCAGCATAAGCTCAAACTCTTGCTCAACTGCATCGGCTGCATTTTCTGTAACGGGCGCAGAATCACCCTTTTCAACGACACCTTCAGTAAAAATCTCTTCTTCGGCAGTTACTTCTACTGCTACTTCAACTACTTCTGGTGCTGAACTTTCAGGCACAGTATAAGTTTGCAGTTGATCCAATAACTCCTGCTCAACGGGCTCAGGAAAATTACCGGTACGTACTATTGCAAACATATCATTCAGGTGATCCACAACCTGAAGAATGACATCCATCAGCTCCGTATTAACTTTCCTTTCACCTTGACGCAAAACATTAAAGACATCTTCAGCCTTATGGCAAACTCCAACCATAGCATCTAAGGCTAAAAATCCGGCACCGCCTTTAATAGTATGGAAACCACGAAAAATAGCATTCAATAATTCATTGTCTTCAGGAGAATTTTCTAACTCAACCAACTGCTCTCCAAGCAATTCCAGAATTTCTCCAGCTTCAACTAAAAAGTCTTGTAAAATTTCGTCATCAAGATCAATTGACATTATTTATTCCTCAAAAACCTAAGCTTGATAAGAGATCATCAACATCATCTTGGTTGGCTGCTACATCATTAGCTTTATCATCAACGCCAGGCACAACAGGACCAGGTAAATCTAACTCTGCTGACTGCTCAACAATGGCTGTTTTAGATTTACCACCTGAAAGGCGCACCAACTCAACCATGCTATGTTCCATTTCCTGCACCAAGTCAATCACTCGTCGAATAATTTGCCCGGTAATATCCTGAAATCCTTGCGCCATTAAAATATCAATCAACCCCGTTTGCACACTGGCCACTCGCTCTTTTGTTTGAGCAAAATGCACAGTAATTTCTTGGCTCATATTTTTAAATTCTTCAAATGGCATATCTTTGGCTAAAAAGCGATCCCATTTATTAGATAGTTCATTGGCTTGATCACTCAACTCTTGAGAAATAGGGGTCAGATGCTCAATCACTTCCATAGTCTGATTAGCCGCTTGCTCAGTCATCGCAATAACATAATGCAAACGCTCTTTAGCATCCGGAATATCCTTTGAAGTTAATTCAACCATTTTAGAATCAAGCGCAAAACTATTCATTGTGTCATGCAATTGACGCGTTAATCGTCCAACTTCTTGAAATAGCATGCTCTCGCGCATACCTGAAATCTGATCTAAAATTTCATCTGCTTTTATTTCATCATTACTTTCTAAAGCTGTGACTAAATCTTTAGCAAGTAATAATCGAGTATTCTCCATTGACTCCATCATCCTTTATGCTCCAGTCTTATCGATGCGCTCAAAGATTTTTTCAATTTTCTCTTTTAATGTTGCAGCTGTAAAAGGCTTGATCACATAACCATTAACCCCAGTCTGAGCAGCTAAAATAATTTGTTCACGTTTTGCTTCAGCTGTCACCATTAGCACTGGCAAATTAACTAATTTAGGATCGGCACGCACAGCTTTTAACAAATCAATCCCAGTCATGCCCGGCATATTCCAATCGGTGACTAAGAAATCATAGTTCCCCTCTTTTAACATCGGCAGCGCAGTCTTGCCATCATCCGCTTCAAATGTATTTGTAAACCCAAGATCTCTTAATAAATTTCTGACTATACGCCTCATGGTTGAGAAATCATCAACAACCAAAATCTTCATATTTTTATCCAAGGTCTTTCTCCAACATACTCTTCATTGCAACTCTATCGGCTCAATTAACTAAAACTAAAATACACACACTCAAATAAACCCGCTATTATCATTCCCTTCTAGCCAATTCGCAAGTTTACTCCTTAACCTAAGCATCGCTTGACTACTTATCTGGCTTACTCTGGATTCGCTGACATTCAATACTTCACCAATTTCCCTTAAATTTAATTCTTCATCATAATATAAAGAGATAACTAGCTTCTCCCGTTCTGGCAGTTGGCCAATAGCTGTTGCTAAAGCTTCTTTAAATTTATCTTGACCAAAAATATCTTCCGGCCCAGCACTAGCTTGGGCATATTCCTCTATAAAATGATCACCAGTTTGCGCTAACTCTTCAACACTAAAAAAACGACTATTATTTGAGTCTTGTAAAATTTTATTATATTCACCCAATGAAATACCCATGCGCTCAGCTATTTCACTGGCGGTAGCATTCTGTGTGGTTTTACTCTCAATTTCTTTGATCGCTTCAGTCACTTGTCGAGACTTTTTATGCACTGAACGCGGCGTCCAATCTGAGCGTCGAACCTCATCCAGCATAGAACCACGAATACGAATGCCGGCATAAGTTTCAAAACTTGCGCCCTGGCTACAATCATAGTTTTTTAGGGCCTCCAGTAGGCCCAGCATGCCGGCTTGAATTAAATCATCCACCAAAACAGAATCGGGTAACTTACTTAGTAAATGATAGGCAATGCGCTTTACTAGCGGTGCATGCTGCATAATCTGAGCATCTACCGCCCCAACTGCTTGCACCGAACTATACATTGCTACTCCATTCACGCTGCACTCTCCTGAGTTTCGTATTTAATCATACGCTCAACAAAAAATTCTAAATGACCACCTGTTTGTGAGCGTATAGGCCAACTATTAATACGTTGCGCAACACTTTTAAAAGCTTGTGCAGATTTACTATGCGGAAAAGCCTCAACCACTGCCGTTTGCTTTTGCACTGATTTACGCAAATACTCATCAAAAGGAATTGCGCCTGCATAAGTTAAAGCAACATCTAAATAACGATCCGTTACTTTACTCAATTTATTAAATAAATTTTGTCCTTGTTGCGGAGATTGCACCATATTCGCCAAAACATGAAATTGAAACAAACCATAGTCGCGATTTAGTAACTTCATGAAGGCATAGGCATCCGTTAAGGAGGTCGGCTCATCACAAACCACAACAATCACTTCTTGGCATGCACGAGCAAAATTAACCACACTGCCAGAGATACCCGCAGCAGTATCAACAATCAACACATCAAGATCTTTATCTAGCTCACTAAAGGCATGGACAATTGCTGCTTGCTCAATATTATTCAGTTCTGACATATGCTGGATACCAGAAGAGGCAGGAATGACTCTCAGCCCTCCTGGGCCCGTCTCAGTAATTTCCGCCAATGTTTTCTGGCCACTTAAAACATGAGATAAATTAAATTTAGGATGCATCCCTAACAAAATATCGACATTAGCCAGCCCCATATCTGCATCCAATAAGGCAACTTTACGCCCCATTTTAGATAAAGAAACTCCTAAATTAACCGATAAATTTGTTTTACCCACTCCACCTTTGCCGCTCGTTACGGCAATAACTCGCACAGGCTTGACTTGTTTCATTTTTCTTATTCCCGCTGCTTGATCTAATTGCTTATGCATAGCCCGCTGCCACCCACCCTTCAAAGCCAAGCGCATCATTATAATCTGCTTCACTCTCTGATTCTGCGATACACTGCTGAATTAATGCATGAGAATTTGCTTTATGAATATCTTCAGGTACCTGCTGACCATCAGTAATAAAAGCTAATGGCAATTGATGTTCAATTAAGGCAGAGACTGCATTTCCAGTTTCTGCTGTTTCATCCATCTTAGTTAAAATACATGCGCCAAGTTGAAACTCTGAGAAAGCGCTGATAATTTCATTCATCGCTTTTAATTGCGTCGTTGCCGACATCACTAAATAAGGTGTCACCGAGATATCCGACTCTTGCAAACCTTCTATTTGCTCCAGCATCCGCGTATCTTTCTGACTAACACCAGCCGTATCAATTAAAATTAAACGTTTATCACTAAAACTATTAATCAAACTACGCAATTCTTCACCATCAGCAGCAACACGGACAGGCACATCCAAAATACGCCCATAAGTACTTAATTGTTCATGCGCGCCTATACGATAGTTATCCATCGTAATCAAAGCGACTTGACGACCGGAACCATGCTGTAAAATATATTGCGCGGCTAATTTGGCAATCGTCGTGGTTTTTCCAACACCTGTTGGCCCAACTAAAGCGATCACACCACCGTTTTGTATTATATCATCACTCGTTACCGGCAATACCCGCTGCATCATATCCAATGCTTTATCCCAACCGGCATCAGGATCAGACTGATTATCCAAACGATTAGCAATTTTAATGCTTAACTTTTTCGAAATACCTATCCCTGCTAAACGACGTAACAAATCTAAACGTATAGGGTTACTTTCAGATTGCCCGCCCCAGCTCGCTTCCGATAACCGAGTATCCATCGCAGTTCTTAAGTAACGCAATTCTTTGCGCATTTCCAATAACATATCATTGGATGCATTAGTTGCATTTTCTTTGGTTTGTTGAAAAGTCCGTTGTAAACCACTCGCTTGCGTTGTCGGCTCAGGCTTATTAACTGCTTTAGTTTGTTCAGCTACTTTCGGCTTAGCAAATTGAGCCGGTGCTTCAGTGAGTCTTTGTTTATTCAGTGCAATTTTCTCTGCATAACCCACATATTCATCTAATTTCCGACGCACTGCAGGGCGAACAGCCGATTGAGGTGCTGAATCATCTTTTCTAGCACTGCTGACGATATGTAATTTATTTTTCTCTGCTTCAAAATCAGGGAGCTTAGTGTTTTTTCTAGAAACTTCAGCCTGCCTTTGTTGCTGCTGTTTTTGTAAATTATCATGCACCATTTGCTCATCAAAGTCCTGAGCAGCAACAATCTCCACACCGCCATCAACCGAACGATTGGACATAATAACAGCATCAGCGCCTAACTCATCTTTAACCATGCGCATTACTTGACGAATATCAGCTGCAAAAAATCGTTTTATTTTCATCGTGCCTCCCTCTTTTAAAACATTATGCACGTTGTCCTACAGTAGAAACCACCTTAATCTTACGATCAGCAGGTATTTCATTGTATGCCAAAACATGTAACCCAGAAATTGAATGCCGGACAAATCGGGATAACCAAGGTCTAATGTAAGACGACACCAATAATACCGCTGCCTGCCCTTCCATTTCCATCTTTTGAGCACTTTCCTCTAGTGATTGATGCATTTGCTCTGCCAATCCAGGTTCAAGGCCCGCTCCCGACTCTCCTGCCGTTTGTAATGTTTTATGCAATAACTGTTCCAACTCCTGCTCTAATGTAATAACCGGAATTTCTTGCTCTATACCACTGATTTCTTGGACAATCGACCGTCCTAGGCTCACTCTAACTGCAGAGGTCAAAATGTCAGGATCTTGACTCTTCGATCCATACTCAGCCAAAGTCTCCGCTATACCGCGCATATCCCTGATAGCAACACTCTCCTGTAAAAGGTTTTGCAATACTTTTACAAATGCCCCCAGAGGCAAAATTTTCGGCACTAAATCTTCAACTAATTTAGGTGCTGATTTACTTAAATTATCCAATAACTGCTGCGCTTCCTCATACCCCAACATTTCATGGGCATGGGATTGCAAAATGTGACTTAAATGCGTTGCAACAACCGTCCCAGGGTCAACCACGGTATATCCTAAAGTTTGCGCATAATCCTTTTGATTAGCATCGATCCAAACCGCCTCCAAGCCAAACGCAGGGTCTTGACAACTAACACCATCCAAAGTGCCAAAAACTTGCCCAGGGTTAATCGCCATTTCCCTATCCGGCATAATATCAGCTTCACCTACCGTCACACCCATTAAAGAAATACGGTAATTAGTCGGATTTAAGTCAAGATTATCGCGAATATGCACAGAAGGAATTAAAAAACCCAACTCTTGAGATAATTTCTTACGCACACCTTTAATGCGCGCCATTAATTGCCCTCCTTGATTTTTATCCACCAAAGGAATTAATCGATAACCAACTTCCAGACCGATCATATCAACCGGCATCACATCATCCCAGCCTAACTCTTTCATTTCAGGCGCTGCTTGAGGAGCAGCAGGCATAAGCTCTCGTTGTTCACGCGCAACTTCAACTTGCTTAGCTTGCAAAGTAATCCAATAAGCAATCCCCGCCAAAGCCGAAGCAATAATTAGAAATACCAAATTAGGCATGCCCGGAATAACCCCCAAAACCAGCATTACTCCGGCGGTAATATTTAAAGCTTTAGGGTTAGCAAATAACTGCGTCGTAATCTGTGAACCAACAGTCTGGTCACTACCACGCACTCGACTGACCACCATGGCTGCTGCTGTAGACAAAAGTAAAGAGGGTATTTGCGCGACCAAACCATCGCCAATGGTTAGTAAAACATAAACTTCACCCGCATCAGCAAACGTCATCCCGTGCTGGCCTACCCCAATAACTAAGCCACCAATAATATTAACCGCTAAGATGATAATCCCAGCAATCGCATCACCCCGAACAAACTTGCTAGCACCATCCATCGAACCATAGAAATCAGATTCTGCCGCCACTTCAGCTCGTCTATCACGCGCCTCATCTTGAGTAATAATTCCCGCATTCAAGTCAGCATCAATCGCCATTTGCTTACCCGGCATGGCATCCAAGGTAAACCTTGCGCCCACTTCGGCAATACGCCCCGCGCCTTTAGTAACAACGGCAAAATTAATCACCATTAAAATACCGAAAACCACCAAACCAACAGCAAAATTACCACCAATAACAAAGGCACCAAATGCCTCAATCACCTTACCCGCAGCATCTCCACCATTATGACCTTCTAGCAATACAATTCTCGTTGAAGCAACATTAAGTGCCAAACGAAATAAAGTCGCAATTAAAATAACACTAGGAAAAGCAGCAAATTCCAAAGGTTTCGTGGTGTACACCACAACCAATAAAATAATCAGAGAAAACGCGATATTAAAAGTGAAGAATAAATCGAGCGCAAAAGCCGGCAAAGGAATAATAATCAATGCGAGCATCATAATAATGACCGCAGGAGCACCCAGTTTAGCGCCAGCAACAAAACCTAATATTTTTTTAAATTGAGTAAAATCCATACTCGTCAATCTACCTCAGCTAAACCTGCTTTTAGAAAAATTTTATACCACAATAGAAGGGGAAAGAGCTTTCTGCTTGCTCCTATCAGAGCTTTTGACCACTAAGAACTTATGGTGCGATAAGAACCTGCATAAATCTCGCTCTAAGGAACCACGATTAAATAGCGCGGAATTATACAAAACAATATGGGAGCGACTTTAGTCGCGTTGCGTGGCTAAAGCCACTCCCACAGACTGCAAAATTCGCATATTATTTGCCTCTCATTCCTAAATGAGTAGCTCTTTTGACTTAAGTCAACAATTGCACCACTGCGCAAAAAACAATACCCCAATACCTACTTACGCGTTTGCGTACGCCAAAGTTTAACGATTTCATTTACATCGAGATCATCAGGTCCTTCACGCCAACTTGTAAAATAATCCACATCATTACTTTTAGGCTCAGGATTAGGTTTGTAAATTTGCACCCGTGTCGGCATAGGAGCAGCCTCACCCAATACTAGCGCTTCACCTCGACCTAAAGATGCCAAAATATCCGTCAAATCCCCTTCAGCCTCAGGTACTAACCCCTTAATATAAGCCTGATCATCGGGGTTACTGGTACGTAAACAAATAAACGAGCTGCACTGCGATAACATCGTTTCTGACAGCTCAGTCGGCCGCTGACTAACTACGCCGATAGAGACCCCATATTTACGCCCCTCCTTAGCAATACGCTCCATCATGCGCTTAGTACCTTCGTATTGACCATGCTTTTCTCGCGGAATATAGGCATGCGCCTCTTCACAAATCAAGGTAATCGGAAACTCGCGTCGCCTAGGATTCCAGTAATTAAACTCATAAGCCAAGCGCCCTACTTGAGCCGAAACTGCGGGTCGAACATCGGTAGGGATGGAACTTAAATCAATGACCGTAACATTCGCCTTATGCGTACCTAAACCAATAAATTCACGCAGTAAATCCGCCATCGTTTCTGACTTATTACGTTTTTTAGGTTTCAGCAAGAAATCATAACGCACATCATTGAAACGGCTTTGCATACGCACTAGAAATTCATCGAACTGCCCAAACAAAGCGCCTTCTACCTTACCAAAATCTTTCCGCTCTTCATTGGCATTTTTAAACTGGCGATACATTTCCACCAAAGAAAAATAAATTGGTGTATCCACAGAGACAACACCTAAGCCTAATTGTTTCCCTGATTCGCGTTTTAATTGCTGCAGCACTTCACGCATAAAAGCCATTTGAATGGAAGCGCCCTTGTCTGAACGATCAATAAACAAATCAACCAGCTCAGCATAAGTCATCATCCAATAAGGCATTTCTAACTCAGTTGCTTCGACATAATTAACGGTTTCAGGGGGAAAAGCAGATTGAATATTACCCGCATCATCTTTCCAACAATATTCACCATGCAAATCCAGCAAAATCATATTGCTTTTCGGCATGGCTTTAATCGTATTTTGAATTAAACTGGTAACGGCCCATGACTTACCTGAACCTGACTGTCCGACGATGGCAAAATGGCGACCAAACAAAGCGCGTGGGTCTAGGCTTAAATGATAATCTTTATGCGCTGATAATTGGCCAATAAAGAATTCATACTCACGAAATTGAGAAAAAATAGCATTAATTTCTGCAAGACCGACGGCATAAACTTTAGCGCCCGGCGTTGGATAGTGACGCACTCCACGAATGAAAGTCTCGTCCTCTTTTAATTCACCGACTGGAATTAAAGAAAAAAATCGATCCGATAAACGCTCTCCCTGCTCAAACCGATCCTCTTGCCACATTTTGAATACTAAAGCGAGAACGGCAACATTCGCCTGACGCACAACGACATAAGAACCGATACTACCCGCCAACATTTGCTCATTACCAATAGTCAGTAAAGGCGTATCCGTCGCATATTCCTCAATAACACGCGCCTGCATACCATCGCCTCTTACTTCCGTAAGCGTAGCAATTAAAATACTGGATTGTTGTTCAGACATTTTTAACTCCGTATATTTTATATATAGAGTTAGCTTAGCTTAGATTAAGAGCTTCGTTAAGTTTTATCTTAAGTGCTACACGGCTTGCCATTCAAAATCGCTAATATTTTTTTCTACAGAAGAAAAATTGATACCCAACAGATAAATTGCTTTACCTTGATTTAGGTATTTTTCTTGGTAATGTTTTGCTTTAATTTGTGCTAGCACTTTTTCTGCTTGATCAACTTTAAATTCAATAATGAAAATTTTATCGGGAAAGTGCAGTGTTAAATCAATGCGACCTTTATTAGTAACATCTTCAGCGACCATCGGTAAACCTAATGACGCTAAATAGGTATAGACTACTGAGGCATAATACCCCTCATAATTAGCAATGATTTTATTGGCATAATTATTATAAGGAATACTAGAGAACAAGGCACTAAGAGCAATTTTCAAATCATCAAATTTAACATCAACTAAACTCTGATAAAGCACCTGCTGATTAACCCTAAGCTGCGGGCCTTGGTGAGTTAAATACTCAATAAACAAGGTATTTAAGGATTGTTGAACTTCCTTATTAGGAACTTTAAGCCGATACTGCATGCCATTAAAACCTTCCCACTTATCGGCAAAGGTTAAATACCCTGTTTGCCAAAGCAAGGCAACCAAATCGATTTTATCGACATCAAAAGTATCTAGGACAATATCATCAGCAACAAAATTTTGTACATCAGGTAAATAATAATTTTGCTCTTTTAACTTATCAATCAGAAAACTCGGATTCCCCGTCCCCCACCAATAATTTTTATATTCTTTGTTATTAGCAATAAACAATAAAATATCGAAAGGGTTATAAATTGGTTCACCAAAATAATTGTAGCCGTTGTACCACTGTTGCAACTTATCCATATCCACACCCTGCAAATGCTCAGCAAAGGTATCTGCTACCTGTGCATGAGTGTAACCGCAAAGCGTCGCATAATTCTGATTAATAGAAATATCTTGTAAATTATTTAAGCCGCTGAATAAATTCATTTTGGCAAATTTAGACACCCCAGTAATCATGACAAACTTAATGCATTCATCCAAATCTTTGATAGTAGAATAAAAACCTTTTAATACATCACGATTAAGCCGAGCGAGGTCAGGCTCAGAAATATGATCCAATATGGGTTTATCGTACTCATCAATTAAGATAACGACTTTTTCTTGGTACTGCTTAGAAGATTGCTTAATGAGATTAATAAAGCTCGAACGCGTTGATAAGCTAGCATCATAATGCAAATTTAATTTTCCATAATTTGCTTTTAGATTCTCAAGAATAGCTTCATCAAGTAAAGCTTTAGTATTAAATTGACCACTCCCAAAACTAATTCGAATGACAGGATAACTTTTCTGCCAATTCCATTTATCCTCAATATACAAGCCCGAAAATAAACTTTTATTAGCAGAAAATAACTCAGCTAAAGTGCTTAATAAGACACTTTTCCCAAAACGCCGTGGCCGGCTCAAAAAATAATAACTGCCGTTATTGACTAATTCACTAATAACATCAGTTTTATCAATATAAACATAATTTTCTTCAGGATCGCGTATTTTGGCAAATGTTTGAATACCAATTGGAAGCTTTTTCATAGTTTAATCAACTTGCCTTAATATTTGCAGCTAGTACATATTTATTTAGAATATCGCCTAGCTAAGGAGTGCAAATTCAAGAACCTCCGAAACTTTAGGTTATGAAGCACTGCCATTCCTCAAAGGACTGGCAGTGCTTTCGGATATTATTGAATTTTGATTCCTAAGCGTTATCCACCCACTCATAAATCTCAGTCATGGCTGGATCGCATTTGCAACAGCTCGTACCACAGCTCGCGCCCATATCTATACGTTTAACTTTGCCTTTACTGACCCATTTACTTAACATGCCGCGTAAGGCGTCGGCATCGGTATCGAAATGGTTAGCCATTTCCAATAATGACAGGCGGTGTTGCTGTTTTAGATAATCTCGTAATTCCGATAAAATCATGCGATTTCTCGTATTTCTTCATTTCTTCCTGTTAACCAGAAAGAAAATATCACGGCAAAAAATGTACCTAACAAACCAACCACCCACAAAAGTGATGACTCACTATGCTGACTAAAGGTTGCTAATTGATAAAAAACCGTTGCCGTCATATAAGCAATACCGGTCGTCCAAGCCACGACAAATACCGTCCATTTAGTGCCCGTTTCACGTTGAATAGCTGCCGTTGCAGCGACACAAGGCGCATACAATAAGATAAATAATAAATATGCGAAAGCCCCAGCCTGACCATCAAAACGCGCTTGCATTTCACCAAACGTTCCTTGACTAACTTCTTGCGCATCAGCCGCCGACTGACTATCGCTGACATCACCAATATTAAGCCCCAAAGGATCTAGTAAATTATCCGCTACAGCTAATAAGTTTTCCGGAATGGTTAATACCGCATCAGTTAAGCTTTGTTGTAAATTAAACACTTCAGCCTCTTGTTCTACGCCTTCTAATGCCAGTTGTGTGTATAAGGCATCTAAAGTCCCTACTACTGCTTCTTTTGCTAGGATGCCGGTAAAAATACCTACCGTTGCCGGCCAGTTTTCTTCGCGTATGCCCATAGGTTTGAACACAGGCACTAAAGTACGTCCGATTTCACTTAATACCGATTTTTGCGTATTTTCCTTACCAAAACTCCCGTCAATACCTAAAGAATTCAAAAAGTTCAGCACTAACACCATTGGCACAATGACTTTACCAGCATTAACTAAAAAAGTTTTTAAACGATCCCAAGTACGAATAGCAATGCTTTGCAAGGTCGGCAAATGGTAATTGGGCAACTCCATAATAAATGGCATGGAATCACCTTTAAATAAAGTATGGCGCATAATCAAGCCAGTCAATACTGCCACAGCAATACCAAACACATACAAGAAAAACACCAGATTCTGTCCACCAACAGGGAAAAATGCTGCAGCAAATAAAGCATAGACAGGCAAACGCGCACCGCAGGACATAAACGGATTCATAATATTAGTTAAAATCCGATCACGCTGGCTTTCCAGCGTCCGCGTTGCCATAATCGCCGGCACATTACAGCCAAAACCGACAATCATCGGTACAAATGATTTACCCGGCAAACCAATCATGCGCATAAAGCGATCGACCACAAATGCCGCCCGTGCCATATACCCAGAATCTTCTAATAAAGATAACACCAGAAATAAAAAGCCAATAATCGGAATAAAGGTAGCCACGACCTGCACCCCCCCACCCGCGCCATTAGCTAATAGCACCACTAACCACTCAGGTAATGACATAGCCGTTAAAACAACAGCTAAACCATCCACAAAAATCGCGCCCGCTACTTGATCAAAAAAATCAATAAAAGCACTGCCGATATTTATAGTGATCATAAACATTAAATACATAACCAATAAAAAAATTGGAATACCTAAATAACGATTTAACACCCAATTATCAATTTTATGGGTCATGCCTCGGCTAACTTCGTTCTTTTTATTGACACAAAGATGGCTGATTTTATTAACTAATCCATAGCGCGCATCTGCGGCTAGAATATCTACTTCATCATCGGTGGTTTGTTCAATATCCCGCTCTAATGCTTCGGCTTGCAAAACCAAATCAGGCCCAGCAATTTCTCGCGCTAAAGTATCTCTTTCTAATAAACGAATAGCTAACCAACGTAAAGCGCACTGCTGTTCGGCTGCTTTAGATTGTAAAGCAACAGATAAATCGATAATGGCTTGCTCAATGGCAGGGTGATACTCAATATCTAATTGCGGGATAGGAGCGTCTAGTACGGCTTGATTGATCTGTGTTTTTAACTCACTAATCCCTTGTCGTGTAGACGCTGAAATAGCGACAACGGGACAAGCTAATAAATTCGACAATTGCTGCTGGTCAATAACCAAGCCACGCTGTGCAACAACATCCATCATATTCAGCACAATAATCATTGGCACCCGCATTTCAACTAACTGCGAAGTTAGATATAAATTACGTTCAATATTAGATGCATCTAGAATATTAATAATAAGATCAGATTCTTTTGCAGCTACATAATCCCGAGCCACTTGCTCATCTAAAGAAATCTCACTATCCGCTTCTAAAGAATACGTGCCAGGCAAATCAACCACCTCAACCTGTTTGCCTTGATGTGTATATTCGCCCGTTTTCTTTTCGACCGTAACACCCGGCCAATTACCCACATGCTGCCGCGCGCCCGTTAAAGCATTAAATAAAGTGGTTTTTCCACAATTGGGATTACCGACAACGGCAATAGTAAAATCAATTTGCATCAAATCTTCTCTATACTTAATATATCAGCTTCATCTTTGCGCAAGGTCAAAGAAAAGCCTCTTAAAGTAATTTCCACCGGATCGCCTAAGGGTGCAAAACGGACAATAGAAAACTCCGTGCCGGGCGTTAATCCCATCGCTAAAAGACGCTTTCGATACGCCCTACCTTGTTTATTAAAACCTGTAACACGCCCTTTATCGCCAATCGATAAATCTTTTAGGCCTCGTATTCTCATATCCATTTTTCTACTCCCTAAGGATCAACATCCATCTAATTAATAATCATTCTCATTAGTAAAATTAAATATAGCATATTCCTAGAAAAAACACCTTTATTTTTCATTAATATTCAATAAATAATAAGCACCAACAAAAGGATTTCGTAGGGTGTGCTTTAACCCGCCAGCTTTTAAAGCATTACCTTACTAGCGGACTGGAGTCCGTCCTACCTTTGCTTATTTTTGCCACCTTTTTACATATTCCATTACAATACTAGCTACGCTCAAAATCATACCTTTAACTTATGCTAACACTTCTTGATTCCAATCGAGCTGACCAAGCCTTCCCCTCCATATCAACGGCCTTAACCGATCCTGACGGATTGCTCGCCGTAGGTGGATGCTTATCAACACAGCGCATTATTAACGCCTATCGACAGGGAATTTTCCCTTGGTACAGTGATGAAGATCCGATTTTGTGGTGGTCGCCCAACCCGCGTTTAGTCGTCTTTCCAGATCAATTGCATGTTTCAAAAAGCCTGCAAAAGACACAACGCAAACAAACCTTCCAACTCAGCTTTGACACCGCCTTTGCAGATGTAATACAAGCTTGTTCCATGCCTAGAGCTCAAGACTCAGGTACTTGGCTACTCCCTGAAATGCAAGCCGCTTATATCCGTTTATATGAGGAAGGTCATGCGCATTCTATGGAAGCTTGGTTTCAAGGTAAGCTAGTCGGTGGTTTATATGGCATTGCCATAGGCCAGGTTTTTTTCGGGGAATCCATGTTTCATACCAAAACCGATGCCTCAAAAATTGCCTTTGTTACACTAGTACAACAGTTAACTGAATGGGGCTACCAATTGATTGACTGTCAGGTACATACCGACCACTTAGCTAGCCTTGGTGCAGAGGAAATGCCACGCTCAGACTTTGCCATATTATTACGCAAATTTCTACACAACAAACCTCACGCTACCGCTTGGCAAAAATGATTTCTATCCCTTTATACCTTGATACTGAACAGGACTGCAGCTACTTAGCAGAGCATAAGTCGCAGTTCGCTTATATACACCCAGAGTTTCAACTGAGTACAGAGGTTTACTCGCAACTCATTGAGCAAGGTTTCCGGCGTAGTGGCGACCACGCCTATCAACCTTACTGTACAAACTGCCAAAAATGCGTTCCCGCTAGATTAGCCGTAAATGACTTTCAGGCATCGAGGCAACAGCGCAGAACACTCAAAAAAAATGCCGACCTACAAATCATTATTAAACCAGCGCAATTCGAACAAGCCCACTTCGAGCTATACCAACAATATCAACGCAATCGCCATACCGAAGGCAATATGGCCAATGCCAGCGCCGAAGACTATATCAGCTTCTTATCTAGCGACTGGTGCAATACCTTGTTTGTCGAATTTTCTTGTGCCGGTGAATTAGCGGGCGTTGCTATTATTGACCTCTTAGAGAATGCTTTATCAGCTGTTTATACTTTTTTTCATCCTAAGTTTTCTCAACGTAGCCTGGGTGTTTATGCCGTACTATGGCAAATTGAACATGCTAAATCATTGGGTTTAGAATGGCTTTATCTAGGCTACTGGGTAGCCGATTGCCAGAAAATGTCCTATAAAATCAATTACCAACCGCTACAAGGTTTAATTGATCATCAATGGAAAAAAATTACATAGCTTAGATCCAGGTAACAACATAGCGATCTTTTAGCATATCTAAAGATATGCAATACCTAGCCTGCTGTAATGCTCCACATAAAACTATGAAATCAGCACCTGTTTGACACTATCAGACTAAGACCGTGCCCCATCAAAGGGGAACCTATCATCCAAACAAGCCTAGTTTTTAGACTTCATTTTTGCAATATAAAGCTTATACTGTTCAGCAGTTAATACTCCACTTAAACCGTTTCTTTGATGTGCTTTATCGAAGAAGTAAGTCCTCGGTAATTCACCATACCAACGACTATCAATGCTATACCGTAAGGCAGGTGAATTATCCTCAGCAAAGCCCCACTGCTCTACATCATCTAGTTTTTCTTTTTCGATAATCTCACGCATATCAGCAAAGTATTCTGGGCCATCAACAGAAAGCATGACAACATTTAACTCTGGATTCTGCTCGTGGATTTTCTGGATTAACGCCATTTCCGATAAACAAGCAGAACAAGTAACCGACCAAATGACTAACATAAATGGCTGGTCTTTATGTGTATTTAAAATGTGCTGATAAGCATCTGCATGGAATAATTTTATTTCCGACTGCTGAGCATGCGCAGTAGATAGCAAAAGTACGCAGAGTAGACAGGTTGTTTTAACAAATTTCATTTACTTACCTCAATAAAGCGATGACCTTCTAATTGCGTCATCCAAGATATAAATATACGTTCCTTATAGGCTAGCAACTGGGGGTAGCCTGCTGTCGATAAAGTACTAAAAACCTTTTTAGCCACTTGCCAAGTATTCCCCCTATTATTCGATTGCTGAATATAAAGACTGGTTTCCTTGCCATCAAACTCTGTCCAAGCTAACACAACCCTTTTATCTGCACTAATCACATCTGGATGGCTGGGCAAAAACTCTATTTGACCTATCGCCATCGGTTCCGATACCATTGCACCATAATTATCAGTTTGTGCGTAAAAAATTCCTTGCCGCTTATTGCCTAATGAAAACCAAGTCAAATGACTTCTGCCTTGTTCATCTATGGCTAAAGCTGGGCCATGCTCAGGACAGGCATCAATCACCCAGTGATCATCAGAGATATGCTGAGGTACCGACCATTCAGCCTGATTATTTTGTGTTAATAAGGCGTGGTCTCGCGCCCCATCAGCAAATACCATACGCATTAATATCACTGGCAAACCTTGCGGTGACAAACCAACCGCGCTACGACAACAACTACAAACCGCATGCGAAACTAGTGAATTTTTCAGCACCCTCTTATCAGCACCTTCACTTTTTGCATGATACAGCGAAAGCGCGCCTGCACCGAGTGCAGCATTATTATTTGGATCACGCATATCATGCCAAAAGAAATGCACATTACCTTGCTTATCTAGCAACATTTTATCCATATAATGCATATCCGTCGCCGCATGATCGCTAATTAATTTTGAAGCAGAAAAGCTCCTACCAAAGTCATCTGAATAACTAAAATAGCTGGTTGATTTTTGCTGTTCATCAGCATAATAAAGAATGTAAATACGCCCTTTCTGATCAATCTTAATAGCCGGAGGATTTTCTGCCCAAGCACTTATTTTCTGCGCTTTTTTATTAACTTTAACCGGCTGACTATAACTTAGACCTAGATCTTTAGAGTAATCGACATAAACAAACTCAGATCCAGGCAATACTCGCCATAATGTTCCGTCTAGAGCAAAGGTTAAAGCTAAAGTATTTTTTAATATTTCAACTGGCGGGTTATTGTGTTTATTAGGAGTAGCAGCCTGAGAATTTGCTAACCCAAGCAAAAATAACAAAGGGAATAGTAGCGATTTATAAATCATATATATGTTCTCATAAGAAAAATAATAACTTAAAAGCATTAGGTGTAGGTGAACTGTATTCGCACAATATGAATACAACTCACCTACAGTAGCCCGAAAACACTCAAAAAGTGGGCTAAAGCCACACCCCTAGGTAAGCCTTCATTATTCACGGGTAAATATCTATAAAAATATCGTCATCCCCGAGCGCTTTTATCGGGAATGACTAACTAAAAAACTGCCTGTACCCTTTAGTAATGAGAAGTGACCATCTCGATATTGTATTCAACTATTTTCCTTAAGCATAAAAAAAGCCACCAGCTTTACAGCGGGCGGCCTTCTTCAAAAGCTATGCAACCGAGCTAGACAAGCTAGCTCAACATTGTTACTTATTTTTTTGCTGCTTTAGCTTTATTACGCTCTTGCACTTCTTTAATCACTTCATCAGAAATGTTTCTAGGACATGGCATGTAATGAGAGAACTCCATAGAGAATTGTCCACGGCCTGATGTCATCGTACGTAAATCACCGATATAACCAAACATTTCACTTAAAGGTACATCTGACTTAACACGGACACCAGTAACACCTGCTTCTTGTGATTTAATCATACCGCGACGACGATTTAAATCGCCAATAACATCACCTACATGATCATCAGGAGTAAAAGTATCAACATGCATAACTGGCTCAATCAACTGAGGTCCTGCTTTAGGAATCGATTGACGGAACGCTGATTTGGCCGCAATTTCAAATGCAACCGCAGACGAATCTACTGCATGGAAGCCACCATCCAATAAAGTCACCTTAAAGTCTAAACAAGGGAAGCCCGCTAAGACACCCTCACCAATCATACTTTTAAAACCTTTTTCAACAGCAGGCCAAAACTCTCTAGGTACGTTACCACCAGTTACTTTTGATTCAAAAACGAAACCTGTACCTGGCTCACCCGGCTCAATTTTGTAATCAATCTTACCAAATTGACCAGATCCACCTGACTGCTTTTTATGTGTGTAGCTATCTTCAATCAATTTAGTAATCGTTTCACGGTACGCTACTTGTGGTTTACCCACTTCTACATCAATACCGTAAGTACGTTTTAGAATATCAACTTTAATATCTAAGTGTAGTTCCCCCATTCCTCTCAGAATAACTTCGCCACTCTCTTCATCAGTTTCAACTCGAAACGATGGATCTTCTGCTACCATTTTACCAATCGCAAGACCCATTTTTTCAGAACCAGCTTTATCTTTTGGTGCAACAGCAATTGAGATAACGGGATCAGGAAATACCATAGGCTCTAATGTAGCAGGATTCTTAGGATCACATAATGTGTGACCTGTTTGTACATTTTTCATACCTACAACGGCGATAATGTCACCCGCTTGTGCCGTATCAATTTCAATACGCTCATCAGCATGCATTTCCACCATACGACCAATACGCTCTGTTTTACCAGTAAAGCTATTAAGTAGTGAGTCACCTTTATTCAATCTACCTGAATAAATACGAATAAATGTTAAAGCGCCATACCGGTCATCCATAATTTTGAACGCTAAAGCACGGAATGGTCTATCGACATCAACAATAGCAAGCTCACCCGTTTCCACACCCTCTTCATCTACTTCTGGTTGTGGTTTAACTTCAGTAGGACAAGGTAAGTAATCAATAACAGCATCCAATACTAATTGAATACCTTTGTTTTTAAACGCGGATCCACAGTAAGTAGGGAAGAAAGCAAGATTGATTGTTCCTTTACGGATACACGCTTTAATGGTCTCCATAGACGGCATTTCGCCTTCTAAATAAGCTTCCATTGCTTCGTCATCTTGTTCTAATGCTGTTTCGATTAGTGCTTCACGATATTCAGCAACATCATCGACCATATCGGCAGGAACATCTTGAATTTCGTAGTTTGTTGGATCACCTGAGTTATCCCAAACCCATGCTTTTTCAGTTAATAAATCAACCACACCAACGAAGTCATCTTCTGTACCAATAGGCAATACCATAACTAATGGATTAGCACCCAATACATCTTCAACTTGTTTTACCACGCGGTAAAAATCAGCACCTAAACGGTCTAGTTTGTTAACTAAGATAATACGCGCAACTTCTGAGTCATTCGCATAACGCCAGTTAGTTTCTGATTGCGGCTCTACACCACCTGAACCACAAAATACACCAACACCACCATCCAATACTTTTAAAGAACGGTAAACCTCGATAGTAAAATCAACGTGACCCGGTGTATCAATAATATTGAAACGGTGATCCTTCCAAAAACAAGAAGTTGCAGCTGACTGAATAGTAATCCCGCGCTCTTGCTCTTGCTCCATGAAATCTGTTGTCGCAGCACCATCATGTACTTCGCCTAGCTTATGGATTTTACCCGTTAGCTTTAGAATTCGTTCCGTTGTTGTCGTTTTTCCCGCATCAACGTGCGCGAAAATACCAATATTTCTATAAAGCGATAAATCTGTCATTGTTGTACTCTAAAAGGTTGGGTATAAAAACCGTTCTAGTAATTGAATTACATCAATTACTGGCGCCAATGTTTAGTAATGAAGTGCTATAAGGCCTTATTCGTTACTTTTCTAGGCATTAAAAAACCTGTTATTTTACCCTACTTTATAGGTAAAGAAACAGGCTAATTAAAATTTTATTTTTAGCGCGCTCTATGCACCAAAAGATTGATTTAATAATGCATCATCTAATTTTCCAGCGCGGAAACTATTACCTGACTCGACAGCGGTAACAATCACGCTTGCAGGACTAAATAGCATGCCATCAATTTTAAAGAAATCATATTTTGCATCTTTAAAAACTTGTGCAAAAGGCTTGCCGTAATCTTTAGACGTTGAGCTAGGCAATGCCGTTGCTAATTTTTCTGCCTCCTCATCGCTACCTTTAACAAAAATATGTACCAAGCCAGCAAATAAAATCGCATCATTGGTACGCCCCATAGCCTGTACAAAATCAGGGTGTGGAGGACATAACGGCGCACTGCCTATACCATCAATAATATTCTCTAAAGGAAAATGTAATTCATGTGCTTTGTGCATCGCGACTTCTAAAACACGCCCGACAACCTGAACACCACCCGCCAAACTACTCGTAGGTGTAACAATGATAGTCAATTCATCAAAAGCAACACCACAAGCTTTAGCAATTTTTTCCACGATTTCTATCGGTGGAATGGCATCATTCTCAATAACTAAAGTAGCCGTTTCTGCGTTATCATTGTAATCAAGCTCTTTGTAAAGCCCTTCAACAGGCACTGTTTGGCCGTCTTTTTCTTTCGTTGCCATAGCTCTTGCTGGACCTGAACCTAAAGCAAAATACTTTTCATGAGACAAACTCCAGCCTGCATACTGACTACCTAAGCACGCCAACACAGGATTACTTGTATGGACATTCACAGTCAAAGGCCAATTTTCAGTATAAGCTGAATGCGATAAGGAAACAGTCCCCATACCACCTAAACAAATTTCAGTAATAATGCGTCCAGCTTCAAGCCCGCCCGGCACCTCAATACCTGCATCAATAATGGTACAGCCATTGTCTAACTTTTGTACTTTAAGCCTTAACTTATCTGCATTATCGAGTAACTCTTGCACTAAAGGTTGAGTCAGTTTATTAACGCTCGCTGTGTATTCCATATTGCTTTTTACCTATTTAATATTGTGTTTTCTATGATTTTTTGCCGACCCAATAACTGCACTAAAGTCTGCTGAACCGTTTTCGCATGCGCCATAATACTACAAATTGGCTGCCCCGCTTGAATACATGCATTATTTTCTGGTTGATCAAAACTCCATTCAGGCCATTCTACTAAAGATTTAACTTGGCTGGGCTGTACCGCATAAATAATCTGCATAGCACGTATAGAGCTATCTTTAACATTAGTAGAAAGTTGCCCCGAAATATGCGCACTCATTAAGTCTAGTTCGGGATATAACATGACACTGGCCGGCGGACGTAAATTTATTTCCAAAAAATAACATCGCTGACCATCCCAAATAAAATCTAAGCTACCGAGTCCTTGTAAGTGATAATAACCAACTAACTTTTCCAACCAACCTGTCACTCTGTCCTGCTCAATTTCTGGCAAAATCTGATCACGAATTATGCCTGCAAAAGTAAAGTTATTTTGATTAAGCGGCCATTGCCTATGAAAACCAATAACTTGAGTTTGTTGACCGTCTGCACAAAATAGAACCGACCCCGCCTGCCCTAGGCAAAACCTTTGATAATACTCGTTTGTACCTGCACCCTTGCTAGGCTTTCTAATACCGATACCACCGACATGATCAACAGGCTTTATTAACCAGCGCAACCCATCTTCCGGCGGAGAGAAACGACTTTCAGGGTATTGAATATTATACTTATTGAGCTGACTAAAAAATTCTTTTTTGTCTCGGAATTGCTCAAAGACTTTAGGCTTATTACCAGCAACCTGAAAGTTTTTAGCCAACCAAGCTAAAGTGCTTTGCTGACCTTCTAAGCCACCACCATAAAGCACTAACCGTACTTTAAAATGCAACTGCAACAACTCTACTGCGTTACGCACTTCCGATAACGCTAAACTATCTACCTGACAAACCTGCTCCGCCACAGTTTGAGTATCCTGATCTGCAAATAGATCAATCACAATAACTTTGTAATTAGCTTTATACGCTAACTCCGCAATCATTCTTCCTGAGCTTGCAATAATCAGCAGACAGTCAAGCAATCACTTCTCCGCCACTATTGCGAGCACTGACCACTAATAGTTCTAAATTTTCACAACCTGAAAACTGCTGCTCTACCTGTTGTTTTAATTTTTCTGCGGCATTAACTCCTTGCACAGCACAAAACCCAGTCGGCCCCCAAGAGGTTTGCCCAATAGCAACTGCACCTTGTTCTTGTAAATAAGTCATTGCTGCAGCAACTTCTTGACTAGCAAATACACCACCCTGCGCACCAGAAAAATGCTCACCAACTGAAGACTGCAATTGAGTAATAACATCACCAAATAAATTGATATTATTTTCCGCTAACGCTGGCAAGCCTTGCATCATCAATAAATAACATAAGCGCGCAGCCTCTGACTGCGGAAACGGCGGTAACTCCTTAAAGGCTTGTATTTCATCCGCACCATGCAATCCTTGGCCGCGTTTATCAAAAACCAAAATAAAGCGCCAATCATCAGGAACATTCATACGTGAAATAACCGGCGGCGTAATTGTCTGCTCACCACGCCCACCATCAACAACCAAACCACCTTGTTCAAAAATGGCAATACCAATTCCAGATCGTGCCCCACGCGCTGTTAAAGCGGCAATATCACGCACACTTAAGCCCAAATCATAAAAAGCATTTAACGCCATACCAATAGCAATTGCCATTTGCGTGCCAGAACCTAAACCAACATGCTCTGGAATACTCGATTGCAATTCTAGGTATAGCTGATCAGAAACATTCAAAGCAGAACAAAGACTTTGAATACAAGATAATGCGCGCCCAGAAGCATGACCGCTCACAGTTAATGTATCAGCATAACTCAGTGATAAAGTCGTGTTAATTTCATTCAAAGCCACCCCGATACTACCAAAGTGCCGACCTAGTGAACCACTTAAATCGATAAAGCCCATATGCAAACGTGCGGGCGCAATAACTGTAATTTTGGGATGCGAAGTTTTCAAAAGTAATACACACTAGAAACGAATAAAGGCTGGAATTATACAGGATAGTTCGCTATTTTTGTGCTGCCTGTACCAGTAAAGATAATTCAGATAAATCATTCAGAATGATACCCGCCAATTCTTGCATACACTCATCCACAGACATAGAAGGCACAAGTACCGAAAAAGCATTCGCATTTTTAGCGGCTAATAAACCAGTTAATGAATCTTCAACCACCAAACATGATTGAATGTCCTGCCCTAAGCTGTCAGCTGCTTGCAAAAATATATCGGGTGCTGGTTTAGGCGCTTGCACATGATCACGACAAACTAATAACTCAAAAAAACCCTCTATACCTGCGTAACTCAAACATTCGCGAGCATTCTTTTCAGGACTATTAGTCGCCAAACAATAAGGAATTTGCTTATTGTTTAATACAGAAAGTAATTCGTGAACACCTTTCTTTACGGCAATACCATCACGACTTACCGTGGCACGCCAAAACTCAGAACTCAACGGATAAAATTCAGCTAAAGGAAAATCATCCCCCAAAGTTTGAACTAACCTTATCTCTATCACTGAAAAAGGTAATCCCGACAACCCAGCGCAAAACGTATCACTTAACTGATAACCTAGAGCACTCGCAGCTTGCTGCCAAGCATTAAAATAGGTGATCTCAGTATCCAAAACCAGACCATCCATATCAAAAATTAGCGCATTAAAATCAGGCAACCGACTCACAAAAACTCTAACACCTTAATATACTCGCCTTCTGCTTCACGACTGGATCCCACCAAAATTCGTACCTGACCTGCGCTTGATACCTCTAATTGCCCAGACACTTCGATACACTCGCCCTGCTCCGCTTGTCCAGTATACGTTGCGGTATAACACACGACTTCAGAAACTTGTTCATGTTCGATTAAAAACCTTGCTGGATAATCAAAGCCATATTGCACATCAAGCACCGTTGCTTGAATCAGTATCATGCCTTTTTTTTGATAGCCACTCGACTCTGCTTCCGAGCTTAATTCTAATAAATTCAAATCAAATTTACGATTATTAATCAGCGCTTTATTGTATTTTCTCTGCTCATGCCAAACATAATCTGCATAACTTAAATCACACTGTCGACGCCGGTAGGACTCCAACCAATCCTGCTCTGCGAGTTGCTGCAATTGGCCTTGCTGTATCAATTGTTTAATCAAACGTCTAAGCTGATGAAATTTTTCGCGACCGTAAACTACTAGATCAATATCTGAGTTAAGGTTTTGCGCACCAATCAATAAGGAGCCAGTGATGCCAACATCCTTCAAATCAATGCCTTGAACTAAAAGTATTCGACATAAATCAAGTAAGTCCTGCTCAATAATATCTGGATTTTTTTTAGTCAATAAGTACTGTAGTCGCTGCTTAGGCTGGTGATGAATAACGATAGATTGAACATTGACAGCATGTAAAGCCGCCGACTTTACTTGCGAATAGAATAAATATTGAGGGTAGTGTTCGACTAATAATTGATTAGCTTCTTGCGTATCCAGCTTTCGCCATGAAGAGCCTTGCTGCACATAACGCAAAAAACAAAGCACCTTACCTTGCTCTAATCCTTGGTCAACGACAGCAAAAACTAACCCTTCAGCTGTTTGAATAAAATCTTTAGGTAAATAACTAACAACCACTAAGCTTTTTCAACCCGGTTTCTACCTTTTTCCTTAGCTTGGTATAAAGCATCATCAGCCGCCTTGGTAACTTCCTCACCACTTTTAAACTGGCCCTGATAAGTTGCCACACCTAAACTCAAAGTCACATGATCAGCAACTTTCGATCCTGCATGGGTAATATTGAGTTTAGCAACAGACTCTCGAACCTTTTCAGCAAAAATCGTCGCACCTTGCAAGTCAGTACTCGGCAACACAAAGGTAAACTCTTCACCACCATAACGACATGCTAAGTCTGTAGGCCTTGTACAAGTATTAGCCAATGCCAATGAAACATCAGCTAAACATTGATCTCCACGCTGATGCCCATAACTATCATTATAAATTTTAAAAAAATCAATATCACACAAAACAACTGACAGCGGCTTTTTCTCCCGCTTAGCCAGTTTAAATTCTCTGTCTAAAGTTTCATCAAAATTACGTCGATTAGCTAGCCCTGTTAATTGATCAAACATAGACAAATGCAAAAGCGTTTTATTCGCTTCAAGCAAATTATGCTGCGCCTGTTTAAGCTTTTGTCTTGTCAGGTAAATACGCTCCATTGCGGTAATTTGCAACTGTAGGCGCAATGGGCTAATCGGCTTTTCCATATAAGCATCGCCGCCCGCCAAAATCCCTTGCGTATAAGAGTCATCATCCACTTTAGTAGTTAAGAAAACAATAGGAAACCAATCATCCCCTTTAATTTCACGTATTTGTTGAGTTGCTTCAAAGCCATTCATCCCTGGCATTTGAACATCCATCATAATAAGGTCAACCGAATTTTCTTTTATATATTCGACGGCATCATTTCCAGATTCCATATGCACAGTCTCATGACCTAATGAAGAAATGCATTCTGCAACCAGCATACGAATCGATTTACTATCATCAACAATCAAAACTCTCATTACTGTTCCATACGGCTATACGAAAATATATGCATTAAATATAGCATAGTTTCCCATTCTATCTTTGCAAAATATCTAAACCTGACTTATCACTATCCATTACTACAGAATCAGCACCAGCATCAGCGCGTTGATCTAAATTCAGCCCGATAAAGTCAAATAACTGAGAATCAGCTAATTGTGAAGGCGCAACATTTTGTAAGCTCGAAAAAATACTCTCCAAACGCCCCGGAAAAGTCTTATCCCAGTTTTCCAGCATTTTTTTCATCACTTGACGCTGTAAGTTCTCTTGAGAGCCACATAAATTACAAGGGATAATAGGAAACTGTTTTAATTCCGCATAAGCTTCTATATCTTTCTCTTTACAATAGGCTAGCGGTCTAATAACAATATTTTGACCGTCATCACTTAATAACTTAGGCGGCATAGCCTTTAATTTTCCCGCATAGAAAATATTTAGGAAAAATGTCTCTAAAATATCATCGCGATGATGACCCAAAGCAATTTTAGTTACTCCATGCTCCTTGGCGTACCCATACAAAGAACCACGACGTAGGCGCGAACATAAACTACAAGTTGTTTGACCTTCTGGGATAACCCGTTTAACAACACTGTAAGTATCATTTTCAATAATATGAAAAGGTACGTTTATTTTCTGTAAATATTCAGGCAGAACATGCTCGGGAAACCCCGGCTGCTTTTGATCCAAATTTACCGCTACAATGTCAAAATGAATCGGAGCAATTTTCTGCAAGCGCATCAAAATATCCAACAAAGTATAAGAGTCTTTGCCCCCCGACAAACACACCATCACTTTGTCGCCTTCTTCGATCATATTAAAGTCAGCAATAGCACTGCCCACATTTTTGCGTAAGCGTTTGTGCAGTTTATTAATTTCAGTTTGCTCTTTTTTAGTGTCTGACATATCTAGTAAAACTCAAGGTATAAAATCCTTAAACGAAAAAAGGCGAAAAAGCACTCTTACCCAAGAGCACTCTTTCGCCTTATTAACAGGCTAAAAGCTATAAAATTTAGCTGTTATAGCGCTGAAAAATTAATGAAGCATTAGTTCCACCAAAACCGAAACTGTTCGACATAATAGTATTTAAAGTCACATCATCTTTACGTGCTGCAACAATTGGCATACCTTCCGCTCCAGGATCAAGCGTTGTAATATTGGCAGACGCACTAATAAAGTTATTTTTCATCATTAATAAAGAATAGATAGCTTCATTTACTCCAGCCGCACCTAATGCATGACCCGTTAATGACTTAGTTGAAGTAATATAAGGCATCGCATCCGCACCAAAGACTTGACGCAAAGCTTCCAATTCACGCGTATCACCCACAGGCGTACTAGTTCCATGCGCATTAATATAATCCACTTTACCATCAACCGTCGCCATAGCTTGTTGCATACAACGGATAGCGCCTTCACCTGAAGGCTGGACCATATCATAGCCATCCGAAGTCGCACCGTAACCGGTCAATTCAGCGTAGATTTTAGCGCCACGAGCTTTAGCATGCTCTAGTTCTTCCAATACTAAAACACCACCACCGCCGGAAATAACAAAGCCGTCACGAGCTTCATCATAAGGACGAGAGGCTGTTTCTGGCGTGTCATTATATTTAGATGACATAGCCCCCATGCCGTCGAACAAGACTGACATAGTCCAATGCACTTCTTCGCCACCGCCAGCAAAAACAATATCTTGTTTACCTAGCTGGATTTGCTCCATGGCATTACCAATACAATGCGCACTCGTTGCACAAGCAGAAGTAATTGAATAATTAATACCTTTTATCTTAAACGGCGTCGCTAAACATGCAGTATTCGTGCTCGACATCGCGCGCGTGACCATATAAGGCCCGACTCTTTTAATACCTTTTTCACGCAAAATATCAGCTGCATCAACTAAGTTTGAAGTAGATGGTCCGCCTGAACCCATAATCAAACCCGTACGTACATTCGATACGTCACTTTCTTCCAAACCAGAATCAGTAATCGCTTGCTGCATGGCAATATAGTTAAATGCCGCACCATCACCCATAAAGCGCTTCACTTTACGATCAATAAAATCATCAAGATTAATATCAATTGCACCACGCACATGACTACGAAAACCTAACTCTTTATAGTCCTCCGCAAAAGTAATGCCTGAACGCCCCTCTTGTAGAGATGCAAGAACCTCTTCACTGTTATTTCCAATACTAGAAACAATACCTAGTCCTGTTATAACTATTCTTTTCATGTTCCGCCCCTTAGAAATCTTTTGTATTTGTAAATAATCCAACGCGTAGGTCTTTTGCTACGTAAATCACTTTACCATCCACTTCCATCGTTGCATCAGCAATACCCATCACTAACTTACGCATAATGACGCGTTTTAAATTAACTTTATACGTTACTTTTTTTGCACCTGGCAATACCTGTCCAGTGAACTTAACTTCACCCACCCCCAATGCACGACCTTTACCTGGCCCACCTTTCCAACCTAAATAAAACCCTACCAACTGCCACATAGCATCAAGCCCTAAGCAACCCGGCATAACTGGATCACCTTGAAAATGACAGTCAAAAAACCACAAGTCTGGAGTAATATCCAACTCGGCAATGATTTCACCCTTATCAAACTCACCACCTTCCTCAGAAATATGCGTAATGCGATCCATCATTAACATATTTGGCAAAGGTAACTGTGCATTTTCTGGGCCAAAAAGCTCACCACGGCCAGATTTTAATAACTCTTCTCGATCATAACTATGCTGTTTTTGCATTCCCAATCCCGTCTATTTTTATAATTATATTTCGTATATTGCGATATTATACCTTGTATCTATAAAGATTGAGAATTTATCATTCACGCTTTCCCACCTAAATAGCACGCCTAAAACAACACTACAAAGTCATTTTATAGATTCTCATAAGGCTCACTAGCATTTTTAGGTTGTATATCAATCATAAAGTCGGACATCAAGCTTTGCTTGCCGCCTAACCGCCTTTGATAAATCAAGGCATACGTCAGCACCGCAGCAACATACGCCCTTGTTTCTTTATAAGGTATCGTCTCTATCCACAAATCAGCTGCATAAACACTATCAATATTTAGCCACCGATTAACACTATCAGGTCCAGCATTATAAGCTGCCGCCGCCAAAGCAAAATTACCCGAGAATTTATCCAACATCTGCTTATAATAATAAGCACCAAACTTAACATTCACCGATGCCTCTAGCAAATCCGCTTTTCCTTTCCAAGGGTACTTTATTTCTTTAGCAATTTGCTTACCGGTTTTTGGCATCACCTGCATTAACCCCAACGCTCCAACAGGCGAATTAGCCACCTCATCAAACATACTTTCTCGGCGCACCAAGCTATATATAATAGCCTCATCCAATCCTTGTAATCGCGCATTTTCTTGGATTTTATCAGTATAATCCAGCGGAAAACGCAATTTCACATCATCCCAATATTTTGCCTGTGCAACCGTCATTATTGCCTGCTTGTGCCATTGCCATTGCTCCGCAACCTTAGCAGCCACTAACAAATTCGTACCTTTAAGACCACGAATAGCTTGCCACCAATACCGCTGCGCCTGCTTAGTTTTTTGCAAAGCCCTAAACTCATTAACAATAACGAAATCCTTATCGGCTAAAAGCGCATTTATCTCCTGCTCATCCGCTTTAATTGGATTATCTGATAACAAATAATCCTGCTGCAAATAATCAGCCGCTAAAAAACCATAATAACTACGCTCTTTTGCTAAGCCAATAAATATTTCTCGCGCTTTTTTTAGCTGCTTAGTTTGCAGAAATGCCCTCCCTTGCCAATAGCGCCATCTTTCCGACCCCCTCTCTTTAGCGGACAACTTATTTAATGCCTGCTGCACAGCCATCCAATCGCCCTTAATTAAAGCAGCTCGAACCATCCAAGTACGCGCGGTTTTATCCGACTGCGTTAATCGAGAAAAATGCGCATAAGCCTTATTAGACTTACCAAAAGTCAGCTGCAACGCTATCGAACGATCAACTTTATGTAACTGCTCTTTAGTTAATTTAAACTTTGATTTTTGCGTATCCCATACCTGCAACGCCTTATCAACATCTCCCCCTATCATTCGCCGCACAGCATAAACAAACATATCGTCCCTTTGTGCTTTCGACACATTTTGCAATAAATCAGCTTTAACGATTAATGTAGGATTTTTAAGTAGCAAGAGCCATTGCTTAGCATCCTGTTTAGCTTTCTTACTTGTCATTTTATTTTGCAAATAACTAGCCAAATCATATTGCCGCGCATTAACCGCAAGCTTAAAACGCTGCCAAATTAATTTTTGCGTTAATAAAGAAGATTGCGTAAATTTAGCTAATAATTTGTCACAGTCCTTTGGTAACGAATACCCAGTTAACCAAATTTTCTTAACAGCTGTTAACGCCTTAGCTTTATAATTTAGCTGATATCTAGCCCACTGATAACGGCATTGCCCCTGCTTGCTTTTAGAATTCCGATAATTTTCCGCATAAGCATTCCATTGTTTATTTTTATATAAAGAATTTAGCCATTGCCCGCGCAACATACGCGCATAAAGCGGCGAATGATTATCCTGCAAAAACTGCTGGATTTTCTTATCTTGATCTAAATGCTTACTAAGCCACTGATAACTTAAATAAAAATGCAAAGGGTAATCCAATAATTCCAAACTTAGCACTGAAAAACCTTGATCATCGCCAGATTCAATCATTTCTTCCGCTTGCACAAACTTCAAGCGTTGCTGATCACCTATCGTCGCCGAACACTCTAGCGTCCACACAAAAACGACAACAGCAAATACGACCTTCTTTAAACTAACCCACATACCTTTAAATTTCCTTTTGAGTTAACATCACATAACAACATATCAATGACAAATAACCATAACAAAAAAATCTATATTTTTTAACCACGCCAAGCAACTGAATTCCAGCTATAATTTATCTTAAATCTCGTACACACATAAGCCAAGAACCGACGTGCAAAACCAACAAACAACCCTTACCACACACTATACTTGGACCTATATTATAGGCCTAGCAAAACAACATAAAAAAGAACTCATCTCTGCCCACTTATTAGCAATTTTAGCAACGATTGCGACTGTGCCTGTTCCCTTGCTTATGCCTTTATTAGTCGATGAGGTTTTACTCAACCACCCAGGCATAACGATTGAAACCATCAATCAATTCACCCCTGTTCACTGGCATACCCCCCTGCTCTATATCAGCGCTATTTTATTAGCGAGCCTATGCCTAAGAGTCACAGGTATTATCTTTAATATAATTCAGTTACGCCAGTTTTCTCGAATATCCAAAGACATTATCTTCCATATTCGCAAAAAACAAATCAATCACCTTAAATACATCTCCATGGCTGAATATGAAAGCCTTGGCAGTGGAACCGTCATTACTCACTTAGTGACCGACCTAGATACTTTAGATACGTTTATCGGCAGCACAACCAGTAAATTACTCGTCGCCAGCTTAACGATTTTAGGTACGGCGACTATCCTACTGTGGATGAACTGGCAATTAGGGTTATTTATTTTACTATTAAACCCTATTGTTATTTTCTTCGCCCGCAGCTTAGGTAAAAAAGTAAAGACACTTAAAGCCAATGAGAACTCCGCTTACGGAATTTTTCAACAAGCACTCTCTGAAACATTAGAAGCGATCCAACAAATACGCGTCAGTAATCGCGAGACTCATTATTACAAAAAACTCATTGATTCTGCCACCCAAGTTAAAGAGCATTCCATTGCCTTCGCATGGAAAAGTGATGCTGCAACACGCTTTAGCTTCTTAATATTTCTCTTTGGTTTCGATATATTTCGTGCTGCTGCCATGCTAATGGTGCTTTATTCTGATTTGAGTATAGGTCAAATGCTCGCCGTCTTTGGCTATCTATGGTTTATGATGGCTCCCGTACAAGAAGTGCTCGGTATACAATACTCATTTTATGGAGCAAAAGCCGCCCTAGAACGCATTAATCGCATGCAGGCTCTACAACAAGAACCCACCTACCCTGCGCTAATCAATCCTTTCCTTAATAAGCAAACCGTGAGTTTGCGCATTGAGAACTTACATTTTCGATATAACACTGAGAAAGATGAAATCCTTAGCGGCATCAATTTAAGCATTAAAGCCGGTGAAAAAATTGCCCTCGTCGGCGCAAGTGGTGGCGGCAAATCAACCTTAATTCAAACACTAAACGGTTTATATCCAGCAACTAGCGGCACCATTTATTATGACAATGTGCCCATGAATAAAATTGGCCTAGATGCCATCAGAGAGCACGTGGTCACCGTATTGCAACACCCCGCACTATTTAATGACAGCATCCGAGAAAATCTAACACTAGGCAAGGTAGCTACTGACACTGAATTATGGCACGCACTTGAAATAGCCCAACTAAAAGAAACCATTATCGACCTAGAGCAAGGCCTAGATACCATCATTGGCCGTCAAGGCATGCGCCTATCGGGTGGACAGCGTCAACGCATAGCCATTGCGCGTATGATTATTGCTAAACCCAGCGTTGTAGTGCTCGACGAAGCAACGTCAGCTTTAGATACAGAAACCGAACACAAATTACACCAAGCATTAAACGACTTTTTAAAAGGTCGCACCACAGTCATTATTGCGCACCGCCTAAGCGCCATCAAACAAGCAGATCACGTCTATGTCTTTGACGAAGGGAAAATTTGCGAACAAGGCGATCACAATAAACTTATTAATCAAAATGGACTTTATGCAAAACTCTATGGAGAATATCAATAATGAATGAAATAAAGTACGACCTCCACTGCCACTCCACCGCCTCAGATGGCGCACTCCCTCCTGATGAAGTCGTATTACGCGCCAAAGAGCACGGCGTAACGACACTCGCATTAACCGATCATGACACTGTCGCCGGACTAACTCAAGCACGCGAAACAGCGAACAAAAACGATTTAAAGTTAATTTCTGGTATTGAACTTTCCTGCACTTGGAATAAAAGAACATTCCATATTTTAGGTTTAGATATAGACCCAAATAATGCCGAGCTTTTAGAGGGTATACAAGCCCTACAAAACACCCGCCTCGAACGCGCCTATAAAATCGCCCACAAACTAGAAAAAAACAAAATTCCCGGCGCTTTCGATGCAGTGTTAGAAGCCGCAGGATCTGGCATGATTACTCGTTCTCACTTTGCCGATTTTTTACTAAAAAATAACTACGTTAGCACGATGCAAGGTGCATTTGATCATTACCTAGGCCAAAGCAAGTCCGCTTTTGTTAGTACCCAGTGGGCAGAACTAGATAACGCCATCAACTGGATAAACAAAGCAGGTGGAATTGCCGTTGTCGCACATCCACTGCGCTACAAACTCACCGCGAGCTGGATGCGCCGATTTTTAACTGACTTCAAAGAACTTGGTGGACAGGGCATGGAAATCATTACCGGCCGAAGTAACCCTGATGAAGTCCGGCGTGCTGCCCACTTTGCCATTCAATTCGAATTACATGGCTCCGTAGGTTCAGACTTCCACAACCCCAAAAATCAGTGGATAGAATTAGGTCGATTAGCAGCACTACCCACCAACATACGCCCTGTCTGGCAATTATTTACTGCTTAAGAAAATATTTTTCCATAAAAAACAACAAACTACAAAACACTTAAATAATAATTCAAAAAATTGCTAGCCAAGCATAAAAAAGAAGCTATAATAGCGTCTTCTCTTAAAGAGATTGCCTCGGTGGCGAAATTGGTAGACGCAAGGGACTTAAAATCCCTCGCCTTCTGGGCGTGCCGGTTCGATTCCGGCCCGAGGCACCAATCTTTTAGAGAAACAAATCAAGGACCTAGAGTTTATACTCGATGTCCTTTTTTTTTGCCTAAAATATTGTTAATACACCAAGAAAGCTTAGTAGCTCATTTTTAGCCTCCCCTCAAACCTCCAGCAACACTTTACCTCTATAACCTTAAGCCGTTTTTTTTTTACAAATGCATACAATAAATTTATTTTTAATTAATTTATCCCGCAAAACCTAATCTTGCCCTAAAATAGCGGTAATTTAAATGAAATGGTAACGGAACAAAGTTAAATGGCATTATTACGATTAAAGAAAGCCTCTATCGCATTTGGCACTCACGCCTTACTTAATAAGGCAGAGTTTCAATTAGAAGAAGGCGAACGAGTTGGCTTGTTAGGTAGGAATGGTGAAGGGAAATCAACCTTAATGAAGGTTGTTATGAAGCAAATTCAGGCAGATGAAGGTGAGATCTGGTACAGGCCTGAGCTACGCATTGCAGTTTTAGAGCAAATGCCACACTTGCCAGACGAAGAGACCATCTATGATGTTGTTGCTGGCGGACTGGGCGAGGTAGGAGCATGGATCAAGCGTTATCATGAATTGACCATGCATATGACCGGAATGACCGATGCAGTTATAACTGAAATGGGTAATTTACAGCATAAATTAGATGTACATAATGGCTGGCAAATACAGCAACGCGTAGAAAATATTTTAACCCGCTTGAGCTTACCGTCAGAAACGAAAGTCGAAGGCTTATCAGGTGGCTGGAAGCGTCGCGTTTCATTAGCGAAAGCATTGGTCATAGAACCAGAAGTACTGTTGCTTGATGAACCAACCAACCACTTAGATCTTGAAAGCATCATGTGGCTGGAAGAGCAATTGCTTAATTTTAAAGGTGCCATTTTATTCGTCACCCATGATCGTTCTTTTTTGCAAAAATTAGCAACACGCATTATTGATTTAGATCGTGGTAATCTCGTTTCATGGCCTGGTGATTATGCAGATTACTTGGTGAAAAAAGCAGCGTCTCTCGAAGAAGAATCAACACAAAATGCGCTTTTTGACAAAAAGCTGGCTGAAGAAGAAGTCTGGATACGCCAAGGAGTTAAAGCCCGCAGAACACGAAATGAAGGTCGCGTACGCGCTTTGCAGGCATTGCGCAAAGAACGTTCGCAGCGTCGCAACCTACAAGGTACGACCAAGATTGCCATGGATAGAGGTGATGCCTCAGGCAAAAAAGTTGTGGAATTAATCGATGTCACCTTTAATTATCCAGAGAAACCAATTGTTAATAACTTTTCCTCGGTAATTCAACGTGGCGATAAAATTGGTTTGATTGGACCAAATGGCGCAGGAAAAACCACATTCTTAAAATTATTACTGAAAGAAATCGAACCTAACTCTGGCACAGTTGAACAGGGTACAAAATTACAAGTTGCGTATTTTGATCAATTAAGAGAAATGCTGGACCCAGAAATGAGCGTTTCTGATGCCATTGCTGGCGGTAATGATCATGTCATTATTAATGGTGAGCCGCGCCATGTTATCTCTTATTTAAGTGACTTCCTATTTGCACCCGCAAGAGCACGCTCCCCAATTAAAACTCTATCAGGTGGTGAGAAAAATCGACTCTTATTAGCCAAGTTATTTACCAAGCCTGCCAACTTAATCATTATGGATGAACCAACCAATGATTTAGATATGGAAACTTTAGAGCTACTTGAAGAGCGCCTAGTTGAATACGAAGGAACCTTACTTATTGTAAGTCATGATAGAGCCTTCTTAGATAATGTAGTCACTAGCGTTATCGTTTTTGAAGGTCAAGGCATGGTTAATGAATACATTGGAGGTTATTCCGATTGGCTGGAATACAGTAAAGAACAAGCAAAGTTAGCCGAAAAGCCTAGCAAGAAAAAAAGTCCTCAGGCAACAGCAAGTTCAGTTTCAGCACCTAAAAAGAAGAAATTAAGCTTTAAAGAGCAAAAAGAACTTGAAGAATTGCCCGTGCAAATTGACGAGATGGAAGCGAAACAGGGAACAGTGAACGATAAAATATCGGATGCTAAATTTTATCAGCAAGAACAAGATGCTATTAATGTCGTGTTAGGAGAGCTAGCACAAATTGAGAAGGATTTAGCTCAGGCATATAAACGCTGGGATGAGCTAGAGGCTATGCAAGATTAATTCATTGCAATAAAATCTAAGCTGCATTATCATGTACGGATGCTCAACACTCATTGAGCAGCCTATCTGTGGAGAGCTGGCCGAGCGGCCGAAGGCGCACGCCTGGAAAGTGTGTATACGGCAACGTATCAAGGGTTCGAATCCCTTGCTCTCCGCCACTTTGATAGCCCAGTAAGTCCGAGAAAGTCCACTAACACCAGCAAAAACAAGCATTAACCCCATTCTTAAGACCGAGTAAGTCCGATAAAAACCGTTGACATCCTGAATAAATGACGGTAACTTTGACGGTAACTCATCAAGAGAAAAAGGAGTTACCGTCAATGCCTCTATCTGATACCTCATGCAAGAACGCCAAGCCCAAGCCAGATAAGCCATACAAGCTGACTGATGAAAAAGGCTTATATTTACTTATCAATAAAAATGGCGGTAAGTGGTGGCGCTTTGACTTCCGTTTTGACGGTAAGCGTAAAACCATAAGCATGGGAACTTACCCTGAAATAAGCTTGAAACTTGCTCGAATAAAGCGAGATGAAGCTAGAGAGCTAATTGCAAAAAATATTGATCCAGGCTTAACCAGAAAATTAGAAAAAGCAGGGAGCAAAGAAAACACCTTTCAAGCCGTTGCTGAAGAATTTTTGATTAGCAATGCTCATAAATGGAGCGCATCCCATCAACTGCATATTAAACAATGCTATGAGCGTGATGTTTTCCCTTGGATTGGTTCAAGAGTATTAAAAGACTTAACCGCCATTGAGGTATTGGACACCCTTAGACGTATTGTTGATCGTGGATCGTTGGAAGTTGCTGCAAGAACTAAACAGTTTATAGGGCAAGCTATCCGTTATGGGATCGTAACAGGTCGAGCAGAACGTGATGTAACCCAAGATTTAAGAGGTGCGCTACCTTCGCCCGTAAAAGGCCATTACAACGCCATTATTGAAACTAAAGCATTGGCTAAGCTGTTAAGAGATATAGATGACTATAAAGGTAGTTTAGTGGTTAAAACGGCTTTGCAGATTCAACCCATGTTATTTGCACGACCCGCAAACCTTGTGATGATTGAATGGGATGAATTAGACCTAGAAGCAGGACAATGGGTTATCCCTGCTGAAAAAATGAAAGTAAGAGATAGGCATATTGTCCCCTTATCAACTCAAGCTATTGCTTTATTAAGAGATATTCAGCCTTTAACGGGTAATAAGCAATATGTCTTTGCTAATAACCAAGGCAAAAACAAAACAGGTCATATAAGCAGAGAAACACCTGGTGCTATTCTTCGGCGTATGGGGTATGCAGGTGTTCACACTTTTCATGGCTTTAGAACCACAGCCAGCACCATATTACATGAACAAGGCTTTCACTCTGACATGATCGAAAGACAACTAGCCCATGCTGAAAGAAATGCCGTTAAAGCCGCTTATTGTCATGCTGAATATTTGCCAGAAAGAAAGAAAATGATGCAATCGTGGAGCAACTATCTTGAAGGGTTAAAGCGTGGTGCTGATGTCATACCGATTTTAAAACAGGCTTAACAGTTTAACTGGGCTAGGTTGATCCCCGAAAGCAGAATTCATCATTCTGTTGCTCAGTTTCTTATTTTGATGATGCACTTAGATGAGGTGTTCAATGGGAATTTTTGATAACATTTATTTAACCGATAAAGAAAAAATAAAACGTAATATTTCTTTATCTGATGTGTTGAGTATTTATGATATTGCTGAGTTATGGAGTGATGACAAAAGAGAAAAAGGGATATATATGGAAGCAATGTATAACGGGTTTAAACAAACAGATTTAAAGGGGCAGGAGTGTAAAAAAGATAATGGAGGTATGGTGATAATTAGCCCATATACTATTTATCAGGAGATTAAAGTTAATAAGAAAGATTTTAAACTTTGGCTTGAAAGCAATAAGGAGGTTTTACCTGAAGATTGTTTATTAATTAATTGGTGGAATGTAGATTTTAAAGAAAAAAAACAAAAGGGTAATAGAGATGAAAAGTTACCTATAAAAACCATGTCAATCAACGAAGAAAAAAAATTACGCAAAGTAAAAAATAAAGAGTTTGTTATTAGTGAGGTTATTCCTTATCTTAAAAGTGTTCACCCGTCCTTAAAAAGAACTACTGATATTGGCAAGTATTTTAAAAATAAGGATAGTTACAACAAAGCAAGCGACCTAGAACAGAGGTTTCATGATATTTGTGTCAGTGGCGGTAAGAATGCCATATATGAGACTGTTTATAAATGGTTGCTGGACAGTGACGAGGCATATTTTATAAAAGGTTCAGAAGGACACTCATCAAATATATAAAAAACGGCATTGATGACCAAGTAACAGTAAAAAATATTTCAATACAATCAATTGCATAGAATCCCCGAAAATCCCTTTTTAAATCACTTTTTGTATAGGGAATTAAGGGATTATTTAATTTCTCTCGAACGCAGTACCCCACAAGGGACTGTATAGGTTAATTTAATTCGAGAGTATCAAATGTCAGAAGCATATCAATTAATTCGTTTAGCAGTCGTTTTGGAAATGACTGGATTGTCAAAAACGTCCTTATACGAATCCGTTAATTCGGGTGGTTTTCCAAAGAATGTAAAAATCTCAGAAAGGTCTAGTGCTTGGGTTAAATCAGAAGTGCAGGACTGGATAAAGGAAAAAATAGAAGCGCGTTCAATAGGGGTAAGATAATGCCCCTTCAGCACATTTCAACATTTCTTCCAAACCCAATAAAAATTACATGTAAAAAAGTTGGGGTTCAATATCGTGATGTACCTATTGATGGAAAGCCACATAAAACAAACTTGATAAGCGATCAATCAGAGGTGGAGCAAGGGAGCATATTGAGGGCAATAGGCGGTGTATGTGGTCGGGTTAAAAATGATAAAACAGGAGAAAGTTTATTGTTTATTTCATTGCCTGAGGTGATGTTATGAATCAATTATCCCTAGAGCAAGCTGCAATGGAAGCTTGCTTATCAGTAGGTATTGAATTTAAGCACGTACCTAGTGATAGTGAATTTTACACAACCAATATAATCGATGACCATAAAGGCAAAGGAGCAGGTCGCTTGAAGCTGTTCAGTGACAATCTTGGTGGTATTGCCTATAACTGGAAGACTGGGGAGCGTCAATCATTCTTCATCAACACCCAAACTGGCGTAAGTCTCTCTAAAGAAGAAAAAGTTAGAATAGAAGCTGAAAAGGTAAGGCGAAAAACTGAACTGATAGCTAAACAAAACAAAGCCGCATTAAAAGCACAGAGTTTATGGGCTAGTGCAACGCCTTCATTATCAGGCCATCCTTACTTAATTAAGAAGCGTGTAAAACCTCACTTTACCCGCCAAGCCAATTGGACTAAAAGCTTGTATTTAGAAGACAAATGGCAAAAAATCACTATTGCAAATTGTCTATTAGTCCCTTTATATAATGAAGCTGGAACAATCCGTAATGTACAAGCCATATTCCCAGAAAAACACCCTGAATTAGCCAGAAATAAAGATTTTTTAGCCGGTGCAGAATTAGCAGGTTTATTTTCTTGGATTGGAGACAAAACGGAAACCGTCTGTATTGCTGAAGGGGTAGCAACCGCTTTTACAGTGCATGAGGATACAGGCTTTAGGGTCTATATAGCCTTTACAGCTAATAACCTGCTTGCAGTTGGTCAAACCATAAGAAAGCATTTACCTAATGCCACCATTATTTTTACTGCAGATAACGATAAATCGGGGGTTGGATTAGAAAAAGCAACGGAAGCTGCCCGAGCAGTTAATGGCCTTGTTTGTATGCCACCTATTGTTGGTTTTGATTTTAACGATTATGCAATTTATTTGCAGGATGGAAACCATGACAAATAAAGCAGATAAGCCAGTATTGGCCGTGGTTAATAGTGCCAAAAAACCAACTTCAACCAATAAAACGGGGTCTGGTAATGGTTCAGGTGGTGGGGCTGGTAAAAGTAAAAATAAGCAGTTTGGAGAGTACAAGATTATCAATGGTTCTTTTTATCAAATTAAGCATACTAGAAGTGGTAATGATGATGGTTTTGTTGAAATACAGCTCTGCGACTTCACTTGTAAGATTATTGAAGAGGTTACAAATGATACAGGCTTAGAAGATCAGGCATTTTTACGTGTTGAAGGGGTAAGAAATGATGGTTTAAAGTTTCCCACAGTTGAAGTACCTTCTAGTGAGTTTTATTCAACCCAAGCAAGCTGGATAAATAAACACCTTGGAACCTCTGCCTTTGTTTATCCTGGCAATTCTAAACGTGACAACCTTCGAGCAGCCATACATCTTTATTCAAAACTAGATGGTGATATTCCTAAAAAGCATGTTTACCAATATACAGGTTGGAAAAAGATAAATGATGCTTGGCATTATTTAAGTGGATCAGGGGCGATTACTTCCGTTGGGTTAGATGAATCGGTACAAGTCGATTTAGGCATTGGGCACATGGCTAGATATAGCCTTCCAGCTCCACCCGAAAAGGAAAAGCTCAAACCAATAACAAGTTTGGTATTGGATTTATTAGAAATATGTCCCAGTAAAAAGCATGTAGGGGCTGCTTTATTAGCAACTGTAGCCCGTGCCCCTTTAGGGGAATGTAGCCCCACAGACTTTGCATTATTTGTTCATGGCCTTACAGGTTCAATGAAATCAGCTATTACAGCTATCCCACTGGCTTTTTTTGGTGATTTTAATGCAAGGCGTTTTCCTGCTAATTTCAGTGATACTGATAACGATATGGAAAGCAAAGCCTTTCAAGCAAAGGATAGTGTTTTTGTAATCGATGACTTTAAGCCGAGTGTAAGCCTATCTGAAGCATCAAAAATACATGCAAAGGCGGAACGCTTTATAAGGAATACAGGCAACCAAGCAGGGAGAGGAAGACGTGGGGCTGATATGCAAGCCAGAGCCGCACCTTATAACAGATCAATGACCCTAATTACAGGGGAAGACCTCCCGAAAGGTCAATCCCTGTTAGGACGGTTATTAATATTGGAATTAACTAGAACCGATGTTGATACTAGCATATTAACCAAGCTTCAACACGCCTCAGAGCTTGGGGAATTATCTTTGTTGATGTCAGCTTATCTTAAATGGTTAGCCCCGCGTATGGATGATTTAAAAAAGGAATTTCCAAAGATGATTACTGTTTTACGTGATGCGGCTATTCAAGATCGTATTGCACCTAGCCATCCCCGTGCCCCTGAAATATTCGCCAATCTGGTAGCGGGTGTTGAAATATTCATGGATTTTATGATTGATGCTGATTTGTTGACAATAGAGCAAAGCAATATTGTTTTATCTGATGTTGAAGAGTATTTGAAGAATGCTTTTAGTGAGCAAGCCGCCTACCAGGTGGAACAAGATGAAACTGTTAGGTTTTTGGAGTTGTTACGTGCTGCTTTTGCCAGTGGAAACGCCCATATAGCCAGTCGATTAAAACAAGCCCCACCACTTTCACGGCCTTATTCATGGGGTTGGCGTTCCAATGAGGTGGATATGTCAGGGGAAAAGGTCTATAAGCCCATGGGGGATTGTATTGGTTGGCTATGTGAAGAAAAACGAGAAGTATTAATTGAACAAAATGCAGCCTTTAAAGTGGTTCAGCAATTCGCCAAGACCCAAGGGGATGCCTTTTTATTATCAGCACCTAGTTTATGGCGAAGAATGGGAGAGAAAGGCATGGTATTAGCTACGGAAAAACGCCCGAATGGAACTAAACAATTAGCAGTTAAACGCCAAATAGGAGGGGTGAGTAAGCGCGTAATGATCCTGTCTGCTGATTTGGTCGAGTCAGGAGAAGAGAAAAGTATAGGGGGGTAGTGTTTTATTTTGAGGGAATTGAGGGAAGTTAGACTGTATACCTTATATTTAAAGGGTTTGTTGCTCCCTCAATCGTAAAAAGATTGAGGGAGATTCCCTCAAAATTGAGGGAGCAGTAAAAAAGATAAATAAGGTTAAGTTTGCCTTTAAATTCTCTTTTATATTGGCTATTCCCTCAAAACACCCCCCGATTGAGGGAGACCTCCCTCACAATTCCCTCACTTTTTTTACGATTGAGGGAGCAATAAACCTAGTTGTACCGTGGTCTGTAGGTCTATCTCCCTCAATTCCCTCAATTCTGAAGGGTAGGGGGGGCAATAAGTTTTATTTTAATGCTTATTTGCTTGTGACTTTATGAGCGGTAAACATATAGGGAGGGGGGCTAAATTCTTTAAGGCATTAAGCCAAGTGACCGACACCCTAATCATTTCCTCGTAATGGCAAAATAAAGGTAGGGGGGGGTAATTCTTTCAGCATTCCAATAACCTAGACCGACACCCTATTGCTCTGTATAGCGTCGGGAGTTATGGACGGGGGGTGTAGCAAATAAAACAACAATAAAACCAGATACATTTTAAGGAGTAATTCAATGCCAAGATCAGCAAAGAAACCATGTAGGCAGTCAATGTGCCCAGCCTTGGTAGATCAAGCAGGATATTGTGATAAACACAAAAAGAAAACATGGATAAGAAAGGAAGGTACCACGACCCAACGAGGATACGGAGCTAAATGGAGAAGAACGAGAGAGGTGATAATAAGACGAGATAACGGGTTATGTCAGCCATGCCTAAGGAATGACAGGATAACAGCATTCAGTGCTGTAGATCACATCATACCAAAGGCAAAAGGAGGGATGGACAACCCCGACAACTTGCAATGTATTTGCAACGAATGCCACAAGAAAAAGACATCCACACAAGATAACAGGCCATAACAACCAGCCCACAGTACAAAGGGAGGGGGGGCAAATTCTTCAAAGACCTCTCCCAGCGTGACCGACACCCTAGCTAGATTTTTATGAGGTGGGTATTAAATACAAAAAGCCCACATAGAATATGCCCAGGATCAACCAAGATAATAAGCTTGGTTGATTTGTTCGCATACACTGAGCTGATTACAGTGCCGCCTAAGCTCAATTAAGCATTGTTTGTGCATAAGGGTATTAGATTCTTTAAAACAGAGTAGACAGCAAGCAGGAACGGTTAATAAGTGAGAGTGAATATTCCCAGCTACTTATTGGCGTATTTGTATTGGGCACGGGGTATCGAAAGTTTTAACAATGTATTGACATGATTTACAAATAAGCCTATCTTAAAAAAAACACTAGCAAAATCTAGTGTCGGGATTGAGACCCCGTTTAATACATAGGCGATAAAACGCCACTTAAAATAGTGGTTTTTTTATGCCTGTTGAAAAGGCATTAGTCCGTTTATACCTTGTTATGGTGGGCTATATTGGGCATCCTTCGGGGTGGCCGTTCCTATGTGCGGTAGTCTCAACCTGATATAGTCCACCACCCAGCGATTGAGACCAAAGGGTGGTGGTTAAATTATCCATATAGGAGAAATCGCAATGCGTAACCACACCCAAAAACCAAACCAACACCCTGAAAAGTCAGGATGTTATCAAAATCAGCAAAGCATCAATAAAGCTGAAACCCCAAACCACCCCCCAAAAACACAAAAGCTACAATCAGTTTTTAACCTGGTTAAATCAATAAAAGGCAATAAGACAATTGTTTGTAAAGCTTTAACAGGCGAACAAGCAATAAGCCTTGTTACAGCATTAGATAATGATTTAAACAACACCTTGTTGATTAAATTTGTTGGTATGGAGGTGGCAAGATGAATACTTCTCAAGAAACCAAACAGTGTAAAGCCACAAGTGGAACATGCTTGCCTAATATTTTAGAAATAGGGGCGGCACTGGATAAAGCCACACATCATGAAAAAGGCTATATTCAAATACCCATTGATGCAAAAAGGCATGACGCGTTATTACAAATTATTGATTCAGCGGAATGGACAATCAATAATGGTATGGGTGGGATTGGCTATGCTTTGGCTGTTGGTGAAGATGGTGCCCGTGGTCACTTACAAAGTTTAGGGTGGTTATTAAATGGACTGGCCGATCTTAATACTGAATTAAAAAATGCAAAAGAACAGATTGAAGAATCACAACGGCATTTATCAGGTGAGGGGGAGCGATGAATACCCTTACACAAAATGATAAGTTTCAAGAAGCAATCCTCCTTGCTGATCATGTTATTAAAATGGCGTTAGTTGAATTAAGCGAATTGGATCAACGTTCTATTAAAATCCTTCAATCTATCCCTGAATATCAAAACAAAACTATCAAGCTATTGAGTGGGATTGAATCAGCTAAAAAAATATTAAGCGAAACTGGGAAAGTATCAAGTGATTTAATTAAGACAAATGCAGAGGTGATGTTATGAGTGCCAATAGCCTAGAGGTAAAGATACCTTATTTTATAGCCGATAATAACGGTAAATATAAAGCTACACGCGCTTTAACTGAAAAACAGATCATGAGTGCAGCCAAAGCACTTATAAAAAAGAAATTTACTAAAGGAGTCTCTATAACAAGCCCTGATGCAACGATAGCTTATTTAAGGTCTCAATATGCGAACTATGAATACGAAGCATTTATATGTATTTTTTTAGATAATCAGCATCGAATTATTAAAGTGGTTGAAATGTTTAAAGGGACTATTGATGGTGCAAGCATTTATCCAAGAGAAGTAGTAAAAAAAGCATTAGAATTAAATGCCGCTGCCGTTATATTTGCTCATAATCATCCAAGTGGGGTACATACACCAAGTGAAGCAGATAAAAGCATTACTCAAAAATTAAAACAGGCACTTGATCTGGTTGATATTAGAACACTGGATCATTTTATTATTGGTGGGGCTGGATATTATTCATTTTCTGAATTTGGGCTGATTTAATCCAAAGCTATAAGCAAAGTTAAAGACCAGCTAACCATGCTGGTTTTTTTATGTTTGAATAATCCACAGTGCTGGTACAAATCTCAGTAAGGTGAAGACCATTACCAACTCTCATGGGTAACCGCTCATTTTTCACAATATCATTCAATCAGGTGAACTCTCAGCCGTGCCATTAGAAACTTGGGTACCATGATCGATAGCATGAAGAATCTACTGTGAAGCAAGAAAACTCACCAAGCTAAAGATCTTACTGAAGTTTGTGCTGTCTGCATAGTATCTTTAGCTATAAATATTGGAGCAACAAAAACTTTTGACGGTAACTATGACGGTAACAGTAGATGTTTGTTTTTTATATAACGTTTTAAATCAATATCTTATGAGTATTGTTCTAACTCCTTGCTCCCGCCATATTAAGTAACTGATTGATAAGGAAAATCTTTTTCCTGTTTACAGCTCAAAAGTGAGTTTGCTACACAAGCATGCTCCACACTGAGCGAGAAAATGTCAAAAATCCCCTATGTTGTCCGTCGAGGCGATACGCTGTACTTCCCATTAGAGTTCCTGTTAGCCTGCATTCGGTCATACAGAGGGCAGAGATTGTCCAGACGTTAGGAACACAGAACCGACAAGAAGCAATACCGACCGCTTTAGAACTTGCCAGCAAGGCGAAAACAGTATTTAACAAGCTAAGTAGGGATATGAAAAACAAAGAACTGTATGAACAAATATTGAACGGTTTGGGTGATGAGCAGTTTGACGCTATAGGTACAAGCTAAAAAGCCCTTAACTTATGGGTTAGTGCTAAATCATCCACACCAGACCATCCATATCTTAAGCATAAAAGAATCCTACCTTTTAAAAGTTTAGTAATACTAAAGTAATTAACAAGGGAAAGAGTTTTGAATGTGTCGTTTATAAAAACGGTTTTTGGATCGCGCGTTAAGAAATGCGGAAAACACATCTTTTGGCACATAACAAAATTCAGCTATATTATTTTGTCGAAATGACACACGCATTTTATGCGTTTTTTCGTCGTAACCGATCAAATATATTTTACTAGATCTTACAGGTTGCATTTTCATGACTGCTACCTATTATTTTATTACAGTATATTTCTGACAGGGATAGATATTTATGGTTCAACTTTGAGGTAGGGAAGGGGTTATAAACTTTAATACCCTGATTGATAATACGAATAATCTACGGTCACGGCTGTAGGTTGGTGCTATTAATAAGCTAATGGCAAGGGAGAAATATCAATGCTTTGAATATACTATTGAAGTTTGTACTGTCCACGCTGTAATACTAAGGCCATGATTGATAATGTGAAGGATCTACCGTGCAGGAAGAAATATTGCAGGTGCTTATGATGGTATATCTTATGTGTTTTGGTTAAGACCCTTAAAAAGCAATAAAAAGTTATGACGGTAACTTTGACGGTAACAAGTAATTATTGTTTTAAAGTAATCTCTATAAAACAATGAGATACATATATTGTTCGAATCCCTTTCTAATAAAAATAGGGCTCTTTATTTTGGGGGAATATTTCTTACTTAATCAGCTTTCTTAAGTATTCTGAGTATTTGATTAATGACAGCATCGGCATCATTATAATCAATGCTTAATCTGGATATTTGATTATCTATTTCTAAAACTAGAGAGGGATAAGTTGATACACCTAACTGTCGAGAAAACTGTATTTGTTGCTGTAATTTATCATTTACTAATTTGCTATTGTAGTCAGCTATAAATGATTTATTATCAAGGCCTATACGTGTTGCACAATTGATTAATGTTCTATTTAAAGACGGGTTTTCAGCGTTTTGATAGTATGCCCACTGAATCTGAGTAATCATTTTATTTTCAAAATGAGGGGATTGTTGTTTGGCCGCTAACACAGCACGACAGGAAGGATAAGTTGACCTTATCGCTTGGTTTAGATTCCAGAAATCAAAATTAAACTGAATATGAGGGACGGTTTTCTCAATTCTTTTCCAATTCGTTTGGATCATAGATGCTAATGGTTCAGGCATAGGCTCCATTGAATCAGCTGCCAATCCCCCTACAATTTTTATAATATTAACTGATTGAGGTAAATTACTTTCTATTTTTTTTAGTACTGAATCAAAAGCATAGCACCAGCTACACATAGGGTCATGAATATAATATAAATGAGTCATAGATTAAAATTTCACCTTAAAACGGCAGCTATGTTCTCCTTTAGCCATACACTCAACCAGCTCAATATCTTTGTTTAATAGTGTAGAAATTAACGTCTTATCAAGCTCACAAACTTCGCTATGTTTTTGAGCAAGGTCATGGTAAATACAGTTGCAAGCACTTATATAATGATGATTATCGCCTAGGTCTTTAGCTGATGATACATTAAATCCAAGGTCTTCCATAATGACCATTAATTCAGCAATACGCTGTTCAGTTTGTTTACCCTCAAACCTAGGTAATAGACTCTGTGCCAGAGTATTTCCAAGACTTTGTAGGTAAGTTTTGAGCGCCTCTTCCCCTTGTTTATCTTTTAAGTCTGAAAGAATAAGTTCTGAAAACCAGGCATATTGTTTTGGGAAAAAGTTGAGTCCTGTTTCAGTCAATATAAAGGTACGGACAGGGCGGCCTGCGGTTTTTTTTAATTCACCTGTTTGAATATAGTGATCTTTTTCCAAAGAAGAGAGGTGTTGCTGAACGGCATTGCGTGAAATAGTTAAGCTGTTAGCAATTTCATCAATACTAAGTCCCATTCTATTATTAAGGAGTAAATTAAGGATTTGGCATTGACGGGAGCTAACTTTGTTAGACATAGGTTGATATTATCAATTCTGGTTTTGAGGGGCAAGCATAGCAAATAAATAAAAAAAATTCTAAATTAAAACTTTTAACATATAAAAGTTGTAAAAGGATTGGCTGTTTGCTATTCTCAACTGACAGTTAGTATTAAAAATACTGTATTAAAATAATAACAATGAGGAAAAATAGATGGCAGAATCAACAAGTGGATCTTTATTTGAAAGAATTGGTGGAGATGCGGCTGTCAATGCTGCGGTAGAACTTTTTTATAGAAAAGTTCTGGAAGATTATCGAATTAATCGTTTTTTCGATAAAACAAATATGGAAGAACAAATTACTAAGCAAAAAGCTTTTTTTACCATGGCTTTTGGTGGACCCAATTCTTATACTGGTCAAGATATGAGAAATGCACATGCTCGTTTAGTTAAAATGGGTTTGGATAATTCTCATTTTGACGCTGTTATGGAACACTTAGGCGCAACATTAGTTGAGTTAAATGTGCCAGCAGATTTAATTGGTGAAGCTGCTGCAATTGCTGAAAGTGTAAGAAGCGATGTGTTAGGTAAATAAGTTAATTCTTTATCTAAAATTAAAAGAGAAAGCTGATTGGTTTTCTCTTTTTTTATGCCCTAAATTTATAAAATATCTTTATTTAAAGCCTGAATTACAATGACAAACTTAAAAATTGGTGAAAATATCTACAGTTGTGAGCCAGAAGAAACTGTGCTGGATTCTTTGTTAAGACAAGATGTTGATATTTCTTATGCCTGTAAAAAAGGGACGTGCCAAAGTTGTATGTTGCGCTGTACTGATGGTATCCCTCCCAAGGAATCACAGAATAATTTAAAAGATACCTTAAAGAGTCAGAATTATTTTCTTGCCTGTTGTTGTGTGCCCGAACATGATATGACTATTCGATTGCCAGATCAATCAGAAATATTTTCTGAAGGCACTGTAATTGTTAATGAGTTGCTAAATAGAAATACAATTTTATTGATTGTTGAATGTCACGATATTCTTGAGTATAAAGCAGGGCAATTTGTTAATTTACAAAGAGAAGATGGATTAACAAGGAGTTATTCCATTGCAAATACGCCTCAAGAAACTAAAACATTAGAATTCCATATTCGTCGTTTACCTGGTGGAAAATTTAGTGAATGGGTACACGATATACTAAAAGTAGGGGATAAATTATCGGTATCAGAGCCACAAGGGCATTGTTTTTATATTCCTGAAAGGAAAGAACAAGGTATTCTTCTTGTGGGGACAGGGAGTGGCTTGGCTCCATTAGTTGGCATTTTAACTGATGCGTTATCTCATGGGCATTCTGGAAATATTCACTTATTTCATGGTAGCAGTGAAAAAGAAGATTTGTATCGTATTGATGAAATGAGACAGTTAGCTAAGAAACATGAAAACTTTAGTTATACACCTTGTATTTCAGGTGGCAACCTTGTAGATGGGTTTGAAGCTGGGCGTGCAAATGCAGTTGCATTAGCAACAGTGACTGATTTAAAAGGTTGGCGAGTATTTCTTTGTGGCCATCCAGAAATGATTAGTCAAATGAAAACACAGGTCTTCTTGAAAGGCGTTTCAATAGATGATATTTATACTGATGCTTTTCTGGTTGCTGCTGAATAATGATGATTTTATAGTGCTGATTTAGGTGATATAGGAGAAAATACAGCGCTAAAATTAAATAAAATGATCGTTTAAATACTGAATCAAATATGAATCAAGAAAGAGTAAAAAGTCAAAGTAGTCAATTGTTAGTCTCGGCAGGTAAAAGTAGTCGATTAGATGCCATTAGAAAAAAGGCTGGTCAGCAGATTGAGGGAGCTGAAGTAAATGCAAAAGCTAAGCATCAGCCCTTTGTTTTAGGGTTAAACCAGCAAACCAAAGATGCTTTGCAACAAGCAAATGATAACGTTGATAAAAGAATGGAGAGTATTTTAAATGGATACCCTGCAGGTAAGAAAAATACTTTTTTCAAATTAAAGTATGGTGTCGGTACTGATAAAGTTAAAACGATGTTAATAAAGGATATTTTTAAATTATTGGAGATCTCTTCTAAACAACTGACATATTATCCTTTGATTGAAAATATGGATTTGAGTGGAAAATTAGCTGATGCTAAATAGGATCGTTAATTTATTTCCACTGGGGGCGATTATTCTATCCAGTATTGCTTTTTTGAATGCAGAACTTTTTAGCACCTTTAAAAGTAGTATTGTTCCCTTATTAGCCTTAGTTATGTTTACAATGGGGATGACGCTAAAATGGGCCGATTTTAAAGCAGTACTTAAGAAACCTTTAGTTATAAGTATTGCGGTAGCTATTCAGTTTATATTAATGCCTTTATTTGCTTATGCTATTTCCATTATGTTGGGTTTATCTGTCGATTTAATGACAGGAATGGTATTAGTAGGTGCAAGTGCAGGGGGGACAGCTTCCAATGTTATTTGTTATCTGGCAAAAGGAAATGTCGCATTATCTATTTTAATGACTGTTGTTTCAACACTTTGTGCTGTTATTTTGATGCCTGCTTTAACGTTTTTGTATTTGAATCAGGTGGTTCCTGTGCCAGTACAAGGTATGTTAATGAGTATTTTGTCGATTGTATTATTGCCAGTGATATTAGGGACTTTTCTTAATAGTTTCTTTGCTCAACGATTAAAAATTATTCAACCTGTTTTACCGTTACTATCTACTTTTTCTATCGTCTTTATTATTGCCATTATTGTTGGCCTAAATCATGATAATTTAAGTGTTTTAGCTTTGCCAGTACTACTCGCTGTTGTGTTGCATAACATGATGGGATTAATAGCAGGATACAGTATTCCTTGGCTATTAAAGTACGATGCACAAACTTGTCGAACCGTGTGTATTGAAGTGGCTATGCAAAACTCAGGGTTAAGCGTTGCTTTGGCAATAAAATACTTTTCAATTACGGCGGCTTTGCCTGGGGCATTATTTAGTATTTGGCATAATATCTCAGGGAGTTTTTTGGCTCTTTATTGGAGGAAATGAAAGAGCTGACAGGTATGTCAAATTATTTAAAACCACAATAGTTTTCTCAATATTTTGATACAGTAAAATATAACCATTCTATGTAGGAGTGTCCGCCGTCGGCGCGAATAAAATAGGCTCTTTTTTTAGATAAAAAATCGAGCCAAGGACGAGCTCACCTACGAAGTTGTTTTTATATTTAGAAATAGTGTTTTTTATTGGCGAACACTTATGGTTAACCAGAATGAAGAAAATACAAAAAAGTAGCTAACTCTTTGGGGTTATAAAATGAAAGAAGTTGAATTTATTTTACATGATCAGTTGGAACCTTTTGTTAACTGCATTATGACGCAAGAAAATCATGCGCTGAATTCACATACCAACATTCCTTTGTATGCGGATGGTTATCCAGGCATTATGTTTCAGCAATCGGCTAATGGTTTTTATTTTTTACCCAAGAAAAAGCAGTTGTCAGAATTGTTACTCTATGGACAAACCGTAAAACCCGCCTCTTTGGATGTTGAAGGGCCTTATAAATTTATCGTTTTTCAGTTGTATCCTTTTGCATCAAAATATCTTTTAGGTATTGAGCCAAAAGAATTAAATGATGATTGTTATGACTTGCTTAATATTCAGCATATTGAGGTAGAGAGATATAGAAGGCAGTTGATAAACTCAGATAACCTTGAACAGCAAATAAGGATTATTTCTGACTTGGTTTTACAGCTAATCAAATCAAATAAGGAAATGGAGAATGATAGTGTGCAAGAAGCTATCGCTATTATTATTGAACATAAAGGCCAAATTAAAGTTAAAGATTTGTTATCACAACTTTATATGACTGAACGAACTTTTGAACGTAGTTTTATGGCTCATGTCGGGTTAACGGCTAAACAGTTTGCCAAAATCATCCAATTCCAATATTCCATCCATAATCTGACGCAAACAAAATTTAATAAATTGGTTGAGGTTGGTATTGATAGCGGTTTTTCAGACCAATCACATTTTATAAGGACGTTTAAAAAGTATACTGGACAAACCCCTCGTTATTTTCTTAAGCAAATACTTGATAATCAATAGGCTTTGTCGGTTTTGTTCTATTTAATTAATAGGCTTGTGAATACAATTGAGTCCTCATTTATAAAAAGAGGACAAGACCATGAAAATAGTCATATTTGGAGCAACAGGAACCATTGGAAAGCATGTGGTGACCCAGTCATTAGAACAAGGTCATAAGGTTTATGCATTTAGCCGAACACTTGATAAATTGAATCAATTTGAGCATCCTCAGTTAAATAAAATACACGGTGATGTATTGAATTTAACAGATTTAAATAAAGCTATGCGTGGTATGGATGTAGTGATTATAGTTTTAGGGGATGGAAAAAATTATAACAGTACTGTGCGTTCAGAAAGATCGGAAGAGCGTCGTGTAGGG
>CBDUDP010000022.1:0-72165 GCA_965365945.1 uncultured Gammaproteobacteria bacterium
TTAGGTGTTCACGTTCGATAAGAATCCGTGTTCACGATGCTTGCGAATGGGTGTTCATGATGGGTGCGAATATGCAAAAACCATATAGCGGCGAGTTCCCTCCTCAGCTTCAACATTAAAAACCAAATCAATCGCTTCTGTACCTACCCCGTCAACCACTGCGGGTAAAGCATCAACTTTAAACCTTTTATGGGTTTGAAAAGGACTATCACATAAAGTTGGGTTGGGGTTATCGGAACCCAAGAAACCATCCTCTGGTGTCAACCCATCATAATCAGGATCATCTTTAAATTGATAAAAAGATGTACTTAACAAACAACTAGCGGGTTTATCATGTGAAAGCGTAGCATCAATATTCGGATTAGTTATCGCTTTAACCCCTGAAGGTTCTCCAACTGGCCAGTCCTTACCATGTAAATTACTCATGATATTTCCCGCACCATCGTTTACTTCACTGACAAACGTATCACCCAGCATCATTTCGGTATAGCTACCAGTGATTTTATCAAATGTTTTACCTTCTACCACCTCTCCAGTATCAACATTGACAATTTTGACATTCACATTATCAAGATTCCAGCCGCCAAATCCATTCTTCCAATCATCATCTCCATCAAGCACTGGACTTGGAAGTGCTTGCTGAACGCCAACAATTTGCCCTGCATAAACAGGCACAGCAGCCACACCCATACACACTGCTGCAACAAAACTTAATTTAAACTTACTTCTAGCATTCATAACATCTCCTTTTAAAAATAATTCTTTTCTTATTTAACAATATTCTTACTTACAGATTATAGGGTATTGTCCCAGTATTTCTATCACCCATTTAGGGGATATTACCTACAGTCTTAAACTTAATTGATTTTAGTTAAAAATTAAGCTGTAATGCTCACAATTTTAGATATTTATTGTCAACACCCAACTTTATATCATTGCTACTCCGCTAAATGGAATGAGAAAATAATTTATGCCTACCACTCAAGACTGTCTACAAGTAGATGACTTAATTACTGAATTAAGCCAAAAGATAATTAATGAAAAAATCATTGATATTCAATGCCAGCTCATTAAAGGACATAGTTTTCAAGCCATTATGAAAGCCAACACCGAATTTATACACGACATCACGAATGCCGACATTATGGCAATTTGCATAAACCACCAAGAACAATTCAGCATAGAGCTTTTAGGCGCATCAAAAAAACAACTCTTGATACTACTAAAAAAATACAACATCCAACCTCAGTCCTTAATGATTGATGATTTATTAAAGCACTACCACTCTGATCTACTAGTCAATAAAAGACAAGCTTTAGAAATTGACTCTCTGGAAAAGGTCTTTGATGGCTTATTAAATAAATTTCAATATCAACAGCTTGAAAAAAAACTCGGTTTCACCACCTCTTTTGCCTATCCTCTATATACATCAAAAGGCGCTCATATCGGCTATACACTCTATTTCTATTTAAATAAGCATTACCCGCATGTAAATAATCTACAGCCTATGACCGATTTATTACAAAGAATCATTCTTCCACTTTACGACCGGCACACACAGACCTTTTATTCAAAATGTATTCGCACAACAAATCAACCACTGCATTTAACACACACAGAAAAACGCATTATTCGTAAATTACTTGCGGCAAAAACTTACAATGCTATAGCAGATGAAATGTATGTCAGCATCAACACCATCAAAACACATATGAAACATATTTTTGAAAAATTTGAGGTCAACTCAAAAATTGAATTATTTAACAAACTAAAAGGATCACATATTTAAAGATTGGCGATAGAAATATTTACTCGCAGTAAAGATGGATTTACGAAAGCCGAGTCGAGAAACACTTAAACAACAAAATAAGCTAAAGCTCCCCCGCAGGAATCTACGCGCTACACATAGACTCCCGACAATTATGGAATTTGTAATCCTGAACAAACCTAATGACAGGTATGAGAGGTATGAGAGGTCTCAATTCTCTGTGTACTTTTATTTGTTCTAAGTGGTTTTTATAAAACTATCTCTTTCCACCGCCACCGCCACCGCCTGACCTAGAGCCTCCCATTGAACCACCCCGAGAAGAGCGCTGCCCTCCACCATTACCACTGCTTTGTCTATTGCTTTGACCATTACCTTGTCTATTGCTTTGTCCATTGCCTTGTCCATTGCCTTGTCCATTGCCTTGTCTATTGCTTTGTCCATTACCTTGTCCATTGCCTTGTCCATTGCCACCTTGATTTTGATAATTGTGTTGTTTTTTATACTGATGCTGATATTGGTTCTGGCGTTGCTGAGTATTCTGCCCCCCTACTGGAGCTAATTGTTCACGAAACTGCTCTTGAGCTTGAACCTCAGTTCCTGTCTCTGACTGGGCATAACCACTCCATAACAAAGCACTTATGACACTTAATACTGATAATTTTGAATATTTCATCTTATTTACCTCTTTGATTTACAGTTACTAGGTTATTTTTTTAACGCTGGTACTCAGGCTCACTAATTTCATGGGCATGCCAGAAAATAACTGACTTCCCATACTAGATTCAAACAAGCTTAATCAACTCTTCAAAAGCCCAAGTATCAAACTCAACCATAAGTATATACAGCTATATTAATATTGCTATCACCCATAAGGGTGATTTTAAATATAACTTAATTAAGATATTATAAATATCAAATAGTTCTACTTAATGGGTTTTAGCTTACTTCTTATCCCAACTTTTAATTTTACTATATTTGGTATTTTTCTTGAAGAATGCGCATGGATTAGGCTGGGCAAGTCTTATTTGTATGCGCGAATTTATCGGTACTGTGCGAATGAATTCACCTCTACAGATGATGAAGTAACTTTATGCGTGCTCCTTAGCAAGAAATTATTAATGCTCACCTAGATATTAGCCTTACTTACTTTATAAAAAATATATCTCAAATTTATACTCTAAATAGAAATTCCTAATAAGGAGATCAATACAATGAAAAAAGCAGAAAAAAAATTGGATAGAGCAAAAGTCCTCATCATTCTGTTATTTGGTTTGGCGATAGGGGCATGCAACAATAACGCCTCTGATGCTCCCCCTGATGAGCCCCCGCCAGAAGTACCAGATAGTGGCATTTACTTTGATATTTCCAGTGTAGATTACAGCAACATAACTGTACATGATTCATCGCTAGACCTTCCTGCCGGAGCTCGGGTGCTCGCCGCACAATGCGCTCAGTGTCATGGCACTTACGGTGTAGCCGTTAGAGACTGGCCTGATTTATGGGGCGACGGTCGACAAATTAGCAACTGGATGACACTCTACCAGGATGCAGAAACCTATGGTGATAATGTGATGCATTTACATGCCTTAGCCTATACTCCGGATGAAGTCGACTTATTAAAAAGTTATTATCCAAAAGTAACCTATATTGCACCATCAGGAGAGTAATTATGAGCAAGTCAACTTTAGCCATAGATATCCGTCAAGTACTTTGGTCGCGCCGTCATTTCTTAAAAACTGGAGCTGGATTGTGCCTAGGACTCGCAGGAATGAGTGCGTTATCAGTCTTCGCTGAAACAGCACCGTTAAAAGTAGTCGTTGTAGGCGGAGGATTTGGGGGTGCAACTGCGGCCAAATATTTTAAACTTTGGGGGAAAACACTAGTAGAAGTTACACTGATCGAACCTAATGCAGTTTACAATTCTCCCATTTTAAGTGGCCTGGTTGTTACCAACCAACTGGAAGTTGATCGCCTTGATTTTAATTATGACCGTCTTCGTGACGTGCATGGCGTAAATCTAATCCAAGACCGAGTAACATCTATCGACTCTTCCACTAAAACAGTTACACTGGACGGAGGATCAAGTCTTTCTTATGATCGCTTAATTCTGTCACCAGGAATTGATTTTATAGATATTGAAGGCTGGGATCCACAAAAACTACCGCATGCCTGGAGTGGTCGCGAACAACTCCTATTATTAAAAGAGCAATTAGCCAACTTCCCAGATAATGGTACTCTTGTAATTAAGGTTCCGGCTGCACCTTATCGCTGCCCTCCTGGACCTTACGAAAGAGCAAGTACAGTAGCCGATTACTTAGGCGTCAATAACAAAAATGCACGAGTTGTAGTTTTAGACCCACAACGAGATATTGCAATTGATCCAACTCTTTTCCATGAACTATATGACGAGTTTGGGGTGGAGTATCGCTCTAATATTCAGGTTCTGAGTGTTAATTCTGGAGATGAGAATGGTAATGATCGCTCTATTACCTTTGTGGAACTGCTAAAAGATGCAGATGGTGTTGTAATTGGTCAAAATGAACCTGAAACGATTACCGCGGCCGTGATCAACCTTATTCCAGACCACAAGGCAGCCCCCCTAATCTTTGCAACAGGCTTAAACTCAGGGAATTGGGCTCCTATTAATCCATTAACTTACGAATCAACAGTAGAAGGTAAAGAGTTCATTCATATTTTAGGGGATTCTCAAGGCACTGCACAGACTAAAGCAGGACAAGCAGCTAATGCCCAAGCTAAAATATGCGCTGATGCCGTTTTGCGGATATTAGCAGGCCAACAACCTTATGGACAACCGGTAGTTACAGTGGGCTGTTCTGCTCTTGTAACACAAACCAGAGCAAACTGGGCTGGAAACACTTGGCGTTATAATCCAGACACATTATTAATGGTAAAAGATAAAGCGAATGCTGCTGCAGACCCTAATGAAGCTAACTGGGAGCCAATGTTAAAATGGGCTAATAACCTATTTGCAGATACTTTTGGTTAGCCTATAGTAAGACTGATTTTTTAATCTATTGAATCTTTTAAGCCGGCCTAGTTGCCGGCTTATCTATGCCTCAAAAATACCAAACAGGATCACCACTTACGCTCAACAATAAAAAATAAAATTTATCGCTTAAATATCAGAAGCTAGCAATCCAGTTCTACTTTGAAATGCACTCACTTTCTTGCTTAAAATACTGAGAAAATTCACCCTTAAATAAAGAAATATCTTTTTCCTGGCCACTTATTTTAATTTCTGTCACCACTCTAGTTTGATGACTAGGCACAACCTCTAATTCTCTTGGCATTCGCTGTGCAAAAGAGGCTTTAACTTTTTCTGCTTTGCTTTGTGTACTAAATAATCCCAAAGAAATCCGCCACTTGAAGCTTCCGCGTGTAAACAACCATAACTCATTGATACCTTGCTGTTTAATAGACATCTCCCACGCTTTAGCTTCTTGATAAGAATTGGCTGCTAAAGTAAGAACTAAGTAACTACTAATATATTGCTGTTTCTGTTGGACTAGTTCAAATTTAAAGGTAGCGCTTTTATTGCTAGTCGCGAACATCTGCTCCGAATATTCACCTTTTCGCAATAGATAACAGGCAAATAATACTTCGGTTTTGGCATTCAACTCTGCGGGTTCAGGATCATCCTCAAGTAGCTCATTAGGCTCAATAATCTTTGCCTCTGGCTTTGTAATTGAAATCGCTTCTATCTCTTTTTCAGAGTCATCCGCAATGTTTTCATCAACCAGTAAAGGGCCAATAAATCCCATATTTTGACCTTCCGCATGAATATTTTCCTGCTCTATGTTATTCAGTGGACCAACAAAATCATTATTAGCAAGTAACTCTTGCTTTGACTCAATAAATGGTGCTTCAGGAACACTTACTTCCTTATTGTTAGCACTATCGATTTCCAAAGGAACAACTTTAGCTGGGAGTTCACTAAGCAAAAAAATCTTCTGCTGATTATCGTTAACTGCCTTGTTTTCAATACTTATGGGTAAGTAAATTTCAGGCGCGCCTTTTCTATATTCCCAAAAGAAAAAAACAATATTGCCTAATAGAATACTTAAAAATAGAAATTTCACAGCTCACTTTGCTCGCTACTTAATAAGGCCATTCCTTTAAATACTAATTCGGTATCAATCACAGCATCTAACTTTAAATTATTCGCTAAAAACTCAGCATCACCTCCCGTTAAAATTAAGCGCGAAGTTTGTGCAGTTTGCATAAGCCCTGCCTCAACAAAACCTTTAACAGCATATAGACAACCATTATAAATAGCCGCTTGCGTATAATTAGCCAAGCCTTGCTGATGCGTCTCTGAGCAAAAACTTAAATCTGCCGTACTTTTACTTAAAGACTGCTTTAGCAAAGTCAAACCGGGCATAATCATGCCTCCCAAATGTTGCCCTTGCTTATCAATGACATCCAAGGTAATCGCGGTACCAAAATCAACAATACAAACAGGCGCGGAATAATGCTTGAAAGCTCCCAGCATTGCCAACCAACGGTCAACACCTAATTTTTCTGGATTAAAATAAGTATTACTTACCCCATGAGAATATTTTTTTGTATGGATTTCTTGTATAGGGCACACGGGCCAAAGCTGCCCTATAATAATGACAAGTAGCTGTTTAAGCTCAGTAGAGCTGACGCAAGCAATATAAATACAGTCCGGCAGCTCTAGCAACCGCCAAGAAGCTATTAATGTAGTGGAAAAATCATCTTGATTGTGTACAAGCGCGCCAAAAGAATCCAGATTACCAGATTGCTGTACCGCCCATTTCAAACGAGTATTACCAATATCAACTAATAAATTCATGAACGACGAAAACTAACTTCGCCAGAGGCATAGCATTGCACTTTACCACCTTCAGTTTGCAGTAATAACAAACCATCATCATTAATACCTAGTACAGTACCTTCGACGGTTTGTTTACCAACAAACAAATTAACCAATTTCCCTTGCATACAGTCATACAATCGCCATTCATCTCTATATTGAGCAAATGACTGTTCGGTATAATGACTAATAACTTGAAAAAACTGTTCTAGTAGAGAAGCCTGCAAATCATTACGTGAAATTTTATGGTCACTACCTAGGATTTGACTGATATCGACCCAGTCTTGCTCGATAGTTGATGCTTCATCACTCGACAAATGAAGATTTAAACCCAGCCCAATAATCGCACTACAAGGGCCATTTGACTCCCCTGAAACTTCAACCAGAATACCGCCTAATTTTTTTTGTTGCCAATAAATATCATTTGGCCATTTCAAACCAACACCTTGAATGCCATGCGCATTTAAAGCCTTGATAACAGCAACACCAATAGCCAAGCTTAGGCCTGATAAACTTGCTGGTCCTTCCTGGAATCGCCATAAGACTGAACAGTATAGATTACTACCAAAAGGCGAGACCCACTCTCGGCCTCGACGACCACGTCCTGCAGTCTGCTGCTCAGCAAGACAAACAACACCCGTCGATTCCGGTACTGCTCTACTTAAGGCAACTAAATTAGTATTGGTAGAATCAATTTGGTCATGAATATCAAAGACAGAAATCAACTGCTGTGTGGTTGCCGTCAATTTATTAATAATACTAGACTTATTAAGCAAATCTAAAGGTGACTTTAGCCGGTAGCCTTTGCCATTAACAGCTACAATTTCAATCCCTAGCTCTTCTAATGCGTTAACTTGCTTCCAAAGCGCAGAGCGACTGAAATTTAATTGCTCAGCTAACTCAGTACCTGAATGAAAGCTCCCATCAGCCAACAATCCCAATAATGCTTGCTTCTTTTCTGAAAATTGCACGCGTTGATCTAGCTTTCTTTCTGTTCACGAATTTGTTGCATTTGACGCTTAACAACGTGTTTAATCAACAACTCTCTGTCCTGCTCCTTCATTTCGCTAAAAGCAACTCCGACCACATAAGGGAATCCAGACTTAGGCTCTGGATTTTTATGACTATAAACAACATCTCCATAACTCACTATGACTGCCATACTAGAAGTGAGTAATAACCTCACTTCTAAAAACTCACCTTCAGAAATCAATTCTTCGCACTCAAAGGCAACCCCTGAGGCACTCAAACTAACATTTCGAGATTGCTCGTCAACCAGGTCAGTACCATCCATTAACACAGCACGAGCAACCAAATTAATTTTGTTGTCCATTATTTTTAAATAATCGGCAACATCAGGATTACTACGCTCAATTCGATTAAATATAATTTGTGATTCTTGATTTAAAATATCTAAAGCCGCAGCAAGCGAACAATTATTCAATAGCTCGCTAGAGGCTTCAGAATACTTTTTTATTGATGCAGGCTCTACTTTTTTATAAAAAAGATTAATTTCATCATCAATTCTAAAGAAACGTCTACGTTCATCCACTTGAGATACGTTTTTTTTGCTCATAATTGTGCTCACTTATTATTCTTGCGCGTGTTTCTGGGTTTTATCAAACTCAAGCGTTGGATCATCTTGAACTAAAATGACTTCTACGCGCCGATTTTTTGCTCTATTTTCATTTGAGGTATTAGGTACTAAAGGCTGTGAATCCGCATGACCTTCAATAATGACTCGTTTTTGATCGAGTTTTTTATTTTTTAACATAAACTCAGCAACACTCACCGAACGGCCTGCTGATAATTCCCAATTAGAGCGATACCAATCCGTCGAAATAGGAATATCATCGGTATGTCCCGCGATTAATACTTTACCTTTTGCTGAAATAACAGACTCTGTAATTCTGTTCATAACAGGCTTAAAACCAGATTTTAAAATAGCGGTGCCGGAGCCGAAAGAGCCTTTTTCATTAATGCGGATAATAATTTTCAAGCCCTGCGTCTCAACCGAAACAAGTCCTTTATCAATATCATCCTCTAATTTCTTTTCAATTTTTTCAGCTTCAGCCTGCGTATTTTCTAAAGCTTGCTCCATAATTTCCTGTTTCATTTTTTCTTTCTCTTCAAGAGAAACATCCAAACTACTTGAGGATTGAGACGTCGACTGCTTAATTTCTTCTAATAACGTTGGCTCAGTCGATGCTGGGGAAAAATGCTGAGCAATAATACTGGTTCCCATAGGAATTTCAGCCGCTTCAATATCACGTTGCACACCAAATGCGTTTTCCATTGACTCTGCCGTTGCTTTAAATTTTTTTGCATCCATGGTTGCAAAAGATAACAACAAAACAAAAAAGCACATCAATAAGGACATTAAGTCAGCAAAGGTTGCTAACCAAAGCGGCGCTCCGACAGGTGGGCATTTAGGGCAATCAGCCATGGTTAATCTCCACCCTCAACTTTACGTTTTTTCTCAGAAATATAAGAGTTCAACAAAGTCTCAAGCACTTTAGGATTCATACCCTCCTGTATGCCAGAAATTGTTTCTAAAATAAGCTCTTTATTAGTACGCTCATATAATAAAACGTAAGCTAATTTATCAACCATAGGCAAAGCAAAGCAGTTAGCAACCATAGCACCATACAAAGTCGTTAATAGCGCAACAGCCATTGCCGGACCAATACTCGCTGGATCTGACATATTAGCTAACATTTGCACCAAACCCACCAAAGTACCAATCATACCCATCGCAGGCGCTAAATCTCCCACCCCTTTCCACATATCTTGCCCAGTCTCATTTCGGCTAACCATTTGGTCAATTTCTTGCTGTAACATTTTTCTGACAAATGCCGGATCATGACCATCAACACAGAAGCCTATACCTTTTTTAAGAAAAGGGTTTCCAATTTCCTCGCCTTCTAAGGCAAGTAAGCCATTTTTTCTAGCCACATCAGCTAAACGCACAGCATCTTCAATTAGCGCAACAGGGTCTTCTTTTTTATTTAAAAAAGCTTTACCTAGAACACCAAAAGAACGGATAAAATCAGCCAAAGGAATACGCATTAGGCTCACACCTAAGGTTCCACCAATAACAATCAATAGTGATGGCATATTAACAAACAGCATGACATCACCACCGGTGGCAATAGCTGCAACAATAATACCAATACCTAATAAAAACCCAACTAAGGATGCAATATCCACTAAAAACCCTCTTACTTCATACTACTTAAAAACAAGCTAACAAATACGCCCTATAAACCATAGAGCATATCAGTTCTAATTAACATGTTAATGATAATAACTTATTGCAGCGTAATTTGCTGCCCTAAACTGCGTAATGAATGCGCAAATGAAGCGCCCATTTTTCCGGCCAAACGGTCAATTAAGCGTTCTTGAATAGTGAAATCAACACGTTTTTTAGCACCAATAATGTCGGTTGCAACACTATCATCAGTACCAAAGTCATCGGCTAAGCCAATTTTTACGCCCTGCTCTCCAGTCCAAACTAAACCCGAGAAAGTATCTTTATTTTCTATTAGTCGATCACCTCGGCCATTTTTTACAGCCGTAATAAACTGCTGATGCACTTGCGCCAAAAGATCTTCCATATATTTTTTCTCCTCTCCTTTAGCGGGAGAAAAAGGATCCATTAATGCCTTATGCGCCCCAGCTGTAACCAACCTACGCTCTACACCCAGCATTTTCATGGTATCAACAAAGCCAAAGCCGTCCATAATAACGCCAATTGAACCAATTAACGTGGATGGATTAACAAAGATCTTATCGGCAGCAGCAACAATAAAATAACACCCCGAAGCACAAATATCAGAGGCAACTGCATAAATAGGTAGGTCTGGGTTATTAGATTTTATTTTGCGAATTTCATCATAAACATAAGATGATTGCACTGGACTACCACCTGGGCTATTAACATGCAAAATAATACCTTTGGTATCTTCATTTTTTACCGCATTACGTAAAGACTTAATGATTGAGTCGGCATTTGCCTCTTTACCTTCAGCAATAACGCCATTAATACTAATCACCGCGGTATGTCCTTCGCCACTGCCTTCGCCAAAGCTTTGTTTGAAAGTTGGGTACATGCCTATACCTAAAACAACAGCTAGATAAACAAACATTAAACTTTTAAAGAATATTCCCCAGCGACGCGCGCGTCTTTGTTCAGTAACGGCTGCAAACGCCAGTTTTTCTATTGCTTCTCGCTCCCAACCACTTGCTTTATCGGTTACTTCTGAACTTGGCTCATTCCACTGATTTTCACTCACGTGAATTTTCTCCTAATTTAAATTTTTATAACAAAAAACTCACCCGATTAATTTTAAAAGGCGGTAAGCTCATTAAATATTAGCTGACAATTAAAACAAATTTACTTTTCATTATCTAGCAAGGTTTGCAAATCACTCGGTAGTGGAGCCACAATCTTGAGTAACTCACCGCTGATTGGGTGTGCAAATTGTAATTTCTGCGCGTGTAAAAATAAACGTTTATAGCCGCGCTTTTTAAATTCCTTATCAATTTCACTATTTCCATAACGATCATCAGCAATAATAGCATGTCCTAGCCATGCTGCATGAACTCGGATTTGATGAGTACGGCCTGTATAAGGAGATGCCTCAACTAAAGTGGCATTTTGAAAAAGACTAAGCCGTTTAAATAAAGTTTTCGAGGCTTTACCGGCAGCATTGACCTTAACCATCCGCTCTATACTTTGATTAGTACTTTTCAGCAAAGGCTGATCAACTACGATCTTTTCCTTCCCCCAGCGACCACCTAACAGTGCTAAATAACTTTTTCTAACGCCATCACCACGAAAATATTCATGCAGTGTGCGTAAAGCACTGCGTTTTTTGGCAATAATCAAACAACCCGAAGTTTCTTTGTCTAAGCGGTGCACTAATTCCAAAAAATGGCTTTCTGGGCGTATTTCACGTAAAGCTTCAATAATGCCTGTATTAAGCCCCGTTCCACCATGCACGGCAAAGCCTGCAGGTTTATTAATTACCAAAATAGCATTATCTTCAAATAAAATATCTCGCTCCAAACACCTCTTGAGATAGGCTGGAGCCGGTAAATGCTCTTTTTCTTCGGCGACACGGATTGGTGGAATGCGCACAATATCGCCAATTACTAACTTACGCTTAGCATCACACCGACCTTTATTAATGCGTACTTCACCTTTACGGATAATGCGATAAATACGACTTTTCGGCACGCCTTTGAGTAGCTTCATCAATAGGTTATCTAATCGCTGCCCTTCATGTGCATCAGTAATTTCAACAAACTGCACTTTGAGTATGTTTGGGGTATCTTCTGTTTTCATCGGCATATAATAGTTGAATTCATTACTTCATACTATAAGATAATTTCATTCCCTACGGTAACAGGTTATAATTGACAAGTTATAGGCGATAAAATAAAAATACGCCCTATAATTAGCTGATATTGAGTCTTTATTCGAGTGGATAAAGTACTAAAAGTAGCAAACTAATAAGTCGCTTTTAGTATTACTTAATAAACACAAAGCTATAACAATTTTTGGGTTTTTTCGCTCGACCCATGATGAGCGATATTCGACCTGATAAAGGCTGAACGGTACGGTAGACAGTTTATATGGCCTTTCAATTGAAACTGTAAAAACGTTGAAATAAAACACCAGTAGAGCAGTACAAACACAGCTCCTGAATATGTGTTTTCAACACAGCAGATTGAACGGCCTATTGTTAGCTAGATGTTATTTGCAACATAAAATATCTAGTATAGGCACGCATGATTATTACCTCTGAGACACTGATTTTTCAATTTATATCCTGTGTTGTGACAAGTCCTTAAATTACTTGAAAAACAACCTACAAACAACTGAATATAAATCAAAAATAATTTTACTTGGGATCATTGTTTCATGCCCATAGACCAATATACTAACAATAACAAACTAGTTCATACGTACCTTCCGCACGGACTAACAGGGTCAAAAAAGGATTACTAATGAAAAGAATGCTTATCAATGCGACGCAACCTGAAGAACTGCGTGTTGCTTTGGTAGATGGTCAAAAACTTTATGATTTTGACATTGAACACCCTTCACAAGAACAAAAAAAATCTAATATTTATAAAGGCATCATTACGCGTATTGAGCCTAGCTTAGAAGCCGCTTTCGTAAACTATGGAGCTGACAAGCATGGCTTCTTACCGTTAAAAGAAGTATCACCAAGCGCTGTCAACTCAGACGACCAGAACTTAAGCCGTCAAAAAATCAAGGACTTATTAAAAGAAGGCCAAGAGGTCATCGTTCAAATTGAAAAAGAAGAACGTGGCAATAAAGGTGCAGCCTTAACGACTTACATCAGCTTAGCTGGAACGTATCTTGTACTAATGCCTAACAACCCTAAAGCGGGCGGCATTTCACGTCGTATAGAAGGCGAGACGCGCAACGAGTTACGCGATGCAATGGCTGGTCTAGAAGTTCCTGAAAATATGGGACTTATTGTTCGTACCGCAGGCTGCGGAAAAAGCACAGACGAACTTCAGTGGGATTTAAACTACCTACTACAGTTATGGGAGGCAATTGATCGCACATCTAAAGAACAAAACAAACCTTTCCTTATTTTCCAAGAAAGCAACGTCATTATTCGTGCTCTACGTGATCACTTACGCGCAGATATAGACGAGATCCTTATCGACAAGGAATCCGCATTCAAATTAGTGCATAACTTCCTAAAACAAGTAATGCCGCACTATCTGAGTAAAGCAAAATTATACAGCGATGATGTACCGCTCTTTAATCGCTATCAGATTGAATCTCAAATCGAAACCGCCTATAGTCGCGCAGTTCCTCTACCTTCTGGCGGAGAACTGGTTATTGATCACACCGAAGCACTAACGTCTATCGATATTAACTCGGCACGCTCAACTAAAGGCAGCGACATAGAAGAAACGGCCCTTAACACTAATCTTGAGGCTGCCGATGAAATTGCACGCCAACTAAGATTGCGTGATTTAGGTGGCTTATTTGTTATTGATTTTATTGACATGCTCGCCAATAAGAATCAGCGCGCAGTTGAAAATAGAATGCGTGACGCATTAAAAATCGATCGCGCGCGCGTACAAACAAGCCGTATCTCACGCTTTGGCTTATTAGAAATGTCGCGCCAACGTTTACGCCCATCATTAGGCGATACAACGCAACTAACTTGCCCCCGCTGTAACGGCCAAGGTGAAATTCGTAACGTTGAATCTGTAGCCTTATCAGTACTAAGAATACTGGAAGAAGAGGCAATGAAAGGCGGAACCGATAGAGTTATCGCTCATTTGCCGATTGAATGCGCAACCTTCTTATTGAATGAAAAACGCCCCTCTATAGATCAAATTGAATCTCGCTTAAAAGTACGCATCATTATCTTGCCTAGCAAGCACTTAGAAACGCCTGCCTACGATATAGAACGCATTAAGCTGAAGGACGATGATGGCTCTACAGAAGTCGCAAGCTACAATCAAATTCAAAATGAAGAGATTGCAGCGCCTGACTTTGCTAAAGAAGCAGCACCCAAAGTCGAACAAGCGGCACTTAAAGAGTTTCTCCCTGATGCGCCTGCACCACCGATACAAAACAAGAAAAATTCAGCCAGCCTAATCAGCCGCTTTTGGAATAAACTTATTGGTCCAGCAGAAGAAGAAAGCGTCGATAAATCTGCATCAACTACTGGTACAAAAACAGAGCAACCGCGCACCGAAAGACCACAAAATAACCGCAATAGAAACAATAACCAAAGAAATCGCAATAGAAACAGTAACCGCGACCGCAACAAGAAGCCAAACGCGAATACAACTGCAACTAGCGAAACTGCAGCTAAACCTCAAGCTCAAAAGGAACGCAAAGAAGGTCCTGCTACTGAAAATAACAGCGCAGCAAACCCAGAAGCTAAGCCTAGAAATCAGCAAAAAAGAGCTAACCGCAGAGGCTACAACAGAAAGCCAAGAGAAAAAACTGAAGGCACTCAATCTAGTGATGCCAAGCCTAACAACAACTTTACCGAGAATAGAAACTCTTCTCAGAATGAGTCTGTTACACAGGAAAAGCGCAATACTAGCACTCAGTCTTATGCAGCAGATTATCAAAAGAACATAACTACCGCCAAGACTGAAACAGCTTCTCCAGCGCCTACTCCAGCTAAAACAGCAGAGAAAAAAGAAGGTAGCGTTACAGCTAAACCGGCGCAAGCTAAAGAAACAAGCACCACCGTAGAAGCAGTAAAAGCGAAAGAAAACGATTAGAAATTAAGTAAAAAGGGCATAAATAGAATTAATACTCCCTATATGCCCTTTTTATTTTTTACACCTATTCCCAATAAAACTTATCTGCTATGATAAGAAAATTTTTTACATATTTTAGAGAACACAATAAAGATGGCTAAAGAAGACCAAATTGAAATGGATGGTACGATTATCGATACCCTCCCTAATACAATGTTTAGAGTAGAACTAGAAAACGGGCATGTTATTACTGCACATATTTCTGGAAAAATGCGCAAACATTACATCCGCATCTTGACGGGCGATAAGGTTAAAGTAGAAATGACACCTTACGACTTAACTAAAGGTCGCATCACGTTCCGTATGCGCTAACCGAAAGGCTAGCGCAAACAAAAGCATTAATTTTTTTCTAGGATACTCAATTCTTTACTTTCAATAGTAAACGCTAATTCTTTGTCCTGAACAATGACATGAACATGTCCACCCCTCTCAAGCTTGCCAAATAATAAATCGTTCGCCAGAGGCTTTTTGATTTTTTCCTGAATCAATCTAGCCATCGGCCTTGCCCCCATTTTAGGGTCGCAACCGTTCTCTGCTAACCAGAGCCTGGCTTCTGGATCTAAACTAAAAGTTACATTTTTCTCTAGTAACAATGTTTCCAGCTCAAAGATAAATTTATCAACCACATTCCCAACCACTGAAATATCAAGCGGCTTGAACTGAATAATACGATCCAATCTGTTTCTAAATTCTGGCGAAAAGGCCTTTTCAACCACACGCATACTATCACTAGAATGTTCTTGCTGAGTAAAGCCTATAGAAGCACGACTACCCTCCTCAGCACCCGCATTAGTTGTCATCACCAAAATAATATTTCTAAAATCAGCTTTGCGCCCGTTATTGTCCGTCAACGTGCCATGATCCATCACTTGTAAGAGCAAATTAAACACATCGGGATGCGCTTTTTCCAGCTCATCTAATAATAGAACAGCATGAGGATGCTTAGTAACCTGCTCGGTCAATAAGCCGCCTTGGTCATAACCCACATAGCCTGGAGGCGCACCGATTAAACGCGAAACAGTATGACGCTCCATATATTCCGACATATCAAAGCGAATCAGCTCAACACCCATCAACTTAGCCAACTGCTTAGTTACCTCAGTTTTACCCACCCCTGTAGGCCCAGCAAACAAGAAAGAACCAATTGTTTTACTGGCATCACGCAAACCTGCACGAGAAAGTTTAATCGCTGATGATAAAGCAGAAATCGCTTCATCTTGGCCAAATACCAACATTTTTAAATTTTTCTCAAGACTTTTCAATTTATCTTGGTCATTACTGGAAACAGATTTAGCTGGGATTCTAGCAATTTTAGCGACAATTTCTTCAACCTCATGCACATCAACTAGCCCTTTACGCTCAGCTTCAGGCATCATACGCTGCCTTGCTCCTGCTTCATCAATTACATCAATGGCTTTGTCAGGTAGAAATCTATCAGTAATGTGGCGCGCAGATAGTTCCGCAGCCACACGCAAGCCTTCCAAACTATATTTAAGTTCGTGATGCTCTTCAAAGCGACTTTTTAAGCCCTTTAAAATCAAATAAGTTTCATCAATAGACGGCTCTGTAACATCAACCTTTTGAAAACGTCGCGCCAGCGCATGATCTTTTTCAAAAATACCGCGATACTCTTGATAGGTAGTTGAACCAATACACCGCAAACTACCAGAAGCTAAAGCAGGCTTAATTAAATTAGACGCATCCATCACTCCACCAGACGCTGAACCAGCACCTATAATGGTATGAATTTCATCAATAAATAAAATCGAGTTAACTTCATTTTTCAACTGATTCATTAAAGCTTTAAGGCGCTTTTCAAAATCACCACGATATTTTGTACCAGCAACCAGAGCGCCTAAATCTAAAGAGTAAATAACACAGTCACGTAAAACATCAGGCACCTCTTCCTCAACAATCTTCTTAGCCAAACCTTCTGCAATCGCTGTTTTACCAACACCTGCCTCGCCCACCAATAAAGGGTTGTTTTTGCGGCGGCGACACAACACCTGAATAGTTCGCTCTAACTCACTTTCACGACCAATTAAAGGATCAATTTTACCTGCTAAAGCCTCTTGGTTAAGGTTCGTTGTATATTTATCTAGCGGGCTTTCAATTGCCTCTTGCTCAACAGCTCCAGCAATCTCAACTTTTTCTTCGGAAGCATTATCATCTTTAGATAGGCCATGTGATAAATAATTAACGATATCTAAACGCTGAATATCCTGCTTATTTAATAAATACACGGCATGTGAATCTTGCTCACTAAATAAAGCAACCAATAAATTAGCACCATCAACTTCTTTTTTATCTGAAGCCTGCGCATGAAAAACTGCACGCTGCAAAACTCGCTGAAAGCCAAGAGTGGGCTGTGTCTCACGCCGCCCTTCCTCACTTAGCAAGCTAATTGTTTCATCTATAAATTGAGTTAATTCACTACGCAATAGTGAAATATCACAAGAACAGATAGCTAACACTTGAGCAGCCGTCGAGTTATCCAATAAAGCCAACAACAAATGCTCAACAGTAATAAACTCGTGTCGTTGCTCATGCGCTGAAACGAATGCCAAATTCAATGTCACTTCAAGATCTTTACTTAACATACTATAAGCTCCTTACGCTTCTTCCATCGCACACATTAAAGGGTGTTGATTCTCACGAGAATAGGTATTTACAAGTTCCACTTTAGTTTCCGCCACATCACGCGAAAATACACCACAAACGCCTACGCCTTGAGTATGTACATGCAACATAACTTGCGTAGCCTGCTCTTCTGACATAGCAAAAAAATCAATCAGGACTTCAATCACAAAATCCATTGGCGTAAAGTCATCATTCAATAAAACTACTTTATATAGTGGCGGCCTTTTTAATTTAGGCTCGGCCTCCTGAACAGCCAAAGCATCATCATTATCTATGGATGGATCAAAGTCACTCATTTCTATTTACACTTTAAAATTAAATTAATCATACTTAATCTTGAGGTCAAATCCTCAAATTCAATCACTAATAAAGTATAATAGCCTTAAATCAGTTAGACTACAGCCCTTTTTTAAAACTAAGTGGATAAACAATGGTTTGGAAACCGCATGTCACCGTCGCAGCTATTATCGAACAAGATCAACGTTTTCTATTAGTTGAGGAAGAAACATCCACAGGCATTGCTTTCAATCAACCTGCAGGACACTTAGAACCCAGTGAAAGCCTAATTGACGCTGTAAAACGTGAAGTTAACGAAGAAACCGCTTGGCAGTTTACCCCCGAATACCTTACCAGCATTCAACTATGGCGTAAAAACCCTGACTCCTCTAGTTTTATGCGCGTTTGTTTTGTCGGCCATTGTTACGACCATAATCCTGAACAAGCTTTGGATGAAGGTATTATCCGCACTCACTGGTTAACTTATGATGAAATTGTAGACCATAAATCTCAATTGCGTAGTCCTTTAGTGTTAACTACGATAGACCAATACTTAGCAGGCGAGCACCACCCTCTTGCCTTATTAAAAACCTTTTTAGATCTAGAATAATGAGCAAAAATATCATCGTCGGCATGTCTGGCGGAGTCGATTCATCTGTAACCGCTGCGCTATTATTAGAACAAGGCCACCAAGTAACTGGTGTCTTTATGAAGAACTGGGACGAAGATGATGGCACAGAAGAATGTACCGCACTAGAAGATCAAGCCGACGCCCAGCAAGTTTGCGATACCCTAGGCATAGAACTCAAAACGGTAAACTTTGCCAGCGAATATTGGGATGAAGTTTTTGAAGTTTTTCTGTCTGAATTTGCTGCAGGCCGTACGCCTAACCCCGATATTTTATGCAATAAACACGTAAAATTTAAAGCCTTCTTAAACTATGCAACAGAAGACCTAGGTGCTGAATATATAGCCACTGGTCACTATGCCCGCGTTAGTGAAAAAAACGGTGAATTTTATCTACTAAAAGGCCTAGACCCAAACAAAGAACAAAGCTATTTTTTATACACTTTAGGGCAAAAAGCGTTAGCTAAAACGTTATTCCCTATCGGTCATTTACATAAAACTGAAATCAGAAAATTAGCAGAAAAATACGGATTCGCCAATCACCAGAAAAAAGACAGCACTGGCATTTGTTTTATAGGCGAACGTAAATTTAAAGAATTTCTACAGCGTTATTTACCGACTCAACCCGGAGAAATGCGTACGCCTGAAGGGCAGTACATAGCGCAACATTCCGGCCTAATGTATTACACGTTCGGCCAACGCCAAGGCTTAGGCATAGGTGGTGTTAAAGATGCGCCTGATGAACCTTGGTATGTGCTAGATAAAGATTTGGACAACAATATATTAATTGTCGGCCAAGGACATGACCACCCTTTAATGCTACATAACACACTAGAAGCCAATCAACTGGATTGGTGCAGTAACCAGCCCTTAACTGAAATAATTGAATGCTCAGCCAAAACACGCTACCGACAAGCAGATCAAGCCTGCAAAGTGATTCCTCTATCTGAAAATAGAGTAAAAGTTATTTTTGCACAGCAACAGCGCGCGATTACACCGGGACAGTCGGTCGTATTTTATGATGGCGAAGTTTGTTTAGGTGGGGGAATTATTGAAACTAAGTACAACCTTTAGCACAAAGGCAAGATTTCAACCCGCCTTTAACACTGCGATTGGTTATTAGTGAACTGAAAACACGCTCTTGAAATCAAAGGCTCTTATTAAAAATTTTACCTTGTCGATATAACTTAGCCAAAGCGTCCGGCTCAGCTCCGAACAAATAACGTAAACGTAAACTCCACATCAACACTATCGTGCGCCAAACACCAAAGGCCTCCCAGCGCCGACCAGAGCTTTGTACTTTAGCCGTCAAACAATAACATCCTGATATTTTTTTCAAATTCTTACTAATGGCAATATCTTCCATTAATGCAATCTCAGGAAAACAACCAACCGCTTGAAATACAGAGCGCCTTACAAAAATGACTTGATCACCTGTTGCTATCCCTGTTAAACGCGAACGCCAGTTCATCATTGCCGCAACAACTTTCAACATAGAGCTCTCGCCTACTAATTGCATATCAAAACGTCCCCATTGCGCGCCACTATTTAGGGCATGCTGAATAAGACCTAGGGGGGTTCCAGGCAAAAAAGTATCCGCATGTAAGAAAACCAACACATTGGTCAGTGCCTTTTGCGCACCTGCATTCATTTGTACTGCTCGCCCCTTAGGAACTGTAATAAATACATCAACCAGCGGCAAGGAAATCCCTCTAGTACCATCAGTACTTCCACCATCAGCAACAACCAATTGGCACTCCGCCCTTAATTCTTGCAGTGCCAGCAAGCACTCTCTTATGCAAGACGCTTCATTTAAAGTGGGAATGATAATGCTATATTTTTGCATTTCAAAACCGGGTATACATACTCGCTTGGCCACGGAATTTTTTAGCTATCCAATAATCCAAGCTTAGGTAACGACCTCCACCAACAAAAATCAGCATTAACAGCATAATCGCGTAAGTAACAGCAAACTCGATACCATTATTTAAAACGACGAAACTACCCTGCTCGGTTAGCCAGTCATAATTACCGTATTGCTGAAGAATTTCCTTAGCTCGACTCAATCGCTCAGTAGCGGCTATCGTTCTTTCTGTAGCAAACAAACCACTTCCTTCAGAAACAGCCAGCCAACCATTAGGTAAATGCACAGTACAGGCAGCAACAATCATGGTGATAAACAAAGGAATAGAAATCCAGCGTACCGCAAAACCAAGCAATAAAAAAACAGCACCAACAAGCTCAGTTCCAGTCACTAACCCAGCCATAAGAATAGGAAATGGCAAACCCAACCCCCATTCAGCATTACCAAACCAAGCGACTGTATTATCAAAGCCAGTATATTTATGCATGCCTGCCATCCACATAATAGGAACTAAATACAGCCTCAATGCCAAAGGCCCTAAAAAATCAAGGGCACGGGTTATGTCCAAATAATCATGTAATTTATTTAAAAAGTTAATCATTTTTATTATTCACAAAAAAACACTAAGTACTACCTTTAGGCCTCAGAACGATATTTCAGCTGCACGCCTTGTAAAAAATTACGCAAAATCTGATCTTTGCATTCTCGATAATTTTTATGCCCTGGCTTACGAAAAAATGCACTCAGCTCATGCTTACTCATCGAAAAATCAGCCAAAGTCATCAACTGCAAAATATCTTCGTCTTTAAGATCTAAAGCTATTTTCAATTTTCTAAAAATAATATTATTAGTCAATTGTTTTTCTATTTCAGGCTGCACTCCCTCTCTTTTACCGCGTTTATCATTAATTAATCCATTCAAAAAGAATGCCATTTGCTCATCTTTACAAGCCCGATAATCAGGGTCATCATCTTTTTTCAGCCAATTAACCACCTGCTCCCTTGTTACTTCACAATCAGCCAAAGCAAATATAGCAATCATTTTGGAGTCATCAAAATCAAAAGTGTAGCGAATACGGCGTAAAATATCGTTATTAGTCATAAGTAAGCTCTAAATTAAACCGTTGTTATAACATAAACAATTACTTTAGAGACTAATTTTTAGGGACAGACACTAAGTTAAAAGGCTTAAAATAGATACCCCATCCCTAAAGCAATTCCCCCTATTACGGTGTATAATTCGCACAAATATTTTCGTCCAAATTAACAGGAATAAAATCCATGAGTAATGTTTTTAGTTTCACCGGCACTATTGGTAGAGATGCTGAAGTAAGATCAACCCCAAGCGGACAAACAGTATTAAATGTAACTGTAGCAAACAATATTGGTTTTGGTGATAGACAACAAACAATCTGGATTAGAGTTGCCTTATGGGGACGACGCGCAGAAGGCTCATTTCCTAGTTACTTAAAAAAAGGCCAACAAGTTTTTGTTTCAGGCGAGTTATCTCAAAACGAATACCAAGCACAAGATGGCACAACTAAAACTAGCTTAGAACTGAATGCCAGCATTCTGGACCTTGTTGGTGGTAAGCGCACAGAGCCAGCTCAAGTTGCACAGCCACAACAAAACTATCGCCAACCTGCTGCTGCCGCTCCTCAACAACAGGCGCCACAACAAGCACAGACTAGCTACGCACAAAACGATAATTATGATGATGTGCCATTTTGACTGATATAAAGTATTTAATGTAAAGATAATTATCACTTAGATTCAAATAATAAGTGCATAACTTGAATAGATAGAAAAAGTGGTCAACTGAATATATGCTAATCACTTTTTCTCCTGCAAGAGATGTAACAATGAAAACATATAAACAACTGACCTATGAACTACGATGCCAGATTTATGCCTTAAAGAAAACAGGTATGAGTCAAAATAAAATGGCCAAGCAGTTAAGCATTAGTCAATCGGGTTCTGTCGCAAAGTTTATCGAAATTAGAGATAATTAACAATTTTCAGAGATTAAAATAGCAATGATCAGTTTTAAAGGGGCTCATTATCCGAAGGACGTAATTCTTTACGCTGTATTTTTCTATGTGCGTTAGGGTGTTTCTTATCGCGACCTAGAAGAAATCATGGAAGAACGAGGGGTAATGGTTGATCATGCAACGCTTAATCGCTGGGTTATTCGTTATTCACCAACTATTGCCTTAAATGCTAAATCTCAAAAACGAGCAACAAGTAAATCCTGGCGTATGGATGAGACCTATATCCAAGTCAAAGGACAATGGGTTTATTTATACCGAGCAGTTGATAAACAGGGAGATACAATTGACTTCATGTTATCCGAACTTCGTGACGAAGCAGCTGCAACGGTCTTTTTAAGCAGGCGATTAACCAAAATGGATTTCCTGATAAAGTTGTGATGGATACAAGTGGTGCAAATTACGCTGGCTTAGCTAATATTAACCTGTTGCTTATTTTAGCGGGATTCGCTACCTTAATCGATATCTGTCAGGTCAAATATTTGAATAATATCATCGAACAAGACCACCGTTTCATTAAGAAAATAACAAAGCCAATGATGGGGTTTAAAGCGTTTCACTCTGCTCAAGCGACTATCGCTGGAATTGAAGCGTCACATATGACTCGAAAGAGGCAATTGTCAGAAGAAAATATTCCTTCCTATAAGCAGTTTATGGCTTTAGCAGCATAGTCTTACCTGTAGAATACACAGCTTGATATTTTGGGAATATTTGCGACAGAACCTCTGATAACAGGGTACCTAACACCTCAAGGCTTTTTCGTTTCTGATGCGTCCAAATGTTCAAACAGGATGCGCCTGACTTCTTCGATAACTTCGGGTTGACCTTGGCAGGAGTGACTCCAGCGCACGACAAACTCTGAAACCGCTTCATCAATGTGCGCACTTTTATAGGCTACCACGCCATCATCGCCTTCTTCTTTCGGTCCGTCGCCTTCGACTGCGATAATCGAGTGCGCTGGAATATTTGGTGTAACGGGTATGGATGCCAGAATTTGCAGTGCGGGGTTGTTCGGGTTCATAGTGTCAACAGATGTCATGGGCCTGCTTAGCATTGCGGCAAATTTCTCATCGCCTGATGCTGTGGCAATTTTAGCCAACAGGGCGGTGTGATTAATTATCGTTACAGGTAGGGTAACCAGCTTGGCAACAAGTCCCGTCACTATTTGAGATGCCGCTAACATAGCTCCGTGTTGCGGTGTCGAAATAAACACCACGCGCTTGACGAAAGGCAAAGGCGTATAGAACGCAGATTGCTGTATGAGTTCACGGGCTTCTGGGCTAAGCTTCATTTGATCGAAGGGTTTATCACTGATGTGATCCCAAAATTTCGTCCCACTGTCAATGGCCGTGAGCTTGGTCAACAACCCACCTTGACTGTGACCAATGACTACCATGTCCTTTAACGCGGGGTCTTTTCCTTCAGGGTCGAGTTCATGCACCGTATTCGTCAGTGCCTTGCGTAGCCGCCCCGCTGAATAGCCAACGCCTCTACCGCTGTCGTAGATAAATAACCATATCTGAAAGCGTTCACGGATTTTTGGATCGCCATTCAGTTCGTTAACTAATTCAGCCCAGCGCGCGGGACTCGACGCGGTTCCATGCACTAACACGAGAGGAATTTTCCCGGGACGGTGAGGCTGCATTAAAAAAATACCATCCTGCGCTCGGTCTTTTGGAATCAGACCGCTGGTGAGAACCGACCCATTGAAAAATCCAGCGATTTCCAAAGCGTACAGAGGGCTATCATTCAGTTGATAAGCAAGAACGGCTGTTGGGTCGGATTCAATAGGCTGCTTCTGCCCATCAATCATCACTGTTGAGGTCTGATCCGCCGCGTAAACTTCAATTCGCCCTTGTATCTTGCCCTTGCTCAGGCTGGTACGCGCGTTTTCAAAACGCAACAAAGCAGTGACGGGAACTTTTATGTACGGTCCAAGGCGATTTGAACCTATATTCTTTACTGACGACTGTGTTTTCGCAAGACTCGCTGCCAACGGTACACCGATTCCGGATTTAAGGTAGCGGTTTCTGAGACCATCAACCTCCAAGACATTAGTCGATATAAAACGGTCAAGCGGGTAGCCACCCCACGACATTCCGGACTCGTCCAGGCTTACCTGTAGTGTTCCGAAGGGGAGTTTATAATTTCCAGCCCTCAGGCGCACCTCATTTTCTTCCGCGTCGTCGCCTGCTGCCAGACCTTGGGCAACGGCCTGGTTGTATATATCATAGCTAAGCCGAAACCTTGGATCCGAAGGCTGAAGCTGCATACCCGTACCATCCCCTGGATACAGGAGTGACCAAGCATACACGGCTGATGCCAGAAAATAGGCGCGGTCATTGGTCTGCTGTGCGTGAAGCAAGGAGAGTTCCGCCAGCGCAAACAACTTATCTTCATCGTCCGCTGGTTTAAGGCCTTTATGGAGTTCAGCCAACACCACCGCCGGCTCTTTTTCAAACCGATCCAGTAGCCCGTGCCGTCTGAGAACGGTGCTTGATGCCACTGACGGCTCGGCCGACGAAAGCGTGCTTGCAGTATTAATACGATAAGCGGTCTGAATATCCACATGCTTCACGCTGACAGGGGTTGCGCATCCAGAAAGAATGAGAGCGAAGCTGAAGGACAGAATAATAGCAAGCATTGTTGTTTGTTTTTGTATCATTTTTTTTCAATTTTAAAGAATTTCAGGTGTTTGTACAGATACGAAAAAGTTTGGCTTTTCTTCCATTAATAACAAAGCCAATGATGGGGTTTAAAGCGTTTCATTCTGCTCAAGCGACTATCGCTGGAATTGAAGCGTCACATATGATTCGAAAGAGGCAATTGTCAGAAGAAAATATTCCTTCCTATAAGCAGTTTATGGCTTTAGCAGCATAGTCTTACCTGTAGAATACACAGCTTGATATTTTGGGAATATTTGCGACAGAACCATAAATACTCTGGTAAACAAATTTCCCTATATCCCCTTTTAAAATTCGGTAACGATACTTTGGTACAAAAACAATATGGTACTGGCAAAACCATATGACATGTGATAATTTTTGAAATCTGCTCATTTGTTTCTCCTAGTTAAATTGCGGGAACAACTTAACTAATTGATACTCTTGAGCAGACTTTCACGCAAAGCTTTTTTTACCCCCGCCCTCAGGGCGCGGTTATCTAAGTTGTAATATATAAAAAGTGGTTTTAGCTCACTAACATCATAAATACAAAATTAATAATTTAACTGGTAATAAAAAGCCAAAACAATCAATTGTAGGAAGTTTAATAACCAAAAAAACAAGACAAATAAAGCCCACTTCACTTGTTTAGATTTATCAGCATAATTAAATTTTATAAGTAGCCAACTAAAAAACGTAGCAACAAAAAAGATCACCGAACCAATCAATGCGTAATTCATTTTAATCTTCTCTAATCGGTGGCGGCGCTAGTACTTGGCGGGTACCACTACCTTCTGCGGGCGACACAACTCCCGCCATCTCCATTGCTTCGATCATTGATGCAGCACGGTTATAGCCCACCTTAAATTTTCTTTGTACGCTGGAAATTGAAGCTTTGCGCGACTCTGTGACAAAAGCCACTGCTTGATCATAAAGCTCATCCATTTCTGAATCAATTGCATCTTGCCCCGTCACAAAAGAACCATCACCCGCATCTGAATATTCTTGAGTAATTTCTTCTAAATAATTAGCTGGTGCAGTTTTCTTTAAAAATTCAACAATGTGATGTACTTCGTGATCATCAACAAAAGCTCCGTGGGCCCGTACAGGAATATTTGTTCCTGCCGGCATAAATAACATATCACCATTACCGAGCAAGAATTCAGCGCCACCTTGGTCCAATACGGTACGAGAATCGATACGCGATGATACTTGGAATGAAAGCCGAGAAGGTACGTTAGCCTTGATTAAGCCCGTTAAAACATCTACTGACGGACGTTGCGTTGCTAAAATCAAATGAATACCTGCGGCACGCGCTTTTTGAGCTAACCGAGCAATTAATTCTTCTACTTTTTTACCAACAATCATCATCATGTCTGCTAATTCATCAATCACGATAACAATATGCGGCAAGGTGCTTAGTGTCGGTATACTTGCTCCTTCTGCTAACTCAATTTCATAAGTGTACATAGGATCTTTAATCGGTTCACCACGCTTTTCCGCTTCTCGTACTGCGTGATTAAATCCGGCTAAATTTCTAACGCCGACTTTAGACATCAATTTATAGCGCCTCTCCATCTCAGCAACTGCCCAACGTAAAGCATTGGCAGCATCTTTCATATCCGTTACAACAGGCGTCAATAAATGCGGTATCCCTTCATAAACGGATAATTCCAGCATTTTAGGGTCAATCATAATCATTCTGACTTCATCAGGTGTTGCTTTATATAGCATACTGAGAATCATCGTATTAATCGCAACCGACTTACCCGAACCTGTCGTTCCCGCAACTAATAAGTGCGGCATTTTAGCTAAATCAGCAGTTACCGGTGAGCCAGAAATATCTTTACCTAAAAGCATCGTCAAAGGAGACTTAGCTTTAGCAAATTTAGCCGACTCTATACCCTCTCTAAACGAAACCATTTCGCGCTCTTGATTGGGAATTTCTAAACCAATCACAGATTTACCCGTAATGACTTCTACGATACGTACACTAGTCACCGATAAAGCCCGCGCCAAATCTTTTGCTAAACCAGTAATTCGACTTACCTTAATGCCTGCTGCAGGTTGCATTTCAAAGCGTGTAATCACTGGACCAGGTAAGACAGCTGTCACCTCAACAACAACATTAAAATCTAGCAAAGCTTGCTCCACTAAACGCGACATATCCTCCAATTCATCAGCCGAATAACCGTTCACTGTATTAACAATAATATCCAGCAACTCAGGGCTTGGTAATGCACCCGCTTCGACTTCATCCTTAAACAAGTCTACTTGACTTTTTGTCTTAAGCACAACCGGCTCAGAAAAACTAGCTTCCACACTTTCTAATACATTAATGCTTGGCGTTTTTTTGACCTGGCTGGGGGCTGATTTAATCACACGTACATTATCAGGAATAGAGTCCTTACTCTCTATTTTAGACATGCTCGGTGCAGTCTTAGTTTGGCTTGGACGAGCAGAGGCTGAACTACTTTCTCTTGTTGTTACTTGCTCCCAAAATGTCAATGTTTTTTGGTAAGCCAAACAGCTTAAGAATAAAGTATATTTACCCACAAGTTCCATAACTCGGAACCATGAGATATTGGTGTACAAGGTTATTCCAGAGAAAAAAACTGCCAACAAAAATAAAGTTGCGCCCGAATTACCAAAGGTGACCACTAAGCTATCACCCAATTCTTGACCGACTATGCCGCCACTATTTCTAGGTAACTCAATCCGACAGCGTAATAAATGCAAATAACAAACGGTAGTCGCAGAAATAATGGCTAGCACAAGACCAATCCACCGGACATAATTAAACCAGCCTGTAGCATGGATAGTTTTTTTAGTAAAAAACAAATAACCTTGCCAAAGAATAATCACCGGAAAACTAAACGCAATAATACCAAAAAAACTAAAAGAAACATCAGCCAACCAAGCACCAACGATGCCTCCCGCATTCGCAATATCGGTATGAGCCCCACTATGCGACCATCCTGCATCTTCATGACTAAATGAAACTAAAGAAATAAAATAAAAAAGAGCGATCACGACAAACCCTAACAAAGCAATTTCACGTAAACCTCGTACCGCCTTTTCTTCCATCACTGCAGCCATTAAAAATCCCAAATATCTTACTAAAACAAAACAATACAGCAATCATTACATAAAACACTTGAAATATAAAGAGACTATCCTGCAAATTTCATAGCGTAAATATCGCCAAGCAACTAAAACAAAAAACACACCGATGCTGTCTTTTATCTTTACCTGATTAGAGACATCAAATACAATTCAAGTGTGATATTATTTAACGTCTTATATTAAAGCCTAAAAAAATTATAATAACCTGGAGGAAGGTATGCCAAAAATTCGTTCTATTGTTTCTGCAATAACACTTGTAGGATCAATCTCAGTCGCCTCAGCGTGGGAAGCCCTACCAACAACAGCACCGGCACCAGCTAACAACCCTACTACTGCTGAGAAAGTTGAATTAGGTCGTATTTTATATCATGACCCAAGACTATCATCGACCGGTACGGTTTCTTGTGCTTCTTGCCATAACACTATGTTAGGTGGCGAAGATAACCGCCCTAACTCTATGGGCGTTCACGGACAAACAGGTGGTCGTAGTGCGCCTACTGTCTGGAATTCCGCCTTTAATAAAGTACAGTTCTGGGACGGTCGTGCTGCTAGCTTAGAAGAACAAGCGGCAGGCCCTGTGACTAACCCTATCGAAATGGGCATGAAAAGCTGGGATGACGTCGTCGTACGCTTAAAATCAATTGAAGGTTATCAAGCGTATTTTGATAAAGCATTTGGCGAAAACTCGATCTCAAAAGATAACGCGACTAAAGCGATTGCAGCTTACGAAAGAACATTAATTACCCCTAACAGTGCTTATGACAAATATGCCAAAGGTGATAAAAAAGCTTTAACTGCACAGCAAATACGTGGGTTAAAATCAGTTGCAAAATTAGGCTGTACAACATGTCATAGCGGCCCAGCCTTCAATGGCGGTGGTTCTTTCCAAAAATTCCCAGTTATTAACAATGCTTTCTTAGAAAAGAAATATCAATTTGCTAATGACAAAGGCCTTTTTGAAGTAACCGCTAAAAGTGGAGACGAACACTTTTTTAAAGTCCCTACTCTACGTAATATTGCTTTAACAGCACCTTATTTTCATAACGGTTCAGTTGAAACTTTAGAAAAGGCCGTTAAAGTTATGGCTAAAGTTCAGTTAGATAAGAAACTATCAGCTGAAGAGACTGCTGATATTGTTGCTTTCTTAAATGCTTTAACAGGCGAATTCCCTAAGCAAACTATGCCTACTTTACCAGCAACAAACGGCACGTCATTTAATTAATTTTGTAAGATAACAAGCTCCCCTTAGCATACAAACAGCTAAAGGGAGTTTTGGCTTTTAACCCCCCCCTATTTCTTGGTTTTTATGTGTAAATTTGCTCGGTACTTAAGTTTTTTACTTCTCTTATCTTTTTCTTCAGTAAGTTTTTCTGCAGACAATACCGTCAATAAAATCGAAGAAAACATTACCCTTAATTTTGTCGATGCTGACATACGTTCAGTTATTGCCACTATTAGTAAAGAAACCAAAAAAAACTTCTTAATTGACCCTAGAGTCAAAGGTAAGCTGACAATTTATTCAGGCACTCCCGTAAGTGCCGATGACCTTTATAATATTTTTTTAAGTGCCTTACGCACTCATGGCTATATTGCTGTAGAGCAAGGTGATGTCATACATATTGTTCCATTAATGGAAGCAAAACAAAGACCCTCACCAGTCAATGAAAAAGGCCCCGCACACCCAGGCGCTAAACAAGTTACTCAAGTTATAAAAATCAAGAATATCTCTGCCGTTAAGTTAATCCCTGTATTACGCCCCCTAATGCCCAAAGAAGGCTATATAGCCGCCTATGCATCAACCAACCTGATCATCCTATCCGACAGCGAACAAAACATCGCCCGCTTGATGAACGTTATCGATAACATGGACAAAGCATCCAATGATGAAATTGATATTATTCCTCTCGCTAAAGCTGATGCGAGTCAAATTTTAAATACCCTAAAAAGCATGCTGCCAAAAACAAAGGCAGGGCAAACAACCATTCACTTAAGTGTCGATAAACGCACTAACAGTATCTTAATTAGTGGCGAAATGATGGATCGCGCCCGCCTAAAAAAGATCATTCGCAAACTTGACTCACCTACACACACCAATTCTTCACACCATGTTGTTTACCTAAAACATGCGTCTGCCATTGAGTTAGCGCCAATTTTAGATCAAATCATTAATGCACAAGCAAAAAGTGTAAAAAGAAAAACGGATATTAAAGAGCCATCAAGTATTATTGCTGATGAATCAACCAACTCAATTATTATTTCCTCTGAATTGGAAGAATTTCGGTCCTTATCAAGCGTCATTAAACAGTTAGATATTCCACGTTTACAGGTTTTAATTGAGGCCATTATTACTGAAGTTTCCTTAGATGCATCCAAAGATATAGGGTTCCAATGGGGAATTGCGGGGCAAGCAGGTGACACCAAAGGCTTTATGGGCAGCACAAAACCAAAAGACGGTTCATTACTAAGCGCGATCAGTGAAATAGCTAATGGGGAGGCAGGTAAAGCAGCGGCTGCGGCTGCTACCGGTGGATTTACTGGATTAATATCCAATGACAGTTTTGGTGTTTTAATTCGTGCACTACAAAGTGATTCTGACTTTAATATCTTATCTGCACCAAGAATATTAACGGTAGATAACAAAGAAGCTGAAATCATCGTTGGTAAAAATGTCCCTTTTGTTACTGGTTCTTTCACACAAAGTAGCAATGAAGGAGCAACCAACCCCTTTCAAACCGTGCAACGTGAAGATGTTGGCCTAACTTTACGAGTTAAACCACAAATTAATACCGGTGGACGTATAGGGTTAGAAGTTTTTCAAGAAATTTCCACGGTAACAGAAGATGCTGAGGCGGTTGATTTAATCACTACTAAACGTTCCATTACAAGTAATGTTTTAATCAATGATGGAAAAATACTGGTTCTTGGTGGGTTAATGGATGATGTCACTACCGACTCCGCTTCTGGCATCCCATGGTTAATGGATATCCCCTACTTAGGCTGGTTATTTAAGTCGCACTCAACTCTAGTCACAAAACGCACTCTAATGGTCTTTCTTAAGCCAAAAATCATTCAAACACAATATGCTAGCGATACAGAAACGAGCCGAGCTTTTGACCAAATTAGAATAGAACAAGATAAATTTAACCAAAAAAGTTTATTGGTTCAACCTGACCCAGATCGTTATCAAATGCCTGATTTTGAGCCTGTAACAGAAGGGTCGATTACTTTACCTTTAGCTATTGGGCAATAGTACATAGCAATGATTCTTCCTTATAGTTTTTCTAAAAATCACGGTGTTTTATTGCATCAAACGGATCAAATTACCCAGCTATGGATACATGACGCCACACAAATAAGCGCCATACAAGAAGCACGGCGAGCATTTAACGCCCCCGTGCAATTACTAAAAGTACCTGAAAATCAGTTTAACATCGAGCTACAGCGGATTTATCATAGCGGGTCATCTAATACCATGCAGGAAATGGAAGAGTTTGATGACGAGCAATTAGGGGATCTTTCAGAATTAGTTCCAGAAGCTGAAGACTTAATGGATAGCACGGATGATGCGCCAATCATTCGTTTAATTAATGCTATTTTAACTGAATCAATCAAAGAGCAAGCCTCTGATATTCATATTGAACCGTTTGAAGAACGTTTGCGCGTACGTTTTCGTGTCGATGGTATTTTGCGTGAAGTCCTGATTCTACAAAAAGCACTCGCCTCACTGATGGTCTCGCGTATTAAAGTCATGGCCAAATTAGATATTGCTGAAAAACGCCTGCCTCAAGATGGGCGAATTTCCTTAAAAGTTGCCGGTCATGCTATTGATTTAAGGATTTCAACTTTACCTAGTGGCCATGGCGAACGCGTAGTTATGCGTCTATTGGACAAGCAAGCAGGACGCATGGACTTATCCAAAATGGGCATGCAGGAAGTCGACCAACAACGCTTGAGCACTTTATTAAAATACCCACACGGCATTATTCTTGTTACTGGCCCGACAGGTTCTGGTAAAACGACCACTTTATACGCGGGCCTTACCGAGTTAAACCATACGGATCGAAGTATTATGACCATTGAGGATCCGATTGAATACCATCTTGATGGTATTAGTCAGACCGCAGTGAATGCAAAAATTGATATGGATTTCTCGCGCGGATTACGAGCAATTTTACGCCAAGATCCAGACATCGTCATGGTCGGTGAAATTCGCGACTCCGAAACGGCTCATATTGCGGTACAGGCTAGTTTAACCGGTCACTTAGTCCTTTCAACCTTACATACCAATACTGCTGTAGGCGCTATTTCTCGACTTATGGATATGGGCATTGAGCCTTTCCTACTCTCCTCTAGCTTATTAGGTGTTCTTGCTCAACGTTTAGTGCGTACACTTTGCCCTGACTGTCGCGAACCCTACCAAGCCAATACCACAACGACCGACTTAATGGGCGTTAATTCGAGTGAATTACCTTTAACCTTATATAAACCAGTTGGCTGCCCTAGTTGTCATGATTTAGGCTACCAAGGGCGTATGGGTATTTATGAAATCATTCAAATTGATGGCTCTATGCGTGATGCTATTCACAGCCAATCCAGTGCAACAGCATTAGAAAAAATTGCGCGCCAGCAAACTCAATCAATTCGTCATAATGGGTTTGAGCAAGTTAAAAAAGGCTTAACCAGTCTTGATGAAGTGCTACGAGTCACCAAGGAAGATTAATGCCTGCTTACAGTTATGTTGCCCTAGATAAAAATGGCCGAAAAAAGAAGGGAATCCTAGAAAGCGATACAGCTCGTCAGGCACGCCAACAACTGCGTAACCAAGACCTCAAACCTATAGAAATTAATGCAGTTAAAGCATCAAGCAATAAAAAACAGAAAAGTTTATTTGCTCCCACCCTAAGAGCCTCCGAATTATCACTATTAACGCGCCAACTTGCTACTTTAGTGCGTGCGGCACTACCCTTAGAAGAATCCCTACAAGCTGTTGCCCAACAAAGCGAAAGCCCAAAAATAACTATGGTATTAATGGCTGTTCGTTCCGAAGTCTTAACCGGAAAACCGCTCGCCTCCGCCATGGAAGCTTTTCCGCGCATATTTCGTAAAGATTTCATTGCTACTGTTGCTGCAGGCGAACAATCTGGGGATCTTGCTATCGTTTTTGAACGGCTTGCTGATCATGTCGAGCGCAGCCAACAATTAAAACAAAAAATTCTAGGCGCTCTACTCTACCCGATTATTCTTTCTGTTATCGCCATCTTCGTAGTTGTTGGCTTGCTGACTTATGTCGTACCACAAATTATTCATGTTTTTGATAGTATGGATCAAGACCTGCCTCCCTTAACGCAAAACTTAATCGCCTTAAGTGAGCTATTGCAAAATCATGGATTGCTTATCGCACTTGCCATTGTTGCAGCATCAGTATCACTGTACTTATTATTACAAAAACCAAAAATCAAACGACAGTGGCATTTATTTTTGCTTAAAATACCTCTCGTTTCGCCTTTAATTCGCACCCTAAATAGTGCTCGCTTATGTCGTACATTAAGCACCTTATTAGTCAGTGGTGTCCCTATGCTAAGTGCACTCAGCATAGCTTCCAAGGTAGTGACAAATGTCCCTATGAGCGATACGATAGACCAAGCCATTCAACAAATCCGCGAAGGCAGTAGTTTGTCTCATGCATTAAAACGAGGCATAGGCTTTCCACCGCTGACTATTCACCTAATTGCGAGCGGTGAATCTAGTGGTCAGCTTGATGCAATGCTGGAAAAAGCGGCAGAAACACAAGAACGTGAATTAGAGGGCTGGATTTCTAGTTTTTTGACCCTTTTAGAACCTTTATTGCTACTAAGCATGGGTGGTATTGTCTTGACCATTGTTTTAGCAATTATGTTACCTATTTTTAATCTTAACCAACTTGCAGGCTAATTATTTTATGAGAAAAAAACTCACTCAAGGTTTCACCTTAATTGAAATTATGGTCGTAGTGGTCATACTCGGCATTCTAGCGGCTGTTGTTGTTCCACAGGTAATGGATCGCCCAGATACAGCACGTTTAACCAAAGCCAAACAAGACATCCGCGCCATTGAGTCGGCATTAAACCTATATAAGCTAGATAAATTTAATTACCCAACGACCGAAGAAGGTTTGGAGATTTTACAACCTAAATACTTAGACCGCTTACCTAAAGATCCTTGGGGCAATGTCTACCTTTATCTTAGTCCTGGCGAACGTGGTGCTGTGGATATTTTTACTTATGGTGCAGACGGTAAAAAAGACGGTGAAGGCATGAATGCTGACTTAGGTAATTGGGATGCTGGTTAAAGTTTGCTAGAATAGCGCCCACTTAATATCATTTCATACCCTTAAAATCTAGACTCCTCATGAAAGAGCTTCGTCAACACCCACGATTGTTACATCGAGCTAGTGTTAATCTTACTTTTAACTCAGGCCAAACAATCACAACCCATACCATTGATATGTCTAATGGAGGATTGTTTATCTATTGCACAGATCACCTAGAAGTACAGTTAGGCGATATATTAGAAGTCATCGTTAACGGCATACAAGATCCAATAGCTCGGCCTATTAAAATAATACGAGTGGAAACGGGAAAAGGCTTTGGTATTGAATTTGTCGAATCTTAAAACTGCACTAAAATACGGGAGAAACTGACTTCTCAGCTCTCCCACACTCCCTCAAGCTTATGCTAGTTTATATTTCTCTAAATAAACTGTGCGCACCAACTTAGTAAACAGCAAAATAGCAAAACTATAAATCAAAGTTGAACTCATATAGTCTGGGTAATATTTAGCTACACGGCCTGTATATTCTATAAGAGACATCTCCGGAAATTTACCAGAAAGCAGGTAAAAGCTACCGTTCGAAATAAGAAATGCAATCGAACCTGCCGCTAACAAATAAGCAAACTGACGACTTAAATCGCTAGCATTCAATTCTACATATTTGGTACTCCAACGCCCTGCAAAAAACATCACCGCATAAGTAGGTATTAAAAATACATAAGCAGGTGAAATACAATAATCACTGACCTGAAATTGGCTAATCGATACGTAATCTAATAACGCCGCCTCTGCTAATAACACAGCAAAACTAGCAAGTCCTCCAGTAAAAATACCGGCCAAATAAAAAACAGCCAATGATGCGTCCGGCAATGCTAGCGCACTACCAAAATGATCAGAACGTGTTAATGCCATTAATATGGCTAATGCAAAAATCGTTAAATTGTTTTTATTCTGTTGTATCCAGTTCATATAAACCTCTTAAAGTGATGGTGCATAACGTACATTAAAGAAAACGGTAACACCAGGCGTATTATAGCCTGCCGCTGTTTGGTATTGAGTATTCAAAATATTATTGACTGAGCCTTGCAAGGTAAACTGTTCGTAGAATTCATATTCCGCTCTTAAGTCCCAAGTAACAAAACCATCAATATGTTTTGTATTAGCCAAATCATCAAAACGACGACCTTCATAATTTAAGGTTGTTCCAAAACTCGCATCACCAAATTGTCGATCAATATCCAAACGAAAAGTTTGCTGTGCACGTCTAGGTAACACATTACCATAAGTTGCCGCATCCATACTCTCTGGATTTAAAGCGCTATAATTTACCTGCATATCAAAGCCATAAACGTGCCCGCCGAGCATAGCTTCTAAGCCCATAATGCGTGCCTGACTTATGTTATTTGGAACAAAAATCGAGCTATCATAAGCAATCAAATCATCAATATAAGTTAAGTACCCATTGATTGACCAATGCCAAAAGTCATGTTCGCCACTAACTCCTACCTCATAGCTCTCAGACTTTTCTGGATTTAAACTATCATTGCCAAAGTCCGGATAATAAAGTTCATTAAAAGTCGGAGCCTTAAAACCTGTACCATAAGAAGCGGAAACTAAAATACCATTATCAAAAGCATAGCCCCATGAAGCATTCCAGGTACTATTTTGACCAAACTGCTGATTAAAATCACTGCGATAAGCTAGAGCAATTTGATTTTGTGCAAACTCACCTTGATATTGAATAAACACAGCATGATTATAACGTTCTGTTTTGTCATAACCTGCGTCACTTAGTACTTTATCATTCTGAAAATCATAACCTAAAGAAACTAAATGCTTAGGCGCTACGGTAAAATTATTCAATGCAGAAAATGACATTCTATGGGTATCAAAAACGCCATTACTAGTACCATCTAAATAATTAGTGGATTCATCACGACTTTCACCACCTGCTATATCAATACGCCAAAAATCCATAGCTTGAATACTTGCCTTAGCCCCATAAACTAATTCAGTAAAGCCAGCAGTATAATGTGGTTCACTGTTTGATGCTGGCTCTCCAAAAGCATCAAAGTTGCCATCATATTGATTATGCCCGCCACTATATAGAAGATGCCCCTCTACCGATAGCCAATTAGTAAATTGATAACCAAGACGGGCTGAGGCTGCATAATTTTCAAAACCATCTCTATCGGGCTCATATAAATCATCGCGAGCATTAAAGCCTTCGGTTTCTTCCTGACTGGCACTCAAGCTATACCAAGCATTATCATACTTTCCATTGACAGAGGCGCCAACTTTATAATGCCCATAAGTACCAACGCCAGCAGAGATTTCAGGACTGAATCCTCTAGATCCTGTAGTAGCACTTCGGGTATGAATATGAATAACACCACCTATGGCATCTGCACCATATAAACTTGATTTAGGGCCACGAATAACCTCTATTGATTCAATTTGGCTAACTGGTATATTTTGCCAAGCTGCATTACCTGACGTTGCAGAACCAACACGTACGCCATCAATCAATACTAAAACATGATCAGATTCTGTACCGCGCATAAATATTGAGGTCTGTTTACCTAAGCCACCACTATTAGCAATATTAATTCCTGCAACGCCGCGTAAAGCCTGCTCGATACTATTCAGTTGTTTACGCTCAATATCTTGTCGAGAAATAATGGTACTAGAAACAAGTCGCGAATCTTGCTGACTACGGGTAGCCGTAACCGTTAAAGGGGGAAGTTCTTCTGAATTACCTGCAAAAACTGAAGTAGAAAGGGGGATAAATAATAAAGGTGTGGCTATAAAAAGTTTGTTCATAATTCCCTCTGCGCCGCCCGCGCAAAAAAGTGTAAATACACAGAGAGGAAATAGAAAACGAACAAACAGCAACAAAGGGCGATTCATTTCGTCCACAGCCCTCCGCTGCACCAAATAAATTTTCAGGCAGGTCTCCGGGCTCATAAGTATGGACTACTAAAATCATTACCTTCCCATGCAAAGCACAGTGGTTCTCGCTGATTTTAAACTTATTTACCGTTGCGGGGGCAGCGTTGGCATTGGCATAAAGCCGCACCAAACTTCCCTTTTAACCGTCAGGAGAGAGTGAACTTCCGTCAGGACCAGAAAATGAACGGCAGATTTTACGTTAAAAACACTAAAAAGCAACTAATTCTCATTAACAACTAAATCAAAGAAAAATTAAATATAGCAAGCTATAATACAAATACTAAATGGCACATAAAAGTGCTACAAACAGCTAACAAAAACCAACACCTATAACTTATGCACGCTGACTGGATCACCTTCTTAAATACGCAAAACCTATCTGAGCAATTACCTGCCAATGATCAAGCAGCAATCGCTCCACTGAGCCATTTAGGCGTATTGTCAATCAGTGGTAAAGATGCAGTCACTTTTCTACAAGGACAAACAACTTGTGACATTAAGGCTTTGGTTGATTTTGAGCCTAGATTAGGGGCTTATTGCAATGCAAAAGGTCGCACCATTAGCACTTTTGTCATTATCAAGTTACAAGAAATTTATCAGCTGATTTTAACCATTGATTTACTCGATACTGTTAGAAAAAAACTACAGATGTATGTGCTACGTTCTGACGTACAATTAACTGACCTAAGTGATGAGTTATGCATTATTGGTACGCACAATGTTGAGCTGACTGCGCAAGCGAACCTATATTCGTACCCGCAACTCGCTAATAGTTATTTATTTATCGCAGCACCTGAACAAACACAACAGTTCTGCACAGAATTGCAAACAAAGCAATCAGCACTCTTGATTGATGCTAATACTTGGCTAAACTTTGATATTCAAGCAGGCATTCCTTGGTTATATGCAAATACAAGCGAAAAATTTGTCCCGCAAATGCTTAATTTAGATAAGTTAGAGGCGATTAGCTTTACGAAAGGCTGCTATACCGGACAAGAAATTGTTGCTCGCACGCATTATTTAGGGCAAAACAAACGCGCCATGTATCGTGCTAAGTGCATCACTAAAGCCAGCATTGACAAAGGTTGTAGTCTATTCGATCCAGAGGTTAGAGAAACAGATCTAGGCTCGGTTATATTAGCTGCTCATAACAACGACTCTACCCAGCTACTTCTTGTTTTAAAAGACCAAGCTATAACAGTAAAAAATCTACAGCTTAATAATCAAAATCACGATAAAATCATACTTAATTAAACGATAGCTAGGTTTTCTCGATACACATGATAACTGCATTCGTCAAAATCCTTCAACACATCAATCTACACAAAAATCACTATGCAATTTAAAAGTGTTAAAGATTTTCTGGTTCATGTACAAGCAGAAATAGATGCAAACCGCCTAATACTACCTACTTTGCCTGATATCGCTTTAAAAGTTCGCGATCTTGTCTCTAAAGGCGACGCCTCAGCATCAGAATTATCTAATATGATCATTACCGATGCTGCCCTATCAGCCCGTTTAATACAAGTAGCTAATAGCCCTTTATACCGTGGCACAAAAGAAGTAAAAAACATACAAATGGCTGTCTCTAGGTTGGGTAACAACACCATTAAAACCTTAATCACCAGCCTTGTAATGCAACAGATGTTTACCCCAACCTCTAAATTACTAGAAATGGAGTTTAAGAAAAACTGGGAAGCTAGTGTCAATGTCTCCTCTATTTGTCGTGCACTAGTTACTTTTACTCCTCATTTAAATCCCGACGAGGCTATGTTAGCTGGCTTAATTCACCAAATCGGAAAACTGCCTATTTTAATGCTTGCAGAAAATATCCCTGAATTCAGAGACAGCCCAACTCGTTTAGATAAATTACTGGAAAAAGCACACCCTCCTATTGGAAAAATCATTATGAATACTTGGTCTTTTCCTGATGAACTAAAAGAAGTCGCGTCTGAATATGTGAATTTTCAACGAGACTCAGGCCCTAAAGCAGACTATGTTGATGTCGTCCAAGTTGCCTTTTTACAAAGTATTGCCGGCACCGACCATCCTGCATGCCGCGTAGACTGGTCTACTGTTAAAGCTTTTGACAAACTTGGTTTAGCACCTGATTCAAATATCTTAGAGATAGAAGGGATTTCTGAGGAAATTGAATTAGCCAATTCTATGATGTCATTTTAATGAATACTGAAACCGCACGGCGCTTTAGACGCTTAGGAACACTCACTATCTTTGCTGTTTACTTTGTTATTTTAGTGGGCGGTATTGTGCGCGCCTCTGGCTCTGGTATGGGCTGCCCTGACTGGCCGACATGCTTTGGACAACTTATCCCTCCTACTAGCGAAGCCGAATTACCTGAAAATTATCACGAAATCTATTCGGTCGGCTATGCTAATACCGATTTCAATGTCGTTAAAACCTGGACAGAATATCTTAATCGCTTGACTGGTGTAACGATTGGTTTTCTAATTTTTTTAACGCTTTGGGCTTCCCGAGTGTATTTAAAAACCGATAAAGCGGTTTTCTATTTATCCTTATCCGTATTTTTACTGGTTGGCTTTCAAGGCTGGCTAGGCTCAGTAGTCGTTAAAACTCATCTACACCCACTGATGATTACCGCGCATATGTTGTTAGCGTTATTTATTGTCGCGCTTTTAATTTATGCCATTGCTCGATCACAAAATGACTCATTACGGCAGATTGATATTAGCCAATTACCCAGCCGTTTCAAAACTGTTCTAACGGTGGCTATGGGGCTCACTTTAACCCAAGTTGCTATGGGCACCCAAGTCAGAGAAGCAGTAGATTTAATTGCTGTACATCATAACTATATTGATCGTGAATACTGGCGTGACAGTTTCCCACTTATTTTTTATATACATCGCTCGTTCTCAGCCATTATTTTATTTACCAACTTGTGGCTAGCTTGGAAGGTTTACCAATCCGTAAGCAAAAATAACCTATTACTACGCTTGTCTTACTCATTGGTCGGGCTAATTATTACAGCGATTCTTGCAGGTGTATCTTTGGATAGGTTAGGAATGCCGCCCATTGCTCAACCTATTCATCTATTAATGGCGAATTTAATTTTTGGCGTACAATTTTTTATCTTTATCTGTATTAGTTATGCAGCTAAAAAACCTGCTGCTATAGCAACACCTCAGACATAAAAGTCATTTAATGATTCAGCCCTGCATACCTTTGCGGGCTGAATCATATTAGTCTATAAATTTTTCTCGCATTAATATAATCTATATTATTATTCTTGTATAAATAGCCCATACAAATTTTCCCCAGGGACAAACCATGCTAAAAATAATTTTACGTTGGATACTGACTTTAATTTTTAAAGTCGAAGTTAAGGGTTTAGAAAATTATAAAAAAGCTGGTGATCGAGTGCTTATCATCGCTAATCACAGCTCATTTTTAGACCCTTTATTATTAGGTGTATTCTTACCAAGTAAAGTTACTTTCGCGATTAACACTCAAATTGCTAAACGTTGGTGGCTCAAACCTTTTATTAATTTAACTGGCTTTTTCCCCATGGACCCGACCCATCCATTATCATTAAAAAACTTAATTCACCATCTGCAAAAGCCAAGTAATACCGTCCTTTTCCCCGAAGGCAGAATTACTGTCACTGGCTCCTTAATGAAGGTTTATGACGGCACAGGAATGGTCGCTGATAAGTCAGGGGCGACTATTTTACCGGTACGTATTGAAGGCGCTCAGTTCACACACTTTTCACGTTTACAAAACATTGTTCGCTTACGTTTCTTCCCTAAAATTACCCTACAAATACTACCTCCAACCAAAGTCACGGTAGCTAAAGAACTCAGAGGAAAAGAGCGCCGTCATGCCTGTGGTCTAGTGTTAACCGACATTATGACCGATATGATGTTTACCACGAGTCATTACCAACAGACGCTTTTTTCTGCACTGATAGAAGCTAAAGGCATACACGGCGGCAAACATACCGTTGCCGAAGACTTAGACCGACAACCTTTATCCTACAACGCGCTTATTACTCGCAGTATCGCAATCGGTAACGCGTTAACCAAGATTACGAAAAAAGGTGAAAATGTCGGTATATTTCTGCCTAATAGCACTAAAACGCTTAATGTCGTTTTAGGTTTGCAGCTACATGACCGTGTGCCTGCCATGTTGAATTATTCAACTGGCGCAAGCGGCATGACCTCTGCTTGTCACACAGCCCAAGTAAATACCGTATTAACTTCACGGCGGTTTATTGAACTAGGAAAATTTGATCATGATGCGGCGCAATTAGCAGAAAATTTAAATCTTGTTTACTTAGAAGATTTAGGGGGGAAAATCAGTGGCTTAGATAAACTAAAAGCCCTTATACAAGCAAAAACAATACACATATGGTATCCACGTGGTCAGCATAATCCTGACAGCCCCGCAGTAGTTCTGTTTACCTCAGGTTCAGAAGGCGCGCCTAAAGGCGTTGTTTTGTCGCACAAAAATATCTTAGCTAATCACAAACAAGTCGCCGCGCGTATCAATTTTAATGCGCAGGATACTGTGCTTAATTTTTTACCTATGTTTCATTCCTTTGGCTTTACCGTCGGTACCATGTTACCAATTATGAGTGGTATGACTACCTTCTTTTACCCCTCGCCTTTGCACTACAGCATCATCCCAGAAATCGCTTACGATATTAATGCCACCATCATGTTTGGCACCAATACCTTCTTAGCGGCTTATGGTAAAAAAGCCCACGCGTATGACTTTTACAGTATCCGGTATGTCGTTGCTGGCGCTGAAAAATTACATGACAATACGCGCAAACTTTGGGCTGATAAATTTGGTATTCGTATTTTAGAGGGCTACGGCGCGACCGAGACAGGACCCGTTGCCGCGGTTAATACTCCCATGTTTTATAAAGCAGGAACCGTGGGCCGCCTACTGCCCAATATGCAATATAAACTAGAACACATTCCCGGCATTGAAGGCGCTGGAAAACTACACCTTTATGGCGAAAACATTATGCAGGGCTATTTACTTTCAGATAACCCAGGCGTACTATCCCCGCCAAGTTCAATTTATGGCGCAGGATGGTATGACACTGGGGATATTGCCCATGTTGATGAAGAAAAATATATCACCATTAAAGGACGCAGTAAGCGTTTCGCAAAAATCAGTGGTGAAATGGTGTCTTTAACCGCAACCGAACAACTCATTACAGACATTTGGCCTGATACACAACATATAGTCGTCAGCATTCCTGATGAGAAAAAAGGCGAACAATTAGTCCTTATTACCACACAAGAAAATGTCACTAGCAAAGAGCTTATGCAAAAAGCAACAGGCGTCGCTAGCATTAGCTTGCCTAAAAAATTCATCACGGTAGAAAAACTCCCCGTATTAGCAACAGGAAAAGTTAATTACCCAACAGCAACACAACTCGCACTCGATCATTTCACCAGCCTAGTTTCAGACTAAAAAATAGACTATAGAAAATTGCATAGACGGTTCATGTGAGATTAAGTACCGAGGCATAATTATTTTAACATTTTTTGTAGGTTCGAATTTATTCGTACCTTGTGCTTAATGGGCTTTTTCGGTACGAATAAATTCGAACCTACGGGCATACCATTCAGCTAATACATATTATTAAAGTGTTAGTTTAATTTCACGTAGGTACTTACTTGCAAAACACCTAGCATTCTTATGCCTTCCATCTTATCTTTTCCTGATTACCCACAAGTTTCAGCTACCTTTTAAATCAAACTGCTTACCATTGTAGTAGCCCGTTATGGAGCTACAAGAGATTTTTTAGATTGAAAGTTATACGTAACTAGGTCTCTTTTTATATCTATGTCCTTTAGGGGCAAGCAATTAACCGCCAATTAAAACTGTTGGCAACCCTCCGACAATAACGCCCCCATGCGAACAGTTGTCTGACATTCTAGCCGCAGGCATACCACCAATCAAAACAGTTGCCGAACCTTTAACAATAGAATCCGGTGGGCCGACACAAACAGCCATATCCCCCATACGTGCAGCAGGCAAACCACCGATAAGAACCGTGACACCACCAGGCGGCAAAATCGGTCCACCTACGTGTGGAACAAGAACGGTGAGCATAGGACATACATGCATATCCGTTATTCGCGCAGCTGGCATTCCCATTTTCTTATCCTTTATTATCTAAACGACCATCACCGCCGCAGGCAATATCGACCCCCTGCTTAAGAAAAAATTGTTGCTGCTCTGCAATCTTGGCTGGATCGCCTTGAACAGCCGCTAACATAACCGCTCCATTGACAGCCTTGCCTGTTAAATCAATCGGTGGCGGGACTACCGCCTCTTTATTCGGTGAGATATTATCACCGCTCCAAAAAGCAGCCATCGCAGACCACCCTGCTGGTGTCTTAAATTCAGTTGCTTCAGCTGCACCTAAAGTTACACCACAATTTTCTGCAGTTGGCTTATAAACCCAGGCTTCGGCCAACTCTATCGCTTTTAGATCTGATTCAGGTGATGTTTCGGTTAAAGAACTTCTCGCACATAAACAAGCCCACCATGTACTTTCTCTTTTAGGCAAGCCAGCTGCCAAAAACATAATCGCATCTGCATATAATTTACTATCTATTAAGCAGTTAATATACTTTGAAGGCACCATCTCTTCGGCTAATAAAACCTTTGCTTCCTCTGTTAAATCCAACTCAGCACTAATAGGCATTGCTTTAGGCTGTGCAACCTTAATAAAATTCATTTCAGTCATGTTGTTCTCTTTATGTTAGTTCAACAATCAAACTAACCTTAAAATTCATCAAAAAATAGGCGTAAAATAGAAAAAATCACTTAAATAATTATGTGATTAATTAATCATAGTGACGCCGCCTTTCAAGGTCAACATACCATCACCTTTAACGGTCGTCATCGGGCTTTTTACTTCAGTAGTTGCTGAACCTTCTACTTTAACCATAATGCCTTTAATCGTTATACCCGAATTATCAATTTTAATGCTATTGCCACCGACTTTTAATTCAATCGAACTCGTTGCTTTCAATACCATCGATGTTCCAGCCTCTAGCGCTACGGAAGTTCCAGCTTTCTGACTAATCGTTGTACCTGCCTCAAGACTACTACTTCCAGAGCTAACATCAATAGAATGATTACCCGAAGATATTGTAGTTGCATCATTACCTTCGACTTTAGCAGTTCGCTTACCAGCATCAATATTTAGCGCGTGATCACCTTCATTTACTGTTAGGGTATGATTACCTTTTTTAACCGTTAGTAAATCATTGCCTTCTTCCAAAGTAACAGTACGATTGTTATAAATATCAATCGTCTGATCGCCAGCATCAGTTTTCTCAAAACCAACTTTTAAAGTATCGTTATTTTCAACAACGCGGTTACAGTCTTTCTCAGCATGAACATAAAGCTCTTCTTCGTCTTTTTTATCTTCAAAACGAATTTCATTATAATTATCAGCAACCCCTCCCTTTGAACTGCGCGTTTTTATACCGCTTTGAGTTTGATTTTCTGGTAGTGCGTAAGGCGGCATTTGGTCAGCATTATAAACACGACCAGTAATCATAGGTTGATCTGGGTCGCCCTCTAAAAAACTCACAATAACTTCTTGGTCGATTCTTGGCAAAGAAATCCAGCCCCAGTTTTTACCAGCAGTAGGATGAGAAACTCGAACCCAACAAGAGCTATTTTCATTTCTGCCCCCTTCCCTATCCCAATGAAATTGCACTTTAATTCGACCATATTTATCAGTCCAAATCTCTTCTCCTTCTTTACCCACGACAATTGCTGTCTGCGAGCCGGAAATAACGGGTTTAGGCGTCATTCGTCGTGGTCTAAATTGCTGTTTAGAATTAAGTGCGACAAAGTTGACATCAAAAATGACTTTTTGCCCGTGACCATTAGAGCCTAGATCATCGCCGTTTATCGTATAATTTGCTGAGACAACAACATGAGGAACATTTTCTTCAGCAAAATAAAAATCATTGAGGGTAAATTCCATTCCAGGCTGGATACCTCTGGCATTGCCATGTCCATTAATTAAAGTATATTGTGTTTGCAACTCTTCAACCCGCACATCAGTACGTTGAGTACCTACATTGACTTCAGTGTAGGCACCAGGATAATCATATACCTCCAAATCATCATGCATATACCCTTGAGAATGGCTTGATTTTGCAGTTAAATCCGAGCTAGGCGCTTCAAAATCAAAATCATTTATCTCCACAGCGCCAGATTGTATCTGATGACCTGCTAGCCATTCGAAGATATGATCACGCTCTCTTGCGGATTGATTTTCAGGTGGAAAATAGGGGATTTCTGAATAATTACTGATAGTTTGATAAGCATGATTATTATCTGTCACGACCAGAGTATGTTTGCGATCTTCATGTTTAAAGTAATAAAAAATACCAGTATGTTCCATTAACCGGCTAATAAAGGCGAAATCACTTTCTCTATACTGAACACAATAATCTAAGATCTCATAAGTCCCTTCGAGCTTATATTCTACTTCCACATAGGCATGCTCTTGCAGAATACTTTTGACAATATCAGGGATGTTTTTTTCCTGAAAAATACGACAATTTGTTTTGCGGGTTAAAAACCATAACCAAGGGCGTAAAACCGCATGATAATGGTAAAGGCCACCTGAGAAACCAGTATGCTTAAACTGTATAGCCGCACCATTAAAATAGCGGATACTACCATCCGACATTTCTAATTTGACAGTCATGTCTTGGCCTAATAATAAAGCAACATTAACCGGGCCTTTTTTTTGTTCGCGGACGAGTTCAATGTCAAATTCAAAAAGCCGTCCCATTTCTTCATGCCCAATGAGATTCTGAAAAATCAACTCATCTTCACCTAATGGCGTTGTAATGGAAACTTTACGATTTTTTTCGCTCATGATTTTCTTTTTTCCTTATGAAACGATAGAGTCATTTGTAATCACTCGACGAACTATCAAATAGTGGCGCCAAAAATGTTCAGTCATTTCATTCATAGTATAAGTGCAAGCCTGATATCAACTTCTCAACACTCTTTTTAAGAACCCACTAATTTATTGAACTGTTTGCCCAAGGTACCTTCAATGCATTTTTCTAAATGCTTTGATTCTACTATCCTAATCAAAGCTCAGCAAGACTAAGAGGGCTTAAGCCAAAGCATTAATTTAAGGCCATTAAAAACACAATTTTAGTGTATGTTTTTTCGATGCATAATATTTTGTCTTTCTTTTTATAAAAGTGAGTAGTATGATCAAAATTAGCTAAAATCATTTGAGGTCCATGACATTTGTTGGTAATTGCCAATATTTCACCGGCTACCCTACTCGTTTTTTATTAAATACCAGTCATATTTGATGCTGGTTTTGAAGCTTAAATGATCGTTTTACCGTAATGGGAGATGAATTATGGCAGCAACACAAGAACATCGGTTTGCCAAGGTTCGTACACCGCTTGGGGATGATGTGCTATTGCTAAGACGCATGTCCGGCACTGAAAAGTTAAGCAACCTTTCTGAATACAATCTTGAGTTATTCAGTCATGATATGGAGATCAATTATGATGATATCCTTGGTCAGAAATTAACCCTAAGTCTTGAGTTAACTGATGGAAGTGAACGATACTTTGATGGCTATGTCACCAGTTTTTCGCAAACAGGATTTGAAAGGGAGTTTGTGCTTTACCAAGCTGTCGTTCAGCCTTGGTTATGGTTTCTTACTCGTACCTCAGACTGCCGTATTTTTCAAAACATAACCGTCGAAGAGATAATTAAAGAGGTTTGTAATGACTTAGGGTTCTCAGACCTTATATTTCAATTGGATGGAAGTTATCGCGAGTGGAAATATTGCGTGCAATACCGCGAAACTGATTACAACTTTCTTTGTCGTCTGATGGAACAAGAAGGCATGTATTATTATTTTACCCATGAGAATGATAAACATACCTTAATGATTGTCGATTCTAGCGTATATCATGAGTCAGTAAGTAATTACGAAACCATACCCTATATTGAAGCACGCAATAATCTCGTTCGTGATCAAGAATCAATTCAGCAATGGCATATTTCAAAACAAGTACAGCCTGGCTCTTATGTATTAAACGACTTTAATTTTCAGGCACCTAAAAATGATTTGCTACAAAAGTCTTCAGTCGCAAGAGATAATTCTAATTCAAATTATGAAATTTATGATTTCCCCGGAGAGTATTGGGAAGCTGAACCTGATGGTCAAAATTACGTTAAAGCTCGTATTGAAGAGCTTCAAGCCCAATATGAAGTATTGTTTGGTTCCGGGAATTCCCGTGGTATCACAAGCGGAGCTAAATTTGATTTAAGTGACTACCCGCGAGAGAATCAAAACCGAACTTATCTGTTAGTCTCTTGCGCTTACGAGATCACATTAAATCTAGCGAATTCTAGCGGCGGGGATAGTGAGGAGGGTTTCAATGTCAGTTTTAGTTGTATTGATTTAAAACAACCCTACCGGGCTCCTCGTATCACGAGTAAGCCATCTGTTACTGGACTGCAAAGTGCGATTGTTGTTGGCCCCGCCGGTGAAGAAATCTATACCGATAAATGGGGGAGAGTAAAAATTCAATTCCATTGGGATCGTTACGGTACGACCGATGAAAAAAGTTCTTGCTGGGTTCGGGTTGCGCAAGTGTGGGCTGGCAAAGGATGGGGAGCGATATTTACTCCAAGAATAGGCCAAGAAGTCTTAGTATCATTTGTAGAAGGTGACCCAGATCGCCCTATCATTGTCGGGCGTGTTTATAATAATGACAATATGCCCCCCTATAAATTACCCGACAATGCCACGCAAAGCGGTTTTTTAACTCGTAGCACTAAGGGTGGTAATGCCAATACCGCAAATGAATTTCGCTTTGAAGATAAAAAAGGCTCTGAAGAAGTCTATCTTCATGCCGAGAAAGATCAAAATATATCCGTTGAAAATTGTGAAACGCATAGCATCGGCGTAGATCGCTCTAAAACTATCGGCAATAATGAAACCAAATCCATTGGAAATAATGAAACCACACAGGTGGCAAAAAACCGTTCAGTCACCATAGGCAGTAACAAAACAGAGACAATTGGTATTAACAAAGCTGAAACCATTGGAGTATCCAAAGAACTAACTATTGGTGTAGCCTATCAAGTGACGGTAGGGGCTGCTATGAACGAAACGGTAGGCGCATCCAAGACGCAGGAAGTGGGCGCAACTAAAGCCACCCTAGTCGGTAGCAATGTAACAGAGAAATATGGTGCAAACCAAACGGTAACCATAAGCAAGGACTTAAATGAAACAGTAGGTAAAAATAATACTGTCAGTATTGGTGAAAATCAAAATATTAAAGTGGGTAAAAATCTAGTGATAGATGTGGGGGACTCGATAGTTATTAAAACCGGGAAAGCCAGTATTACCATGAAAAAAGATGGAACTATTCAAATAGTAGGTAAGGATATTTTAGTCAAAGGTTCGGGGAAAATTGATGTTAAAGCATCTAAAAACATTACGATGAAAGGGCAGAAAATTTTGCAGAATTAATGAAGTAGTTGGGGCTATTCGAATAATGAATATTCCGAGGAGAGACCAGTAATGAAAACTGAGCAGTTAGAAAATGATAAAGCCCACGTAATTCATAAAATTGAAGGTGTTGCTATAGGGGTATTGTTGGGTATCACTGATGCTGGACAGCCTTTGGTCGCATTTCCGGGAAACCCTAATGAAACCGCAATTCAAGCTCGTAGTACCGCACTGCTTCACAGTGAAGATATAGGTTGTGAAATGGCATTATTGTTTGAAGGTGGAAACCCTCAGTTACCACTCATTATTGGTAAAATACAACATCCCGACATTGAAAAAAATCCCCAGCTAAACGATCCAGCAACAGCCGAACTTGACGGTGAGAGCATTGTTCTTTCCGCCCGACAGAATATCACCCTTAAATGCGGTAAAGCCAGCATAACTTTAACCAAGGCAGGTAAAGTTATTCTTAGAGGAACTTATTTATTGAGCCGTTCTTCAGGTGTTAACCGTATTAAGGGTGGCTCGGTACAAATAAATTAACCCCAACAAGACTAATAATTAATAGAGCATATTATATGGACCTACTCAATTCCACCGGCATGATAGCAGGCTACACTATGGGGATGAACCCCGATGGTAGAGAATCGCTTGTGGTTGTTGTTAAAGGTACATTTACTATTCCAAAGCAAGGCGGACCCGTTACGCTGGCAGCACAACAAAGTCCGTTAATTGAGGCGGATACTTTTACTGGTGCGCCAGGTTTTTCATCTCCCGTTTATGAAGTTGATTATGCACCTGTAAAACCTCAGTGTGATGTTTTATTTAATGGTAGTGCTTATGCCCCAAATGGAAAGTCTGTTCGTAAAGTTCAGGTTCTATTAAAGCTAGGGTCTTTAATGAAAACATTCGTGGTGACTGGGAATAGGCATTGGAAGTCTGGCATTTTTACATCATCAAGTGATATTGAAGAGTTTGAAGTTATGCCCATTAGCTATGATGTTGCATTTGGGGGGGCTGATAACTTTGATGAAGATAAGAGTAAGCATACAAGTTATATGAAAAACCCTGTGGGAAGTGGATTTCATAAACGAACAAAAAGTCGCTTAGTGGATGAAACGCCGATGCCAAATACAGAGGAAGTCGATAAACCTATTGAAAGTCCTAGTGCTGAATATCAACCTATGTCATTGGGTTCAATAGGACGTGGTTGGGAATCTCGATTGAAATATGCGGGTACTTATGATCAAAACTGGATAGATAACACTTTTCCTTTTTTACCAGCGGATTTTAATGAAGCTTATTTTCAAGCCGCCCCTGAAGATCAGCAAATACCTTATCCCCAAGGAGGGGAGGAGGTGATATTGGCAAATCTGACTCCAGAAGGTAGAGCCTCTTTTACCCTGCCGACTATTGAAATGCCCGTCGTTTTTTTTCGTAAAAAAGATGAAAATCACGAAACCGAAGCGGTAATCGATACCATTGTGATTGAACCTGAAAATGGAGTTTTCAGCATGACTTGGCGAGCGAGTTTGCCGTTAAAGAAAAATATCTTTGAAATTCCTCAAGTACTGGTAGGAAAAATGTCACGCGGTTGGTGGCGAGCACGAGAATTAGGTAAAACCTATTATCCATCATTGGCTCATCTGGTTAAGGCCAATAAAGTTGAAGTGGAAGAATCGTGAGAGGTTATCCTTTAGCTATAACTGGAACAGGGCTGGTTACAGGTGTTGGCTTAGATGCTCCCTCATCCTGCGCTGCAATTCGTTGCGCCATTGATAATTTTCAGGAAACCCGCTTTATGGATAATGGCGGTGAATGGATTATGGGCTGTGAAGTACCATTAGAACAACCTTGGCGCGGTAAAACTAAATTGATCAAAATGGCTGCTGCAGCTATTCGTAAGTGTCTGGAAGGAAATACGCAGATTGATCCAAAAGAGACTCCTATGTTGCTTTGTCTTTCTGAAAAGGAAAGAAAAGGGCGAGTGATTGATAATGACAAGCAATTCTTTTTAGATTTACAGGATGAATTAGAACTGGAGTTTCACAAGCAGTCACAGGTTATTGCTGATGGTCATGTGGCTGTTGCAATTGCATTTAAGCATGCTCGTGCTTTGGTTCAACAATTGAAAGTTAAGCATGTTCTGATTGTGGCAACTGATAGCTTATTGGTTGGAGAAACATTAGCGAATTATGAAGAGAATGAACGTCTATTAACAAGTAATAACTCCAATGGCTTTATTCCTGGAGAAGCTGGGGCTGCTTTGGTGGTTGAACCTGTTTATGATAAACAGGAGCATCAATTGGTCTGTGTTGGACTTGGATTTGGGATTGAAGAAGCTCATATTTATTCTGAAGAGCCTTTGAGGGCAGATGGCTTGACGTTGGCACTTAAAGAGTCATTGGTTGATGCAAATTGTGGTGAAAGTGTGCTTGATTATAAAATTACCGATATTTCAGGTGAGCAATATTATTTTAAAGAGGCAAGTTTGGCTTTTAGTCGTATAGACAGAACGAAGCGAACAGAGTTTGATATCTGGCACCCAGCTGACTGTATAGGCGATGTGGGTTCGGCGTTGGCTGTAGTGATGTTAGCAGTTATTAAATTGGCTTGTGAAAAACAATACAGTAAAGGAAGCAAGGTCCTTGCACATCTGGGTAATGATGATGGCAAGAGGTCTGCAATGATTTTGCATTGGTACAAGAAAGGTGGTCATAATGGCTAATAATGTCTTTGCAAATGGGAGGGAAGTATCTTGTAAGAAAGCCGATGGAAAAACTATATGCGCATTTCCTGATGTTTGTTTTACCCCACCTGAAAATCCAGCGACACCTCCAGGTGTACCAGTACCTTATCCAAACACTGCATTTGCTAAAGATACTACATCTGGAAGCAAAAAGGTAAAAGTTTCTGGTCAGGAGGTGATGTTAAAAAACAAATCATACTTTAAAACATCGACAGGCGATGAGGCTGGGTGTGCTGCCAAAAAAGGAGTTATTACTAGCAAGATTAAAGGGAAGGCTTATTTTGTAAGCTGGTCAATGAATGTGAAAGTTGAGGGTGAAAATGTAGTTAGGCATTTAGATACGACTACTAATAATCATGCGAGTCCAATGGCTAATGAGGCATGTCCTTGGCCCAACATAGACACATCAAGCTTGCCTGATTTACCACCAAAACCATGTAAGAAAACGTGTTCAAAGAAGCCGGAGGACAAGGCTAGAAAGAAGAAGCTTCGAAGAAAGACACCTTCGGATGATATTAGAGATGCTGTTAATGCAAAGTCGTCGACATGTCCTGTTTGTGGAACAAACCCTGCTCCAAAAAGGCTGGCTGCTGACCATATTGTACCGTATAAAATTATCCAGAAGATGCCTGGGTTTGCATGCATGAGCGAAGAAGATCAAATCAAAACGATTAACTCACCAAATAATTTTGTAGGGTTATGTGGTTCGTGCAACAGTTCTAAATGCTCGAAACTCTGGTTCACATGGTTGAAGCACAAGAAAAAAGGGTTAGACTTGGCTTCTGGGGATAAAATGAAAAAAACTCGTGCGAAAGCTGAAAAAGCAACACATGAAAACATTAAGGATCTTAAATCAAAAATTAGAGCGGCAGACTGCGTATGAAAAAGCTATTTACTGAAGATCAATTAAGAGAATTACTTGGAGAGCCAGAATTTAAGAGTTTCGAATCATTACTTTTTGGGCCAAACGTAGATTGTGATCAATCTATAAATATCCCAGATTGTTGGAAGGAGTTAGTGCGCGATGACAATTTAAAAGGTAATTTATCCAAATATTGGCTTGTTGAGGGAACTAGTTTTGATGATTTAGCAGCAATGCTTGAAAAAAAAGTTCATCAGATAACAGTAGCTAAATTTCGAGGTAAAAATGAGTATGCGCTACTTTATTTCTTCTTGCAGAAAGGAAAATTGCGTACTTGGATTGGACATATGCCCTTAGATAAGCTACCGGTAGCCCTTTCCAACCAGGGAATAGATCTTATTCCACTATACCGAATTCATAATGGTTTTTATAACTTAAGCTTTGGAGAACCGGGATTTCTTCCAGTCGAGAGGATAGAGATATACCAAAACAAAGATGAGCCAGAACAGAAAAGATTTCTTAAGTTGTTTGAACAAGGAGCCTCTGTGATGGGTATCGACTTAGAAAGTGAAGATAACCATGCCTACATTATTTGGAGCAGTGACGAAGAAATTGAAGAAGTTGATTCAATCTGGACTGAGCTTGATAGTTGGTTGACTGATATTATAGAAGAGTACGACGATGTTAGTGAAAAAGGAAACCAAGGGGGCAGACACTAATATGGAATAATGGGGTCATGGAATAATCGGGTCACAAATAATGGCAAATAATGGGGTCGGCAAATAATGGGGTCAGACTCGGGCAAATAATGCAAATAATGCAAATAATGGCAAATAATGGGGTCAGACTCGAATTAAATTCAGCTTATTGCTATACTGAACGCTTCTAACCTACAGGTAGTAGAACAATGGCACGACTTCCCCGTTATTTTGTCAAAGGACAGCCTCAGCAGGACTAATGGGGTCAGACTCGAATTAAATTCAAATTATTGCTATACTGGACGCTTCTAACCTACAGGTAGTAGAGCAATGGCACGACTTCCACGTTATTTTGTCAAAGGACAGCCTCAGCATATAATTCAGCGAGGCAATAACCGAGAGTTAATATTTGTACATGAAGATGACTATAAATTTTATTTGGAATGTCTGAAGAGTGCTATTGAAAAGAATAAACTTTGGATTCATTCGTATGTATTAATGACCAACCATGTTCATATACTTGCGAGTCCAGAAACTGAAACCAGTATTTCTAAGACTTTACAATCAGTTGGTCGACGTTATGTGCAATACTTTAATTATACTTATAAGCGAACTGGGACTTTATGGGAAGGTCGTTACAAAGCGACGGTAATTGATAGTGATCAATATTTATTAACCTGTATGCGTTATATTGAACTCAATCCAGTACGTGCGGATATGGTAGATAAACCGGGCGATTATCCTTGGTCAAGTTATGCATCTAATGCAGAAAGTAAAAATAACACACTGATCACTTCTCATGAAGTGTATAGTCAATTGGGAGTTAATGAGACAGAAAGACAATTAGCTTACCGTCAGCTTTTTCGATTAGGAATTGGCGCAACTGACCTGGATGCTTTACGAGAGGCGACTAATAAAGGCTGGGTATTAGGTAGTGATCGTTTTCGCGAGGAAATTGAAAGATTATCGGGTCGACGTTCTGTAGCAAAACTAAGAGGAAGACCAAAGAAAGTGAGTGATTCGAGCCTAGCCCTTTAATGTAGAGGCTTATCATTCCGACCTTATGAGGAATCTTGAACCTTAGCGTTAGCACAAAGACTAAGATCTCTTCTATCATCGAGATAGACAGTGTATGTTTTTGGGGCAATCATGTTCTTAATAAACAGTCTTTTTCGACAGCTTAGTCTAACCCAAATTTATTAAGCCCCCTTCCCTCAAAATGAAGTTTATTTACAAGTAAGCGGAGTAACTATGGCTAACATGACATTTCCTGGCCCCATTTGCCGTTCGCGTCACCCTACAGATATCAATGACGGCACCTTGGCTCTTGTAGCATCAAGTCCACCCTGCCCGATTGGCGTGACACTGATAAAAAGTACTCAGACTCCAGTGCCTCAAACAAGTTCTTGTCTATATGTTGAGCCTGTATTAAATGGCACTCTATCAGTTCCAGATACTATCTTTAATCGCTTACGCGCATCAAACGGTGTGGCGAAATTGTCTCCAACTTCTTTATTGAGCGCTCATCAATGGCGTTATGGTTCACCTACCAATGCTATAAAGCAAATAATCACGATTGATGGGCAGGATATTACAGTAATACGTCCACCAGATAATGTGATTCAGCAAAATAATTTACCGACTATAAATCAGTTAACTGAAGCACTGAGAGCAATACCTAAGAAACAAAGAAGACATACCGCAACTGTAAATTTATCTCCTGCGGCAAACCCTAGCTCTCGTCCTGGGCATGTTATTGCTGGCGAAGGTGGGGCTGATGATATAGTTCTCTACCCAGTCACGGGGATTCAGTCTCAGAATGATTTTGATTATCGGGTAATGCATGAATCTGGTCACAATTACCAATCGAGTATTTGGAATAGCGCACAATCGGTGGCTGCCTGGAGTACTGCGATTACTAGCGATGGAAATTCTCCATCTCCTTATGCGCAAACAGGAACGGGGGAAGATTTTTGCGAATTCTATGTGCTTTTTGTTGCCGGCAGAAACACTCATTGCGCAGTACGCTTGAAAGCGCTTTATCCTGCTAGGTGGCAATTAATGACAGGTTATTTTCAAAGGTAAGTTGTCAATTAAAAATAAGTCAGAAAAATAATAAAGCGGCACAAACTACAAAAAAGATAATAGCTATCTTGTTCCAAGTTTTAATAGCTATCGTCATTTTATGGTCAAAAAATAAAAATCTGGTTACAGATAAAATTGCAAAAAATACGGCTAAAATCCCTAAAATTATTATGGCTAGATTCATGATAAACTCACTTAGCAATAGGTTTTTGAAAAATATACAGTTGATTCGAACACGTTGACTATAACTAAACCGCATCAGAATAGAAACTCTTACTATTCAGTGCACAGAATTTTCTACCTATTATAATAATTTAGCCATTCTTATTTTGGGTGAAAATATAAGTAACACTCTGTCATCTCTCCTATCGTCAGAATGACATTTGCTCGCATTAATATAACGACTACCAAAGCAGTCAGGCATTATCCTTTCTTGCTTTGTCTAATAGACTCCAAAACGCCTTATGCCTATTACTTCATAATTAATGATTTAATAGGACAGGTTTTAATCTGAAATAACATTAATGGTACTAATATGCCTGCTGTCATTCCCCATATAATTGATCAACACGCTGAAGAAGCCGCATTTCTGTGGCTGTTAAGGAGCAATGCTATAAAGGCTCCTCATTACGACCTCAATGATTTGGCAAAACTAGATGATCGTATTGAGGCTCATCTTGATGGATTAAGAATTGCTGGGGATTACGGTTGGCAAGCCTGTAGTGAAAACTTAAAGTTTGAAGAGTCTGGTGAGGTGTTTGCCGCAACTATTATTGCGCTTGAAGCGCAATCACTCGAACGAATTAACTTAGTCTTTAACGTTATTGAAGCGGCTCCAGGAGCAATTAATGGCTTAATATCGGCTTTTGGCTGGGTTGATGCGCATCATTTGCAAGGCAAGGTCTTTGAACTTTTGGAATCAAACAATCCATTATGGCGTCGAATTGGCTTATCAGCTTGTGCTATCCATAGAGTTGATCCTAGCCAGTTTCTTGACGCGGCTACTCAAGATGAAGATATGCTATTAAGATTAAGAGCGCTTAAAGCTGTAGGGGAATTAGGCAGAGTCGATTTAAAACCCGTTTTGCTTGAACAACTTAACCACGAAAATAGTCAGGTACGATTTTGGGCTGCTTGGTCAGCTGTATTGACTGGCGACCGAGGTTGGGCTTTAGAGCTATTAAGGCAAGAAATTGAATCAAATTCTGAGTTTTGTATCCCTGCTATGCACTTGGCTTTACCCGTTCTTGGTAATCAAGCTATAAAGAAAACTTTAAAAGTATTGGCCGATGATAAAGCATCATTACGGCTAGCGATTATTGGCGCAGGTATATCAGGCGATCCTATTTATATACCTTGGCTGATTCAACAAATGAGTACGCCGGAGATTGCCAAAGTTGCAGGTGAAGCTTTTAGTTATCTTTGTGGCGTAGATTTAGCGTATCAAGATATGGAAACAGATCTCCCTGATAGCGTTTCGGTAGGACCTACCGAAAATCCAGATGACGAAGATGTTGCAATGGATCCTGATGAAGACTTACCCTGTCCTGGCCCTGCATTAGTGCAAGTCTGGTGGCAGGAAAATATGCAGAATTTTAAATCAGATATTCGTTATATCTATGGCAAGCCTTGCAATGAGCCTCAATGCAAGTGGTTATTAATTAATGGCTCACAAAAGTTACGTTATGCTGCATCGTTAAATTTGGCTTTAATTCATCCAGAGCAGGTTTTATTTGAAGTGCGAGCCGTTGGTAAAAGACAGCAGAGAGCATTAATGTAATTAATGTCTATAATAAAGGCGTGCGCGAATTGATAAGAGCGGAATAAATCGTAGCTTGGGGATTGATAAAAATCAAAGGCACCAAAATCAAGGGCTGTTTTTAAGCATATAAAAAACAAATTGGGTATTTAGTTAATTCACTACTGTATACTTTTTAAAACAGGCTAGGCCAGTTCTAGCAGCTAAGAGTCATGTAAAGTAGAAGAACTTATGAAACGATTAATAGGTCAAATTTGACTAATTTTTTTACTAGAAAGCGCTGGTATATTCTAGGAGTCCTTTGGTATATACTCTCTCCCCTTGAATTATCTATTTGTACATATCAATCATAGGAACCTAAAAATGGCTAAATTTTATGTGGTCTGGATCGGGAGAAATGCGGGGATTTATAACACTTGGGCTGAGTGTAAAGCGCAAGTTGATGGTTTCCCTAAAGCCAGATACAAATCATTTATCAGCCAAAAAGAGGCGGAAGCAGCATTCTCCAACAAAAAAAACACCGAGTCGAGTATGCCTCAAAAAACAACATCAAATAAAACCGTTAATATAGATGTTAGCAAAACTGACGTATCAGTTTTTTCTGATGGTGGTTGCCTGAAAAATCCAGGTGGTGATACTGGTTCAGGTATGGCTGTTTACCGTGATGGTAATCTGGTTCAGTTATGGTACGGTATATATTTACCCTGTGGGACAAACAATATTGCTGAACTTAATGCCTTATATCAAGCGCTAATAGTGGCTAAAAAATCATTAGCTGACGGACTAACTTGCCAAGTATTTACTGATTCAAAATATTCTCTACAAGCTGTAACACTATGGGCTAAAAACTGGAAAAAAAACGGTTGGCGAACTACAACAGGACCAGTGAAAAATAAAGAGTTGGTTGAGAGGTGTTTCGATCTTTACTCATCCCTTAATGACCAAGTTAAAGTGCAGCATGTAGCAGCGCATGTTGATATTGAGGGTAATGAATTAGCAGACCGTATGGCTACTCTTGCGATGGCTCGTAAAGAAGTCGCATTCTCCTGTTACACTGAGTATGAATCTGTGGAAGATGTGTTGACTCTAAAATAGCCTACAAAATTTCATATCTATTTTCTGCAAAAATAGATATTAGCCTTTTACTTTTCATTATCTACAGTAGATATCTTTATGGCAACAATGCGGTATATTAAATTACCTTCCCTTCCCTTCCCGCCAGAAAGTGTAAAGGATTTACGGGGGAGAAAACTGTTTATTTTGGATTATTTATGGGTAAAATTTGTCTATTTATATAACTTGATATTTTTATTCTATATATGTATGGAATTAATGGCGGCAATTCAAGCTTTAGAAATTTTAAAATATCCCTGTAGTATTAAACTACATAGTGATTCCAAGTATGTTTTACAGGGCATAACTGAATGGATAGCTAATTGGAAAAAACGCGGCTGGACAACAGCTACAAAAAGCCAGTTAAAAATGAAGATTTATGGCGTCGCTTAGATGAGGCGATGCAAAAACACACCATAAATTGGACATGGGCTAAAGGTCATTCAGGTAATGTGGGTAATGAAAAAGCCGATCAATTAGCGAACCGGGGTATAGATAGTTTATGATTAACGAAGCGTATCAAACATCAAAGGTGCGCTAACATTCTAATTTTATTCAAACTGAGGTTAAAATTATGCAACACGTATACAAATCAATCGTCGTTTTACTTTTATCTGCGACCGCTAGTATGTCTGTTTATGCCCAATACAAACCGATGAACATTAATGCTAGTAAAGACTCTGCTAAATCGATGAATAAGAGTATGGATATGGGCATGTCTGAGGAAATGAAAGGCAAGCAAGCGCAGGCAATTCAAAAGTACATATTGCAGCGAGATGAGCTATCAGACCAAATACGCGACGAACAAAATGCAGAAAAGAAACAAGCGTTGATGGCTGAACAATTGGAATTAATTAAGGCTTATGAAGAAAAAAAGCGGGCTATGAAAAAGAAAATGATGAAAAAGCGCCATCAAAAAATGATGGGCAACAAAAGCATGAAAATGTAATTAAATAGTCAGCTTGTGAGGCGTTTATTTTTTGCACTTTGGCCTAGTGATGCGATTAGAAAGTCAGTAGGCCAGTTTAGTCAAAGGATTAAAGCTCGAGATTTAAAAATAGTTAAGGCTGATAATTTACATGTGACCTTGGTTTTTTTAGGTAACGTGGATGCGCAAACTGAGCGAGTGATCAGGCAGAAGGCTAGTAGTATTAGAGCCCAGACTTTTATGTTGAATTTTAATCAACTCGCATTTTGGCATAAGCCGCGCGTTTTATGTTTATTAAGTCAGCTAGTTGATCCGCAATTGTTAGTGCTGGTCGATGCTTTAATGCAGATAGCAGAGCAGAGTACTATCAAAATAGAAGACCAACCTTATCAGCCGCACATTACTTTAGCTAGAAAAGCACAAGCATTGATTAATGCTAATGTTCCAGATATACAGTGGTATGCGAGGTCTTTTTGTCTAGTTGAGTCTTGTAGTACGCCTGAAGGTGTTCAATATCGAGTAGTGCAGCAATGGGAGTTGGAGTAAAAGTTTATGTCAGATTCATATCATATTGTTTGTCCCCATTGTCAGTCTATAAATCGAATTCTTACGCAGCGTATGAGTGATCACCCCGTTTGCGGTCGCTGTAAAAAGCCTTTATTCACTCAGCAGCCTATAGAGTTAACCGCCACTACTTTTGCACGACAAATTAGTCGTAATGATATTTCTGTGTTAGTTGATTTTTGGGCGCCTTGGTGTGGCCCTTGTAAAATGATGGCTCCTGCTTTTGTTCAAGCGGCCAAGCAGCTGGAGCCTAGGATTCGTCTCGCTAAAGTGAATACAGAAATAGAGCAAACATTAGCTGGGCAATATAATATTCGTAGTATTCCTACTTTAGTTCTGTTTAAAAATGGTAAGGAAGTAGCTCGCCAAGCTGGTGCAATGGCTAAAGCAGATATTATTCGTTGGGCGAATGCTAATAGTTAACATAAGGAACCTCATAAAAATGCTCATACCCAATCATTATAATTTGGTTATAAAGCACTGCGCCCCATTTATTGTATTACTCTTAACTTAAGGCAGTGGGGCTCTAAAACGGGTAAGTTCATTCTTTTAAGGTTCCTAACGCCTCTTGCTTTCGGGGTTTATTTAATTCCGACAGAAAAAAATTCTTAAACTTGTACTCTTTTAATGTAGCCTGTATGAAGCTTGCGCAATACAGGGAAATCAGTACATTTACTTCTCCATATTCCACCGGTTTCATACGATTCGATATCGTTTCGAGTATGGTTAAAATTTAAATCCTTAGTAATATAAACCACTAGTCAAAGAGACACAGTTATGAAAATTCTTATGGTGCTGACATCGCACGATCAATTAGGCGATACTGGCCAGAAAACAGGCTTTTGGTTGGAAGAGTTTGCCAGTCCTTATTATGTATTTAAAGACGCACTAGCTGATATTACTCTGGCTTCTCCGCTAGGTGGCCAGCCACCAATAGATCCTAAAAGTGAAGCGCCTGATTTTCAAACAGAGGCAACTCAACGCTTTAATAAAGATGCCGATGGACAAGAGTTATTAGCCAATACCCTGAAGTTAGTTGATATTGTCGCCGAAGATTATGATGCCTTATTTTACCCGGGAGGACATGGGCCTTTATGGGATTTAGTTGATGATGCTGATTCAATTGCTTTAATCGAAACTATGTATGCTTCTAGGAAAGCGGTAGCGGCTGTTTGTCATGCCCCAAGTGTTTTACTTAAGGCTAAAGCCGTTAATGGATCTAGTTTAGTCAAAGGGAAATCCGTCACAGGTTTCAGCAATAGTGAAGAGGAGGCGGTACAACTCACAGACATCGTGCCTTTCTTATTAGAAAATGAAATAGTTGCAAAAGGTGCAAATTATTCCAAATCCGATGACTGGCAACCTTATATTATTGCCGATGGTCATTTAATTACAGGGCAAAATCCTGCTTCATCAGAAAGTGTTGCTAAGGCTTTGCTGGCTTATAAAGCAGAGAGGTAAATGTACAGCTCTGCTTGTGGATTACCGCTATTACGAAAAGCATAAGTGGATAATAAACACTACATTAAGTTGTAGGTTGGGTTAGATTTTTGTTGCGGAGCAATAAAAACGTAACCCAACATCTAAGGTATTTCATGAGGTGTTGGGTTACGTTTCATTTTCTTCAGTTCAATACCCGTTTCACGCCAAGTTCAGTAACAGATTCCTGTTAATCAAAATCCGAAATTTATAATTTACCAAACACAGGCAAGTCTAATCAGTATGGAAAAAATAGAGGCAATATTAAACGAAATCAGTGCACAGGTCTGGGGACCAGTTATGCTGGTTATGCTCTTAGGCATTGGTGTTTATTTAACTTTTGGCTTACGTTTTTTTACTTGGCGCAGAGTTTTATCTGCGGTGGTCATGCTTTGGCAAGGGCGTGTGTCAAATAAAAAAGGCGATATTACACCATTCCAAGCCTTGATGACTGCCTTATCTGCCACTATCGGTACAGGCAATATTGCGGGGGTTGCTACGGCAATCGCATTAGGTGGGCCAGGCGCGATCTTTTGGATGTGGATCACGGCATTATTTGGCATGGCAACGAAATATGCAGAAGCGGTATTAGCCGTTAAGTATCGTGAGGTTGATGATCACGGTCAGTACGTTGGTGGGCCGATGTATTATATTAAAAATGGCTTGGGAGAGCGTTGGGCTTGGCTTGCTGCAGCCTTTGCTTTTTTTGGAGCTTTTGCCGCTTTTGGTATTGGCAATATGGTACAAGCAAACTCGGTTGCTGATGCAGTGCAAAGTTTGTTTAATATTCCGACGCTATATACTGCGGTAGTTTTAACTCTGCTGAGTGCAGTGGTTATTTTAGGAGGCATTCATCGCATTGCCGAAGTGGCTGCAAGCTTAGTGCCGATTATGGCGATAGCTTATATTGCTTGTGCTTTATGGGTTATTGTCTCTCATTTTCAGCAAATTCCTGAGGCGCTAGCGTTAATTATTCAAAGTGCGTTCACAGGAACAGCTGCGGTAGGTGGATTTACCGGAGCAGCTATTTGGGCTGCTATACGCTTTGGTGTAGCGCGTGGTGTTTTTTCGAATGAGGCTGGATTAGGTAGTGCGCCGATTGCCCATGCAGCGGCAAAAACAAATAACCCAGTGCATCAAGGTATGATTGCTATGTTGGGCACGTTTATCGATACTATTTTGGTCTGTACTATGACCGCTTTAGTTATTATTTTGAGTGGCGCTTGGTCTAGCGGTGAAAATGGCGCGGCATTATCTAGCTTAGCTTTTGCAACGAGCTTACCTAGCATAGGCAGTTATGTGGTGGTTTTTGGTTTAGTGATTTTTGCCTTCACCACTATTTTAGGCTGGAGCTATTATGGCGAGCGATGCGCTGAATATTTATTCGGAACTAAAGTGATATGGCCTTATCGTTTTCTCTGGTTATGTGCGATTCCGGTCGGTGCGATGAGTAAATTGACACTCGTCTGGTTGCTTGCAGATATTCTCAATGGGCTTATGGCGATCCCAAATCTGATTGCATTAGTTTTATTAAGCCCGATTATTTTTAGAGTGACGAAACAGCATATTGAGACAGAAAAAGCGGATTAAAACTGTAACTCGTATGAAGCTTGCGTAATACGGGACTTGATTAGCACTTCCTGTATTAAGAAGCAGCATAGCTCATTAACGTGCTTAGGAACCAAAAAACAACATAGAATCTGAAGCTTTGTGGGAGCGACTTTAGTCGCGTAGCGTGGCTAAATCCACTCTCACAGAATGTGAGATTCGCATATTAGTTACCTCTCATTTCTTAAAGCATAAAACCTTCAAACCTTTATCCTCGGCTTCAACATAAACCTCGGGTGGCTTAATTTCTTCAATATAATGGTAAGTTGGCGCTAATTCAGCCATATGCTCAAGTAAGAAGTCGCGTTTTAATTCTGGAGCGTTTAAACACAGCATCAAAGTCGCATTTGGTGCCATAAATTGATCAAGCCGGCGTAATATCTTTGGGTAATCACGAATAATATCGACACTGCCTTTTTGTAATGTCGGTGGGTCGCATATCAATAGATCAAAAGGGCCGCGTTTTTTAAAACGACTGAAGGATTTAAAAATATCCAATTTTTCAAAGCGTACTTGAGCTAATGACTGCTGATTTAAACGGTGATTCTCTCTCCCTACATTCAGCGCGGCACTACTCATATCAACATTCAAAACAGACTGGGCATTGCCAGCAATAGCGGCAACTGAAAAACCACAGGTATAAGCAAACAAATTGAGCACGCGTTTACCTTGAGCATGCTCTTGAACCCAACGCCGTCCATTCTGCATATCCAGAAATAAGCCGGTATTGCGCGATTGACCTAAAGATAGATTAAACTGTAAATTATTTTCCGTGATAGCCAGTCGTGTAATCGTTTCACCGAGAACAATATCAATCGGTCCCGACAATTCATGCCGGTGCTGAACTTGAACACTTTTACAGTTAGGTAGTTGAGTTAGCAAATAATCAGCTAATGCTGCAATGTCAGTTTTCGTTTCAGGGGAAAATAAAGTAATTAAAGTAACCGGAGGTAACCAGTCTATAGTGACATGATGTAAACCGTCATACGCATGTCCACGGCCGTGAAATAAGCGTTGAGCTTGTAATAGTTCTTGTGAGCTAGTTGGGATATGTAGGTGTTGGACAAGTTGCAATAAATCAGACACGCAGCTACTCTCTATATTAAAGGCTGATCAGTATATAGTAGATTTTACTGGCTGATAAGTAAGTTGGGCACTTACAGGTTGAATAGTTATCCTTATGATAAATTGCTGGCTCGTTTTTGTATTAGAAAAATAGCGTAACGTAAAAATATAGAAGATTCTACGCTCGCTATTTTATATTTTGCTTAGTCTTGGCTTATTTGCAATCAACGTAATCAAATTTAACGCCTGCTTTTTTTAGGCGAGAAGCGGCTTTTGACTCGGCAACTGCTTTTTTACTGGCATTAACTTTTTGCTTTTCTTCAGCAGCCTTTCCATCACTATAAGTAGTACAGCTAAAAGTTTCAGCATATGAAACGGAAGTGATTAATGACAGCGCTAAACCCGCGATAATTTTCTTCATTGTACAATCTCCATGCTCTAAAAAATAAAATCATCTGCCATTTAGCATATTCAATGACAGAAGAATAACAAACTCGTTTAGTGATCTTCTGCCTATTATACCTTTCTCTTAGATTAAATCATTAGAATTAGTTAATATTCAAGTAAGGTATTAGAAAATTCAAGGGTAACATTAGCGGTAAAAGCTAGGAGGGTCACCGGTCCAGCGTTTAAATGCCCTAGAAAAAGAACTCATTTCTGAAAATCCTAATAGGTAAGAAATTTCATTCAGATTCAAGCTGCTGTCTTGAATATATTGATCTGCAAGTTCACTCCTTACCTCATTTAAAATAACGCGAAACGTTGTTCCTTCCTGTTGTAGTCGGCGGTGAACAGCCATCCCTTGATCTTGAATAAAATGTGCGAACGGTCTTTCATACCCCCCCGTCGCTTCCATGGCAACACGTGTATTGCTCTTATTTTTAATCGATTTTAGAAACTGCTTAAATCCTTGAGATGTATTTGCAAATATCGCCGTTTCTTTATCGTTAAATGAAACATCTAATTTTTGTTTTGATACATCAATTCCAATATTGAATTCATAAGTTATGTTTGCCATAATTAAATTCCCTAGTTTCTCTGCCTTGTAGATACGGAATCTTGAGTTCTTGGCAACTGTTCGAGTTAATTGGGGATGATGCGGCGACCATCGCTCTCCCACGGCTTCTTTAGAACCAGAAGGCTATCGGCCTGCCACATCATTTTTATTAGAAATCCTATTCTAATAAAAACCTTGTATTCACTGCTACTTTAATCATACAAAGGCTTTTAGACTTGTGTAGATACCTATGTCTCTGGAGAAGGGAGCTTATTCTTAGCTCAACAGCGCAGAACTTTAGCCTCGACTTGTGACAAAGTCGAGGCTAAAGCCGTTCCCACAAAGACTAACCTTCTGAATTTAGTGACCAAGATGAGTCACTCAATTTAACGTTCCAAATACTTATAAAAATAAGCCTCAATCGCTAACATCTGTCGTTTAAACGCTTCTTTAGAGGTCTTACTATCATCTTTAATGCGCACAAAATGGCGGCAGCTATGCGCTTTACTCCAGGCAAATAAGGGGGCAACTTGCTTGTCCAGTTGCTGTACTGTCACTGTGTTTCCAGCTAACTTTTCAGCACTAGGAATTAAACGCAAATCAGCTTTGCGATGATCCGACCAAGCAGCGGTTATGTGCATTTTGTTTTCGTACAAAGTGATATTGTATAAATATTCCACCGCGCCACTTTGCGCATCAGCCCAACAAGGCGGGTGATCCAGACCATTTGCTTGCAATTTTTTCTGCATATAAGCCAACCGACCTTCAAGCGTTTTCTGCTCCTGCAACGCGGTCTCAGCCTTATTTAGTAATTTCTCGACTGCTTGCGGTGAACCATCAGCCAAACCATTTCTCGCCAACACATCGACTAACTTTTTATAATCTTGCAAAGCCTCTAATTCACGCTTTAATTGGGTATTAGTCTGTTGCAATTCGATTCCAGCTTGTGCTTCTTGTAATCTTACGAAAAGTTCATTTAACTGTTGTTCACTGGGCTCAGTAGCAAAACCTGCAGCTTGCATCAAACGGCTTTCTAATAATTGTAGGCGCTTAAAATTATCTTCGTTTTCCTGCTGCGCATCAATTTCAGCTTGTAACTTGGCCTTTTGCTGAATTTCATCCGCTAGTTTTAGTTTCGTATTTTGTAAGGTTGCTGCACTAACAATCATCAACAAAAAAAACATAATAAAGCCTAGCTCATTTAGCGTAATACCCAATAAAAAAGAACGACGACCTTCTTGCGTAGCCATAATCAGTCCGCTAAACGCTCATTATTCTGCTTAATGCTAGTAATAAGGTCTCGCTGCATAAACCCTAGTGATTCTCTTGATTGTTGTAAAATGTCAGACATTTCTTGCTGATGTTGTTTAGCCAAATCAATATCTACCTGAGCAACACCGCCCATATCCGCCATTAATTGCGTATGTTGCTCCATTAACGTATTAAAGGTTTCTAAGCGTTTAAAAGTCGACGTTACATGCATGCCAAAGTCTGAAATCTGCTTCACTGTTTCTCGGGTATTAGTTAAAGCATGTGCAATTTCCTGCAAATCAGCTCCAATCTTAGCGCCCGAATGAGTATTATCAGCAATCGCTTGAAAAGCGGTAAAAACATGCTCTGAGGACTGTTTTAATTTAAACGACATAGTGTCCAGCTCATCAGGCAGGGAATTCACAGCACCGACTAACTTAGTAAAATTCTGCATCGCTAAAGATGACTTCTCAGCCTGTTGATCAAGGCCTTCAGAAATACCTAATGTTTTTTCTGATAAAGTAGAAACTTCTTTAACTACTTGGAAAAAATCATCATTCAGCTTAGTATTCGCCTGTAATTTATCATTAAACAAGCCTATCGATTTAGCCAAAATATCCACCTCAGTTGCCGTACTACTGATACTGGAAACAATACTTTGCGTACTTTGTGAAATTTCCCCCTGCCCTATATTGACTTCTTTCAGTAACACTTGCGTTTCATCTAAGCGAATTAATAAACGCTCCAAAGGAGTACTTAACTTTTCAGCAAATATTTCCTCAGGTAGCTTTATATTTTGTATGTTTTTAGCAAACACATCGACTACGCCGGTAATGGTTTGATTAGTGGCTTGAATATTATTCTGCAATGCAGTCGTACTCGCTTGAGTATTTTCTTCCATTAGCAGTGCCATTTTTTGCATGCCTTCTGCCGCTTGAGCAATTGACTGCTGAATAGCTACTTGAGTTTCTTGATGCGAAACATCCAGTTGCATAGAAATCAACTTCGCTTTTCTTACCAGCTCATTAGCAGCTTGCTCTACTTCAGTCATGACTTGCCGCTCAATACTATTTAAATCAAGCTGAAAATTATTAATAAAAATTCTGACCGCTAGTCCGAATATCGTCGTGATTAAGGCCAGACTAAAATTAGCAGTTAATAAACTGGCTTCTAAGCTATCACTTTGATAAAAATATAAGGAAACGACCAAAGCAACGAGCGTTAATAGAAAGCCCAAGTAATAAACACTGTCTGCAAACTGCTCCATAAAAGCGCTTTCGACACTATGCAAATAGCCTACCCAGGTATAAATAATCATACACAATAAGGGAAGGACAACAGCCAGCAGCGGAAGATTGAAATACTGTGGCAAGCAAACACTTAAAACTCCGCCAGACAGCGCAAAAATGAACATTTGGCGCACGTCGCGTATCAGCCCTTGCTGTAGTTTTTCATAGCTCATTATGCTTATCCGTCAATTTTTTCAATCAAAGTAACTCGCCCACCGATAGACTGGATAAAATCAGACCAGAAAAAAGCATGTCGCTTATTTTGTAATTTTTCCATACCTTCACGTCGTACATATAAGATATTCACTTCCGCCTGTTGTAAATCGGTATTAATACGCTGATAGTACAAACTCTTTTTCAGTTCAGAAAAATCCACCTGGCTGCGATAATGCGACCATTCCGGTGTATGCTGCAACATATCCGAAATAACAATAATTTGCTTTTGTGCAGCTTCAGCGCCAACAGGAAAAGCACTCAGTGAGATAGTCTGAAATACTTCCATAATCGGAGAATAATCAGCCTGAGCTGGCTGCATAAATCCATCAATGGCTTGATCTAAAGGTTGTTCAAATTTCTCATGCCAGCGCTGCCTAATCAGCTTAGGATTCTCATAAAAAGCATTCGCATCATCGCCCGTTCTAGGTGCGCAGACTACAAAATCAGGTGAAATCTCTTTATTATTCGCATCAATCACATAAACGGAAATGCGAGTGCTCGGTAATAATTTAGCTTTAAATTCGCTAAAAAAACGGCGCAAGAATTGTTGCTGAATCTTGTTATACATGTCGCTTTTATCAAAAACTAGCGCAACATATTTAGGGCTAGAAACATCGATAGGACACAAGGTATCAGGATCGTATGCTGCCTGATTATTCTGCAATTCATAACGAAAAAAAGAGAGGAAGGCGACTAAGACAAGCACAGCAAAAATAACTACTAAGCCTATTAAATTTTTCCGTTGTACAGCTTGTTTTCTTTTTCGGTATCTAGACATTATTTAACACCGAATTAGCATCCGTCTTATCCAATTTAAAATCGGGGTCAATACTTTGTAATTGCTGAAAAAATAGTACATAAAGTTTTTCAATCTCATTCGCTCTTTGCTGGCAATAATGCGGAAAATCTTGAAACAATTGCTTCTGTTCTTCAACTACCGCAATATCATCTTGCGCACCGCGGACTTTAAATTCATTACTGGGCAGCCAATCTTGCTCAAAATAAGCAGGAGTAGCATCTTTGCGCAGACTGCTATTGATATCTCGATAGCGATAAATCAAGGCATTGGCAGCAGCATGAAAATTAGCCATCGCATGCTCGTATTCAGCCACAAACACCTGCTTATCTTCTACTAAATGTACTAGTCGAGTATGCTTCAATAGAACTGCTTGCTTCATCTCTTCTAGTTTACGTAAGAAATCATGGCGTACATCTTCAATTTGCATAACCACATCATCACGGTGCTCATCGTAATCTTCATGCAAAATTTGTAAGCGTCGATGTAACTTACCATAGCCTGGGTATGCATCATCGCGCTTATAACCATCAATAAAAGCAAAGATGGCAAACAACAACCCCATAAAAAACAAAATCCAAGAATTAAACTCAGATAAGTGTAAGGGAGCTTCGATAAAGCGCTGTACAGCAAGGTTTCCCGCCTCTCCTGGTTGCACAGCAAAATATTCACGATAATGCGCAACCAACAAATTAAAACCGAATACACAAGGAAGATAGATAGTGAGGCTTATATAAGCTAACCCTTTTTTCCCTAAGGAGGCATGGTTTTTATACCTAAAAATCCAGCCCATTAAAAAGAAGGCAATAGATATATTAATCGCCGCAATAATCACCGCCTGCCCTACACCACCTAACAAGCCCAGCTCCGACCCTTCGGCAAAAAAATAGCCATTACCCGCAGACTCTAAAAGCCAGAATAATAAAATAATAGCAAAATATAATAATTGAGAATCAGGGTAATGTGCCGTGCGCTGTAGCTTATTATCATTTTGAAAAGCCTGAAATTCTCGTTCAATATCGTCTGATTCTTTCTTCAGTTGCTTTAAGGCACGAAACTCACGCGCCATTAAACTTTTTACCGCCAGCTTAGAATGCTCAGTATGATTGCTAATTAATGCGCGTTCATCTTGTAGGTTTGTATCTGTGATCGAGGTATTGCGGAAACAGAGCCCTTCATTAACAATGCGATTAATATTCGTCATTCTGCTACTAAAGTAAGACTGAATTTCTCGCTCAGTACTATCAGAAATTGCCGCATCTTGCCGAGGCAAATCATTATCTGCCGCTGCTTCAGCCTTTTCCTTAATTGCCAACTGCTCAGCAATCGCATCCAAGTCAATAACACACTCATCAGTCAAGTCTGACTGACGACGAAACGCAAAGTTCTTTTTGATTTTATCGGCCCAATTTTTCATAGTGTATTTAATAAGCCAGGAAGGTACTTGAATTAAGTAAAAATAATAGCACAGCAAAAAGAACTGTCCGCATAATTATCATTCTTTATTTTTAAAGACAAATTGGAAGAGCAATTATTTTTAGCCAATCGACAAAAACGTCATTACAGCTAAAAACAAATCACCACTCGACCAACGAGCCACAAAGAAAATTTTGAATTAGTTTATGCTGAAAATGAACAATTGTTTAATGATTTTTTGCATAGCTGTTTAGCTTTAGGACGTGTCCCTGCAAATGATAAATTCGCAAAAACAGATGAATTAACTGGCTCGCACAGTAAAATATTCGGCCTTTTAAATACTCTATTTGAAGATAACGAATTTGAAGCGGCTAAACACTACCGTAGAAAAGACCTATTAGTCTATTTTTCGCTTTCGCAATTTGAAAAAAGAAAACCTTACATACACCTCCCCGAACAGCTTCAACGTAATGTAAAGGCTTTTTTCGGCAACTATATTACTGTGACAGAAATAGCCCGTGAATTGCTCTACTCAATCTCCAATACAGAACTGATTATAGAAAACTGTCTAAAAGCCCACGAAATATTACCTGCAAGCGTATTATTTGATAATCACTCTCTTATTTTTCATAAAGACTTTATCGAACTGCTTCCAGCGCTACTACGTATTTATGTCGGCTCTGGCAATCAGTTATTTGGTGATTTAGATGAAATGCAGCTTATTAAAATCCATTTCCACTCGGGTAAAGTGTCATTTATGGAATACGAGAATTTTTATGATTCGCCCCTGCCTTTATTAAAAGGGCCTGCCAAAGTAAAATTAGCCCAACAAACAATCGATTTCTTTGATGCTAGCGAAGAATATGTTCCACAGCCTCTATACTTTAAAACGCACTACCTAACGAAAGATTACCCTAACTATAAAAAACAATGTAGTTTTGATAAAAAGATGGGATTATTCCCGCCTAACACTCGATATGGCATTCGTTTAAATACCTTACACACTCTACTAGAAAGTAATCAATTGGAAAGCAAAGGGGGTCGGTTTTATACAAAAAAATAGACCGCGTAAAAATTTATTTCTCACCCCAAGGTTTACTCAAACCAGTTATCTAATGATAAATTATTATAGACACTAAAATCATCAGTATTACGCGTAACCAATGTTAAATTATTAACTGCCGCGATAGCTGCAATCTCCCCATCAGCATACGCAGCTGTTTTCCCTTGTTCTTTTAAAACAGCTCGTTGGTAGGCAAACCATTCAGCCTCCGCTTGCTCATAAGGCAAAATGATTAACCCAGAATCCTGTAATGTTAATAAATAAGCCTGTAACTGTGCTTTTCGTTTAGAATCTGGTAACAGTGCATGACCTTGTCATTTGGTTTTTGTCTTGCGGGTTCAGAAAGGATATTGGTATCCAGCAAATACTTTATTCGTCCCATGTAAAATCACGCCCACTAGACTCTTTCCGAATTACATTAAGCTCACCCTCAGTTAGACCAACATCAGTCTCTTCACCTAACTGAGATCGCCAATTCAAAATTGCCAAATTTAAACTCTTAGGGGGGTGAAATCAATGTTCGATATTGGTTCTCAGACATCATAACTGCGACAGGCTTACCATAACGCGTTAAATGGATAGGCTCTTCAACCTCTAGTTGATGAATTAAATGGGATAGGTTATTTTTAGCGTCTGCGATAGTACTTGTCTTCATAAAATAAACCTCATTACATCAGAAAAATATAGCTAACATTATAGATATAACAAGCAACTAATGCATCTGTTGGTCTACTTTTTATAGTGCATTTAATTACACAAACCTTGCTATTTACAATTGAAACCTGAACACTTTATTGAAAAATGTAACCCAAAAATCCTTCATCAGCAATGATCATATTTTATGACTCCAATCAAGCTAATCATTGTAATTTTCTGATAGGTCACCATCGCCTTCCATGACTCAAATCTTGGCTATGTCACCGTTAAAGGAAAAAAGAGACTTGAGAATCCTTACTTCAAGTAACCTACTATTGATGTCCAGAAATGGAATGATAACAACTTTTAAAAGATTTAGTCCAACCTTTATCCTCAGCGTATAAATAATTTACTTAGATAATTGGTGCTGAATAAGTTTGTTCATCAGTTTTCTTTACCTGCATTTCCCACAGGCAAAAAAAAACCATCTACTCAATGAGTAGATGGTTCTTAATATGGCGTCCCCAGGGGGGTTCGAACCCCCGTTACCGCCGTGAAAGGGCGGTGTCCTAGGCCTCTAGACGATGG
>CBDUDP010000023.1:0-67485 GCA_965365945.1 uncultured Gammaproteobacteria bacterium
TTAGGTGTTCACGTTCGATAAGAATCCGTGTTCACGATGCTTGCGAATGGGTGTTCATGATGGGTGCGAATATGCAGTTCTTTCTGATGATAATAATCAGTAACCCATTTATGTGCAATTGCCTTAAATATACTCTTTCTCACAACTGCGTGTTTCGACGGGTCATAGTCCCCTTTATCAAACATGTTCGCAAATGTTGTTCCTGGTGCTTTATGGGCTAACGATTCATTAAATGTCCGTAAAAATTTTTCAACCTTTCCTTTGAACCATCCAGCTTTTCTTGGCGCATAATGAATTTCAATTCCCAAGGTATAACAAGCATTTTCTAAACTTTTAGAGTGGAATTCCAATCCATTATCAACAACAAGTTCCCGCATCACTCCATACGCATCCCATGTATTATTTATAATTGGGTATTTATCTTTTAAATCATTTTTTGGACAAAATGCATGTCGCAAACAATAAGACACAGTTAAATAACTGGGGGGAGTAAAACTGATATAAAGCCCGAGAATACATCGTGAATAATCATCGATACAGGCTGTTATCCATGGTCTGCCAAGTGGTAGCCCTGTATCATCGTCAATGACCATCAAGTCGAGAGGGGTATGATCAATTTCAGCCCGTTCGAGCGGTTCGTAACTGATTCGATGCCCTAAAACCGCTCGAAATTTTGTGTTAGCCGCTGTTCGGCCGTGGCGTGCTGCATATCGGTCATAGGCAGGAATTGAATATATAAGACCTTTTACTAACTTTTGAGTTGGTAATGGTAATTGTATTTCTTTAGGCCTTAATTTATTTTCATTGTTAACAAGAATTTGAGCTTCATCTAATGTATCCTGAATTGTGCCTCTTTCAATGATTAAATATACAGTATCAATTGCCGCCATGACGAAATCAATAACTTCTTGTGGATAACGCGGCTGCCAATTTCCTTTCTTGTCGTGACGGGAAATTAAACTTAATATATCATTTCCAGATCTGATATATTTGTTCTTCCAACGACGTACAGTAATAGGGTTAGGAACTTTTTTGGGTTTATTTAATTTTTTCCATACATCAAGTAATATTGGAATTAATTTTTTTTGGGTATTCGGGACATTTAGAATAGCCATTACATAAGATCGACGAACCCTCCCTTGTTCCCATTGCTGTTCAGTAGGGATCAAATAAGATTGAGTACCGTTGTTCTGGTTAGTTATTGAATTAGGGTTAACAAAAGTTAATTCGCCTTTTTGATACCAACTTAGAAGTTGGTTATCTGAATATTCACAAATTCTTTTGGTTTTATCTTCTTCTAACTGCCAAATATAGTCTGACACCTTACGCAATAAGATATAAAACTTCTTGTCAAATTGAACCATTGTGCCCTTTTGAAAAGCTGAAATACCCATATCAATAACTCCATGGAGATGCTTTTTGATTATCTTCGATCCACACAAAATTAGTCTCAGGAACTAACTTTTTTTCAAAATCAAAATGTAAGCGGCCTTCCAAAAACAGCCGGCATACAAGTTGACGTCCTTCTTTACCGATGCACCCATTTATGATCGCACCCCAGCAAATACTACCTTTAGCTTCAATTATTAGTCTTAGTTTTTCTTCTAAAAGTGGGCTTACTGGGTGACGACCAAATTTCAATAACGTTATAGAATTGTTCAAACGAGGCTGTGTTAAGAAACCTTTAGCATTTATCATTCTGTAGTTATAACCAAACTCTATAAGTGCAGATTCAAGAAACTGAGTTCGTTCAAAATAATCTGGTCTTTCTACATCATTAGCTGACTTTATTTCCCAAAGTTCCTGATGATTAATCCATTTCACGAGAGTGTCTGGGTAATGAGTGCGTGGAGTGCCATCGATAACATAAGAGATTTTTAATGGTTGCTCATAAAATTCAATGACGGAAGGGTCAGTATCTAAGAGGCGATAAGCATTCAGTTCGTTAATGGATTCCCATTGAATCATCCTGCCCATTTTCCAGCTCGGGTACTTACCCGTTGCCCTTGCTCTTGATCGAGTAACTACTTTACGGGATCGTAATTTTTCATTATTAGGAAAAGTTAGTGAAACAATATATGTGTCGTTAATGTTTTGTTGATACCTCATTGAACGATGCCTCCAAGAACTAAAACGTAGGCATAGTTAACTACAAATAAAGAAAAATATCAATAAATGGTCGCTGTAAAACTCTTTTGTTTTCAGTGCCTTATGTTGTATTATATGTGTTTATCACACTTTTATTGTGTTGCAGTAATTTAGTTAATAGTATTATCATCAGGCCTTAAAAAATAATTTTTATCATTTATATTTTTTTTTAAGTAAATTACTTTATAAATATTAGGTGAACAACTTAAATATGATAGGGAAGTATTAATATGCAACGGCTAGTTCTTACAGTGAGGGGCTTCTTGTTTTAACAATATTTTTACAAAAGTAATTAATGAGAAAATTTAATTGAAAAAAGTGTCTTTTTGAAAATTTTTTTCACTAGTCTGCATACTTAAGCGCAAGTATTGCGGGTAGTAGTAATAGTTACTTGAGCGAGATAGGAGCACGTTACTTGTTTTGAGTAGTTTTTTGACTTTTTGTTGTACTTTCATCATCTTCTGTCTTGTTTGAGGTTAATAACGGAAGTTACAAGTCTTATTCCATTACATCGGTATTTTTTACTTCAGTACCTTTTTATAAACTGCTGAATTCAACTTAGCCTACAAACCATGATAGCTAAACGTTACATTTGTGATCTAAAAAGTTTATCCCCCGAGCTTTGCATCTAGGTTAGAATTGGCATAGAATTTAAAACCAGTACCCTACTAGTGCCCCTAACCTAGCTAGATAAAATAGTTTTTATTTTATTTTAATTTCATATTTAGTAAGGAAAGACCTATTCAATAGGTTTTACTAAAATTATAGATTATAACTAACTGAAGTTTAATATACCTTCTAAGAGATCAACTATTATAGTTTTATCATTTGGCAGATGTAGCCTTAATTTGGAAATTTAACAAAGATAATGGACTTCATATCAGTTACCCCGTCAGCCGCATGTCTTATTGAATCACTTCGTGATATAGGCTATTCAATGGAAACAGCTGTTGCAGATATTATTGATAACAGCATTACCGCAGAAGCGACAGCCATAAAAATAAATTTTTCATGGAATGAAAGCTCTCCATGGATAAGTGTTTCTGATAATGGGCATGGTATGTCAGAAGAAGAGCTCATCAATGCAATGCGCTTAGGTAGTCAGCACCCAAGTAATGAAAGACCTGAAAAGGATTTAGGTCGTTTTGGTCTAGGGCTCAAAACGGCCTCATTTTCTCAATGCAGGCAATTAACTGTTATCAGTAAAAAAAATAATAAAGTTTCTGGGTATGAGTGGGATTTAGAATGGATAAAAAATAATCCAGATTCAAAGTGGGAAATAAGAGTTATCTCAACAGATGATATTACGAACTCTCCATTTCTGAACAAAGTTTTTACCGAATCCCTATTGCTATCAGATGGAACCATTGTGTTATGGCGAGAGTTAGATCGGTTTGATCAGTCAGAAAAAAAGCTGAATAGTCTCGTTGATCAAACCCGAAAACATCTAGAACTTGTTTTCCATCGATATTTATCACCAGGCGCTGGTAAAAAAGGGGTAGAGATTCTTTTAAATAATGCTCCATTAGAAGCATTTAACCCTTTTTACACTTCTCATTCAGCTACCCAGGAACTACCTTCTCAGTCTATTCAACTGGAAGGAACCGTTATCAATGTTCAGCCTTATGTGCTTCCCCATTACAACAAAACTACGCGTGAAAATTACGAGAAATACGCAGGAGATGATGGGTATTTGCAAAATCAGGGATTTTATCTCTATAGAAATAACAGGCTAATCATAAAGGGAACATGGTTTCGGATAATCAAAAAAGAAGAATTAACAAAGCTTATTCGAGTGCAGATCGATATTCCTAATTCTTTAGATCATTTATGGAAAATAGATGTGAAAAAAGCCCATGCTTCCCCACCTGAAGGAATCAAAAAAGAATTACGACAAATAATAGATAAAATAGCATTTTCTGGAAAAAATGTTTATCGACAGCGCGGTAAGAAATTACAAGATAAGATTAAAGAGCCTGCTTGGAATAGAATTCAGAGTAAAGGAAAAATCCAGTATGTTATTAATAGACAACATCATTTGGTCACAGAGCTTGAAAACCAGCTTATTCCAGAGCAGCAAGATAAATTAAATGCATTAATAACAATGTTAGAGGGTAGTTTTCCAGCTGAATTGTTTTATAGTGATGTGGCTTCAGAACCTGAATCTTTAAATAAACCAGATTTTGATGAGGAGCTCTTCTCTCCAGTTTTAGATGACATTATTCAGCTAATGATGAACCAAGGCATTACTTTAGGTGAAATACCTAATCGTATTCTATCAAGTGATCCTTTTGCAACTTACCCTGATGAAACAAAAAAACTCTTAAAAGAAAAAGGATATTTATGAATGAGAATTTAGAAAAAATAGAAGATTCAGTTGCTACATTACTGGGTGGTGGATCAACAGATAGAGAAACAATAATTGATTTTATACAAAAAATAGCACATATCCAACAATATGATTTATCGGATAGAGATCTCATAATAATAACAAACCGATTACAAACTCGTTTTGATATTCGTATGGATATTGGAAGCATACTTGCTGCGGATGACTACACTCCATGGCTAGACAATGCTCGTGGTGATATAGAGTGGTTCTATTGGAAAAGATATAAAAGATTACTATCTGACAATGGTTTTAGTCCGAATGTAATTCATAGTTTAGATAGAGTAAGTGATGATATTATTGACCACTTGGAAAACCCTAAAAAGGAGGGTAGCTGGTCAAGAAAAGGTTTGGTAGTTGGACATGTCCAGTCAGGAAAAACAGCAAACTATACAGGCGTTATTTCAAAAGCCGCTGACTCTGGATACAAGATCATAATTGTATTAGCTGGTTTATTGAATGCATTACGAAACCAGACTCAGGAGCGTATTGACGAAGGATTTATTGGTCTTGATAGTTCTATGCAACTTACCAATCTTAAAGATAAATTGATAGGAGTCAGTATTTATGACTCATCCAGAAGGCCGATACCCTTAACAACTAGTACACAAGACTTCGACAAAAAAATTGCAACACAACTAAGGGCAGAGTTAGGACATTTTAATGAACCTATAGTATTTGTACTGAAAAAAAATGTATCAATACTTAAAAACCTAGTTGATTGGTTAAAAAACAATAATCAAGATTTAAGCAAGTTCCCCATGCTTTTAATAGATGATGAAGCAGATCATGCATCAGTAAACACAAATAAAGAAGACGAAGACCCAACAACAACAAATAGACGAATTCGTGAATTACTTGCGCTATTTGATCAAAGTTCATATCTCGGCTATACAGCAACTCCATTTGCAAATATTTTCATTGACCCTGAAAGTGAAGATGAAATGATTAAGGAAGGTAATTTGTTTCCAAAAGACTTTATTATTAGTCTTGATGCGCCATCGAATTATGTAGGAGCAAAACGCATCTTTGAAGAGGAAAGTGATTTAGATGTATTGAGGGAAATTGATGATTACGGTGATATTCTTCCGTTGAAACATAAGAAAGATGATTTGCCTGAAATACTGCCACCTAGCTTGAAAGAGGCCATTAGATCGTTTGTTTTAATAAAGGCGAGTAGAAATAACAGAGGGCAAAGTAATAATCATAATTCGATGTTAATTAATGTAAGTCGGTTTACTGGAGTTCAGTCACATATAAAAATATTAGTTCATGACTATCTTACTGAACTAAGAGACTCTATTACTAATCACTATGCTCTATCAGAAAAAGATGCCTTAAAAAATTCGACGATTGTGAGTTTAAAATATACATGGGATAAAGAATTTAAGGATACAGAACTCTCATGGGGAGATATTCAAAAAGAATTAAAAAATGCAGTTTCTCCTATTAAAGCAATTGAGGTTAATGGCTCAAGAAACGCTGAACTATTGGATTACAATAAGAAGGATTTTCCAAATGGACGCAGCCTTATTGCTATAGGTGGGCTAAGTCTATCAAGAGGGTTAACGCTTGAAGGCTTAACAGTTAGCTATTTCCTCAGAAACTCCATTATGTATGACACACTGATGCAAATGGGTAGGTGGTTTGGATATCGTACAAATTTTGAAGATCTATGTCGTATTTATATGTCTGAAGAGGCTATTTCATGGTATTCACATATATCAAAAGCGACTGAAGAATTACGTGATGAGTTCGATAGTATGGCAAAAGCCAAAATGACACCTCGAGACTTTGGATTATGTGTAAGAAGTCACCCTGAGAGCCTCATTGTTACTGCTAGAAACAAAATGCGTTCAGGAAAGAATGTTATCCGTCAAATTAGCTTGGAAGGAAGGTTGGTTGAAACCGCAACACTTATAAAATCTGAAGAAGCTATACAAGAAAACCATAAGGCTTTAAAGCAGTTACTTAAAACCATACCACAAAAATCACAACCAATTGTTAATGCTCAGCCAGGATATCTGTTTAAAGACATTCCAGTTAGTGGTATTACTAATTTTTTGAGTTCATTCATTAACCACCCCGCATCCCAAAAAACAGAAAAAAAACCATTAATTGATTATTCAGATATCTTGAAAAAAGAGGGTGTTACTACTTGGGATCTAACTATCATAAGTGTCTCAACAAAGAAGAAAACGAATAATATAACAAGTATTGAATTACCTTCTTTACAAGGAAATGGGGTTATATACCAAAAAAGAACCATAACAAAGGAAAGGCAGCCAGCAAATGGTATTAGGTTAAATAAAAACCGCGTAGCATCCAGGGGACATGAAAAATCAGGATTGACTCAAGACCAAATTAAAATAGTTGAACAACGTTTTTATAGTGATAACCCTGATGCCAAAAATCCACCTGATTATATTTATAGATCAAAACGCACAAAACCATTATTAATGATTCACCTTTTGGATTGTAGATATAAAGATGATGAAAACACCCCAATTTTTCCAGATGGTATTGTTGCTTACGGTATAAGTTTTCCAGGGGAAGCAGGAAGCAGGAGACCAGAAAAAATGGTTGAATACGTTGTTAATACAACATGGTGGGATAAAAACTACTCTGATCTACTAGATGAGGATGATTCTGATGAATAACCCTTGGGATGAGATAAGTATTCCTTCTCGTGATATTTTCTCAAGGCGTGTTAATGCCAGTCATCCTCTTAATTTATTTTGGGCAAAAGATCCTTATGGACATTTTCTTTTTGTTTATGAGTTTTCAACTTCTGATTTTTTACCTAACAAGTTACCCGTTCTAAATGGAATCACTGTCCACCTACTAACTCCTGAACAAAGTCATACAGATAAATTCATGCTAATTCTTATGCTTAAAGATAAGAATGACTGGCAGATTTTTCTTTCTTTATGTTTTGATATTATCAATGCTACATCTGATTTTGAAAAACATACTCAGGCAACAAAAATAATTCTCAGAAGATTAATGCGGTGGCAAGAGTTTTTACAACAGGCTCGTTCGGGCTTATTACCAGAAAAGGAAATCAAAGGGTTGATAGGTGAATTACTATTTATTTCTAATCATCTTGAGCCTGCTTTTGGAATTTCTCAATCAATCGATTTTTGGCAAGGACCTGATGATTTGCCTCAAGATTTCAATGTAGAAAGTTCTGCTATTGAAATAAAGTGTCAATTGGGTACTACTTCTCCCCGAGTGAAAATCTCATCAGCAGACCAACTATGTTCCCAGTTACCCAAAATGTATCTGCATGTTGTTACATTAGGAAAAACAGACTCCGATGCTGAGAATGCAATTAATTTACCCACGTTAATAGCAAGTATAAGGCAGCAGTTAGAAACTGATAACCCGTCTTCCTTTGAAAGATTTAATAATCTTCTGTATCAAACTGGATACATAGATACAGATGAATACTTACAATTTAGTTATATATTAGCTTCTGAACAAATGTTTGATGTAAAACCTGGTTTTCCTCGTATATGTCCAGATACACTGACGCAAGGTGTAGAAAGAGTTAGTTATGATATTAATCTACTTGATTGTGAACCTTTTTCAGGAACCCCAGACTGGATAAATCTATCATGACATTTGAAGAATATTTTCATGATTATATGCAAGATATCTATGCAAAATCAGAAGCAGAAAATAATTATAATGAAGTTCTGTTTACAGAACGTGTTTGTGACTTTCTGGTTGAACAGGCTGTATTAGAAGAATACCAAGTAGTTAGTTACAAAAAAGCTAACCCAGGTATGAGGATTGATGCATATCATCATTCACAAGAGTCAGGTTATTTTACCTTCATAATTACAGACTATCGCTCATATCCTGAAACATTAACTCAATCGGATATTACAAAAACATTTAAACGTGCGAGCAACTTTTTTCAAAAAAGTCTTGAGAGAAAGTTTTATCACTCCCTTGATGAAAGTGATGCGGGCTTTAGTGTTGCAAAAGAAATATGTGACTATTCAGCAAGTATAAAAAAAATAAATTTTATTTTAATATCCACTGCTGAGCTAAGTAAAAGAGCTAATGCACTACCTGATGAAAGTATCAATAGTTATTCATGTTTTTTTGATGTCTGGGATTTAAGTCGAATCCAGCGATTAGAAGAATCAGGCAAGTCACGCGAAGATATTATTGTTGATTTTACTGACATTGATAGAAGTGGAATCCCATGTTTACCCGCTTTTACAGGTAATGAAACCTATGAATCTTACTTGTTAGCCGTACCTGGAAGTTTGATAGCCAACTTATATGATAAATATGGTGAGCGTTTATTAGAGCAAAATGTTCGCACATTTTTACAGTTTAGAGGAAAAGTGAATAAAGGTATAAGAAATACCATTCAAAATGAGCCTGAAATGTTTTTTGCCTTTAATAATGGAATCACAGCGACTGCTGAAGAGGTTATTACTCAAATAGATGAAAAACAGGTAAAAATAAAATCTATTAGAAATCTACAAATTGTAAATGGAGGGCAAACAACAGCCTCTCTTTTTAACTCACAAAACAAGAATACAGCTAATCTAGATTCTGTGTATGTCCAAGTAAAACTTACTGTTATTCCCGAAGAAAGAACTGAAGAAATGGTTCCTAGAATCTCGGAATATGCTAATACACAAAATAAGGTGAGTGCTGCTGACTTTTTCTCAAACCACCCCTTTCATTTAAGAATAGAGGAAATGTCTCGTCGTTTATGGGCTCCCTCATCAGAAGGAAGTCTTAGAGAGACACATTGGTATTATGAACGAGTGCGAGGACAATATGCCAATGCGCAAACAAATTTCACGGTAGCCAAGAAAAAAGAATTTTTAACATTAAACCCTAGAAATCAGATGTTTGCCAAAACTGATTTAGCAAAATTTGAGTATTCATGGGCTAAGAAACCACATATTGTCAGCCTTGGGGCTCAAAAGAATTTTGTACAGTTTGCTAGTGATATAGCCAAAAACTGGGAAAAAAATGAAAAGCAGTTTAATGAACTTTATTTTAAGGAGTTTATAGTTAAAGCGATTCTCTTTAGGTTCCTTGATAAAACCATAATGAAACAATCATGGTATGGTGGATATAAAGCGAATATTGTCACTTATTCAATAGCAAAGTTTTCATACTTAATTGATAGCACAGAAAAGTGCTTTGACTTTGATTCAATATGGAAATCACAAGGCCTCCCTCTTTCAATTCAAAATTGTTTACATGAGATTGCAGCGCTTGTTAATGAATCTATACAGGACACTCCAGAAGGCATAACTAACGTTACAGAGTGGTGTAAAAAACTGAAGTGCTGGGAGAATGTTATCCGTATTGATTATTTACTTGATGAAAGTGTTTTAATGTCATTAATAGACTCATCCTTACATGACGAACAAGAGTTAGATGCAGTTAATATTCAAAAAATCGATAATGGAATTGAAGCGCAAAGTTATATTTTTGAGAAAGGTGCTTCTTATTGGAAAAGTATTCTTGAGTGGGATAAGAAAAATGGACTACTTACCCCGAAAGAGCAGGGAATTATTTCAATTGCAGGTGCAATTCCAAACAAGATTCCTTCTGAGAAACAATCATTATTAGCTGTTAAGATTAAGTTAAGGGTAATTAGTGAGGGCTTTGCAGGGTGAAGCATTAGAAAGATGGTTACTGAATAATGCATACAATTTATTCATTAAAAAAAATAATAGGCATAACATTTATGCAAAAAGGTAAATACATGAATCTTGATGAGTTTATGCATAAATTATCAAATCAAACTACTGAGAATGAGTTACTCGATTTTTGCAGGAAATATGTGATACATGGAACTCCGCATGTTTTTATCAACAGAAATGAAGATTTTTATGAATTTAAAAAGAGAATATCTTGTAAATTTGATATTTCATTTCATGAGGTTTTTATTACGGGTTCTGGGAAACTCGGGTTCAGCCCTTTCAAAAATAAAACCTTCGATTATGACTCTGATATTGATATTGCGCTTATTTCACCAGTTTTATTTGAAAGTATTATGAAAGATGTTTCACGTTATCAAATGCGATTTAGAAAAGCACGGGAAGTTGTTAGCGAAAAAGAGCTTATTATGTATCATGAATTTCTTGAATATGTTGCGCTTGGGTGGATTAGACCAGATAAACTCCCAATTTCATTCCAAATGAAAACGTTTAAAAATGATTGGTTTGCGTTCTTTCAGTCTATCTCTAATGGCCACTCAGAAGTTGGTAACTATAAAGTAAGTGCAGGTGTTTTTAAGAGTTATGAACACCTTGAAGAATACATTCTTAGTGGAATGAAAGATTTAAATAAAAAATGCTTAGTAAGGAATAAATAATGGCATTACAAATAAAACCATCTGTAACTAATCCTACTATTGCGGATATTTTTGAGAAAATAGCTGACGATAAATTAGATTTAGCCCCTGACTTTCAGAGAAAATTTGTCTGGACACATGAGCATCAAGAACAATTTTTGGATACAATTTTACATGGATACCCTTTTCCCGAAATTTATGTATGCCAAGGTGAAATTGATACAAAAAACTTACGTACAACCCAAAAAGTAATTGATGGACAACAAAGACTTACTACCATTAAAAATTACATTGAAAATTCGTTTGAAAAGCCTTTAAACATAGTCCCAACTTTTGATAAATTAACTGAAAAAGAAAAAGAAGACTTCCTAACATATCAAGTTGTTATTAGGGATATTGGTAAAGTTGATGACAATCTAGTTAGAGAAATCTTTAGACGTATCAATTTGACCAAATTTAAATTAGAGGATATTGAAATTCATAACGCTATCTATGATGGGAAATATATACAAATAGCAAAAGAACTTGCAAATGACATTGAACTCGAAAAATATGGAGTTTTTCATGAGTCTGAATTTACACGAATGGCTGATGTTCATTTCATTCTGCAAGTTATGTCTACAATAGAGCGAGGAGGATATTACCAAAGAGATAGTGAGTTGGAAAAGTGTATAGCTGAGTTTAATGACGAGTATAAAAATGCAAATAAAACTAAACTAGCAATAATAAATGCTTTTTCGGTAATTGAAAAACTTGAGTTTGAGCTTGACTCAATATGGTTTAGAAAATCAAATTTTTTTACTTTAGTGATAGAAGTTTGTATGAATCAAGAGATGCCGAATGATTTCAAAAATAGATTATTGCATTTTGAGGATAAAGTACTAGCAAATAAAAATTCAAAAAATAATGATTACGGAGTTTATTACAGTTATATGTATGCAGGAACAAATAACCGAATAGCTAGAGTTACTAGAGCTGAGTTATTTAAAAAATATATGCTACCTGAGTTTGGTGTTGACTAAGTCAGTACAGATTATAGAGCAGGGAGAGCCTTCAAAATTTTGTGTCAGGTACTATTAACAATCACTCTATACCTTGGATATATACAAACCACAAGTTAGTCTGAAATCTAGTTATTTCAAGTTTAGTTTTCACGGCTGCTAACAAAAGAAACCTAGTAAACAAACAATATGATTTAGATTTAAATATCAACTGAAAGTTTTGCAGCATACAGCCTGTGGTTTGTTAATAATTATGTATATTTAAATAAGTATTTTGTAGGCTATCTCAGATATTTTTTTTGCAAGTAATGGCGGAACTGCATTACCAACCTGTACATATTGCTCAGTCCTATTGCCTTCAAAAAAATAATTATCAGGAAAAGTCTGAATTCTTGCTGCTTCTCTAACAGTTAAGCTTCTGCATTGTGAAGAATCATAATGGATATAATAATGCCCATCCTTCGATATATGGCTTGTTATTGTTGTTGCAGGAAGTCCCTTTTCCTGAACTTTAAAACGATCCACAAACTTTCCTGACGTAGCATTTTTATGGTTAGGTAGCAATACCTCAGGAAAGTCTTTTAGTTTTGGTGATCGCCTAACCAAGCTTTCCTGAGAATACTTTACTTTTGCAAAGGCGGAACAAAAAAGATATCGAGCCAAATCACTATCCATATGTCCTCTGGTATCATGGTTGCATACCCCCCCTTTCCAGCCTTTACTGTACCAAGCCTGTAACTCTACAGGCATTTTTTTATAAAGGACTTTAGCTGGTTGTAAATATGCTTTTCCTCGTTTTAGAGAAGTCTTTTCAATTTTATTTAGTGACTTTCTTACCTCGCTGGCAATTTCTTTATCTTCATCGCTATTAACAGCTTGTTTAAGATAATCAGCAATTTCATTCTGTATAACTTTGGCCCACCCTTCCGCAGTATCTCTTTCCCTGTTTTTCGAAAGTCCACTTCTTAACTTGGGTAAATCACCGATGACTTGCTCAATAGTTATTTGCTCCTTTTTATTAAGCTTCGCTGGAACTGCAGTTATATCATTTCGAACCCCTAGTAAGATAACTCGATGCCTTGCCTGAGGAACACCATAGTCTTCAGGTCTAATAATAAACTTATGAGGGTCTTGAGATGACTTGTTACTTTCAAGGTTTTCAACTAGAGAATAAATTTTATACGTTGATTTAACAGGTTTATCTAATGCTTTCCCTGGGTTTTCTAGATCAGTCTTTATCTTGTTAAAGATAGGCTCACCATTTATTTTTGAAGATAAAATTCCTTTTACATTTTCCATCACAAAAACTGCGGGGGAAAACTCTTCAATAATTTTTAAATATTCCAGATATAAAAAGTGACGAGGATCTTCTTCAGGCACATAATCTTCTTTTCCTTTGTTTCTAGCCCTTCCCATTAAAGAAAAGGCTTGGCATGGTGGACCGCCTATTAAAACCCAGTTTTTATCATTGCTTAATTTTTTTCTTATTTCATCAAAAATAACTTTATTATCTTCATCATCTCCCAATTTTAATTGTAAGGCTTCATTAGCTGCTGCATTAGCCTGTTTCTCAAATTTTTTAAACAAAATATCTTCTGGAGTTTTTCCTAATTCACCAGCTAAATATTGAAAATATTCATCAGGAATGGCATCACCACTATAAATAAATTGTCTCACAAAAGAACGCAGCCTAAGTGTTTTCCACGCACTGAGCTCCATTTCTACAGAAAGAGATATACGAAAAGGGTAAGAACCCTCTATATTCAATGAAGAAAATCCTTCACCTAAGCCACCAGGCCCTGCAAACAGGTCAATTATTTTGATGGGTGGGTGGTTCATTAATATCAAGTTATTTAATTGAAAAAGTTATCCATCCTACCATATACGTGAAATAGGTATATGGAAACAAAGGATAGCTATAAAACTATAATATTTAACGTAAGGATACTTTGCTGTTTTGAAGCTTTATTAGTGCTTATTCGGTATATTCAGTGCAATTATTGCAGTAAATTTTACTCGCTCTTCTTCGACACTCTATAACCAGTTTTATTGACCGAATTACTAATTGCAGGGGTTGTGAATCTACATAAATATCTAAGCACTCACGGCTAAAATCAGCATAATCGAGTATTCGTGAAAATGTGATTCTTCTATAAATCCTCAGTATTTAGATTATAAGAAAATGGGGCATGGGGGTACTATGTCGAGGAAGATGTAGTTACTTTATGTCTTAAAGTGTAGCTTATTAAACCAAGGGTGTACCTTAGTGATTGCCTCGCAGTTACTTTGCTATTTCTGGTAGCAAAGTAACGTTGATACGAATTCAGGGAATATTATTTTTAATAAGCTAAACCTATTTTCCGAATTTAGGTGCAGCTTATGGTGGATTTAGACGCAACTTATGGGGTACAAAGGAGCAGCTTATCGGGCATAAGGTGCACCTTATGGGGTAACCCACAGAAATAAAAATAATCCCCAAAAAACTCAAACTACCCACACTTACTGTCGCCACAATTTAAACAAGTCATACACCCATCCATCAACACTAGGGCTTTAGTTTGGCACTTAGGACATAATTGCGCCTGCTCAGGGAAATTGTCACTTTCATCAGCTTGCACGCCGTGCTTTTCTTCAAATTCTTTACGTTTTTCAGCAAGAAATTGCTTTTGGTGTGCTTCAAGCTCCATATCTTTTAACATGCCGATATGTTTCATGTGTTGCTCAATAGCATGGCCAATTTCTGCTACTAAAGAGGGCATGTACACGCCGCCTTTTTTGAAATAACCGCCTTTCGGGTCAAATACAGCTTTTAGCTCTTCGACCATAAAGGTAATATCACCACCTTTACGGAAGACTGCTGAAATAACTCGTGTTAACGCTAGGACCCACTGGAAGTGCTCCATGTTTTTGGAGTTAATAAATACTTCATAAGGGCGGCGCTCTTCATGCTCTGTGCCGGCATTTAGAAACATGTCATTGATAGTGATATATAACGCATGTTCCGATTGCGGGGTTTTAATTTTATAGGTTGAGCCAAGCAGCATTTCTGGACGAGACAGATTTTCATGCATACTTTCCAAATCGTTTTTTACTTCTTCAACGACGGCTGGCTTTTCATCTTCTGGTGTTACTACCTTGTAGCTTACAATTTTTTTATCTATTTTTATGGTCATCGTTTTTGCCTATTTAGAATTTTCCGTAATAGCCTTCTTTTAAGGCATCAAACAAATTAGCTGCCGAGTGCATTTCGCCATCGTATTCAATTTCTTGATTACCTTTTACTTCTAATACGTGCCCATCTTCAAGTGTAAATTGATAGGTGGTATTTTCCAAGTCAGACTCTTTAACCAAAACACCTTGGAAGACTTCAGGATTGAAGCGGAAAGTGGTGCAGCCTTTTAAGCCTTTGTCGTAGGCGTATTGATAAATCGATTTGAAATCTTCGTACGGATAGTCGGTTGGGACATTGGCCGTTTTAGAGATCGATGAATCAATCCAAACTTGCGCTGCGGCCTGTACGTCAACATGTTGTTTCGGGGTAATAGCATCTGCAGTGATAAAGTAATTTGGTAATTGCTCGTCTGCTGCTTCGCTGTATGGCATTGCTTTGTTATTAATTAACTCTCGATAAGCTAATAATTCAAAAGAGAAAACATCGACTTTTTCTTTGCTCTTTTTTCCTTCACGAATAACATTGCGTGCATAGTGATGCGCGAAACTAGGCTCAATACCGTTACTGGCATTATTTGCCAATGATAGAGAAATCGTGCCGGTCGGTGCAATTGAGCTGTGATGTGTAAAACGTGCACCTTGCTCGATTAAGGCCGCAACCAATTCAGGTTCAGCTTCGGCAATTTTTTGCATATAGCGACTGTATTTTGCATGTAATACTTTACCTGCAATTTCATCGCCTACTTTATAGCCATCCGCAACCATTTCAGGGCGTTTATGTAGCATTCTACCTGTTACGCTATACATTTTTTCTAAAGCGGGAGCCGTGCCTTTTTCTTTGGCGAGTTCCAGCGCTTCTTTCCAGCCTTCAACGGCTAATACTTTAGTGACTTCACTAGTAAAGCCTAAAGATGCGTCGTCGCCATACTGCATGCCTAGCATCGTTAAAGTAGAGCCTAAGCCCAAGTAGCCCATGCCGTGACGGCGTTTAGAGGTGATTTCTTCGCGTTGCCTTTCTAGAGGTAAGCCGTTAATTTCGACAACGTTATCCAGCATGCGCGTGAAAATACGGATCGTTTTACGATAAGCATCCCAATTAAAGGCTGCGTTTTCAGTAAAAGGGTCTTGTATGAAGCGTGTTAGGTTGATTGAACCTAAAAGGCATGAACCGTAGGGGGGCAACGGCTGTTCGCCGCAAGGATTGGTAGCGCGTATATCTTCACAAAACCAGTTGTTATTCATCTCGTTCACTTTATCAATCAAGATAAAGCCAGGCTCTGCATAATCGTAAGTTGAGGACATAATAATGTCCCATAAACGACGTGCTGGCAGTGTTTTGGTGATTTTACAAGCCACTAAGCCGTCTTCATTTTCTACATAGCCTGTTGAGTGGGGCAAATCACGCCAGATAATAAGTGATGTGTCAGTTAAGTCTAATTTATCTTGTTCTAGTTCTCTCTGCATAACAGGGAAAGACAGTGGCCAAGGTTTATCTGCTTTTACAGCTTCGACAAATTCTGCGGTGATCAATAAAGATAAGTTGAATTGGCGTAAGCGACCATCCTCACGTTTGGCGCGGATAAACTCCACAACATCAGGGTGGCCAATATCAAATGTCGCCATTTGCGCGCCCCGACGGCCTCCGGCAGAGGAGACGGTGAAACACATTTTGTCGTAGATATCCATAAAGGATAATGGGCCAGAGGTATAAGCACCTGCGCCGGAAACATAAGCATCTTTAGGTCTAAGGGTAGAGAATTCATAACCAATACCGCAACCGGCTTTTAAGGTTAGGCCTGCTTCGTGGACTTTACCGAGAATATCGTCCATAGAGTCAACGATAGAGCCTGAAACGGTGCAATTAATCGTCGATGTTGCGGGTTTATGATCTTGTGCGCCCGCGTTAGAAATAATCCGACCAGCGGGAATGACACCTTGGCGTAAAGCCCATAAGAATTCTTGGTAATATTTATCTTGTTTAGCCTTACCTTTTTCTACACTGGATAGGGCTTTAGCAACACGTTGGTACGTGCCATCTATATTTGCATCAACGGCTTCACCCGATTTGGTTTTTAAACGGTATTTTGTGTCCCATATATCTAAAGATGCATCTTGTAATGCAATCTCCATGGTGTCGGTGTGAGGTTTGTTGGTCATCTATCTTCCTGTGTAATGCTGTTGGATATTTTTCGATTTCTTGTTACAGAAAATAACAAAAAATGCTATTAATGAACGTGTATTATATTTTTCGAGCCGGCAATAATAACACAATATATTGTGTTTTATTAAAATATAAATACTATATAGGGTGATTTTGTCGATGCTTGACTCTGTGTTTGTCCGTATGTCATGGCTTTAGCTTATTTGCGTTATTTTCTTAAGGCATTAGTTGTTGTTGGCTTGAATTTTGGTCGGTTTTGCCTATACTTAAGGGACGCCTTTATAAATTAAGAAGATTATGCCTAAAACGACTACTTTTTTGCCGCACTACGATGCTAATCCTGAATATAACGCTGATTTGTTAAGGAAAAGTTTGCCGTTGATGATTAAAAATAGCGTTCCGCCACACCCGATTAACTATGCTGTCTGGTATGAGTATGTTGAGGGTCATAATGCAGCCTTAAATGATGCTATTTATCAGGTTATTAATAGTAACCAGGAGCTTACTGAAGATGCTAGTTTGGAATTATACAAACAGCATATTTGTAATGCTTCGGCGGAATCATTTGAAAAAATTAATTTAAACCTGCAAACGTTACTTAATGATACTGCCAAGAGCGTAGAAAGCTCTAATAACCGAGTTGCGAGTGTTAGTGAAAGTCTTGAGGGCAGTGCTCTGCAATTGAAAAAAATGGATAATTTCAGCGATGCAAGTGCTGTTATCGCAGATATTTTGGAAGGCACTAAGCAATTTTCGGGAATCACGGAAACATTAAAATCAAAGCTAAATAGTGCTAATAATGAATTGCTTGTACTGCGTAGTGAATTAGCGAGAACGAGAGAAATAGCGACTCGTGATGCATTGACTGGCTTATTAAACCGACGTGCTCTTGATGCTGAATTATCTGATTTAGTCGAAAACTCATTAGGGTCTAGTCATTGTATATTAATGCTTGATTTAGATAATTTTAAACGGGTTAATGATACTTACGGTCATGTTGTGGGTGATAAGGTGATTCGGTTTGCGGCGGGAATATTAAAGAAGTATGTTGCTCCAGACCATATGGTTGCACGCTATGGTGGTGAAGAAATGCTCGTGATTATGCCAAACACTGAGACCGATAACGCGCTAGCAGTCGCGGAAACTATTAGAGCATCATTGGCAAAAAGTGAGTTAAAGCAAAAAGATAGCGGTCAGTCTATTGGTAAAGTGACAGTATCGATTGGTGTCACTGCATTGCATGTAGGCGATAATGTGGAAAGCTTTATTGCTCGAGCAGATCAAGCTTTGTATGCCGCGAAAAGTGCAGGTCGAAATAAGGTGATGCAAGCATAGGGGTTGAAGTGGCCTTAACGTATCTTTGAGCAAATTATCTTAATATTTGTACTGGGTCATCATTGCTCGCGCAAGGTAAGTAGCGGATATTTAATTTGTTAGCGAGCTGCTGTAGAGCTTCGCAGTGCTGCTGAAAATTTTCTTGATAGCTCAATACTCGGTGTTTATCGCTGGTATCAACGACAATATCTCTATTGTTATCCGTAAATCGATAACTCCCCTTGGCTGGTAGTTGGCTTTCTAGCGGGTCATAAACCAAAATCATGATCACTTCGCAATGGCGTGCGAGCTTGGCAAGGTAATGTTCTGCGGCTTTATTCAGTCCGCGAAAATCGCTGATAATATAAACCAAGCTCCCAGGCTTCACATGCTGACTTAAACGACGCATAATTTGCTCAAAGTCTAGCGCTGTTTGTTCGGGTTGCTGGTGAATCAAGGCATTAAAAAAATGCAAAACCGCTCGTTTACCATTTTGTGGTTTTAATTCTGTACAGGAATGATCAGTAAAAATTTGTCCGCCGATGCGATCGCTATGGCGTTGCGCGGCCCAAGCAAGTAAGCCGGCAAGTTTGGCTGCTTGTACTGACTTAAATACCCCGCGCGTAGCAAACTGCATAGGGGCGCGGTAATCTACCGAGATAAACACGGGGCGTTCACGCTCTTCACGAAAGAGTTTGGTATGGGCTTTTCCAGTACGCGCGGTTACACGCCAATCTATGCTGCGAATATCATCGCTAGGCTGATAAGGCCTTACCTCATCAAACTCCATGCCACGGCCTTTGGTGCGGGATACGTAACCACCACTCTGCTGGGCACGAATATGCGAGCGGAATAAATTTAAGGTAGCGGCTGGTTTGGCGAGGTTAATCAGCATCTTTAAATTGACGCTGACGAGTTCATTGGCATCGCTCATGGCACAGCGATGCGGGAAATAAGTTGCTGAATAAAATAATCGCTAGTAATGCCTTCAGCTTCAGCTTCGTAAGATAAAATGATGCGGTGACGTAAGACATCAAATGCGAGCTCTTGTATATCTTCTGGCCCGACATAATCTTTGCCATTCAGCCATGCTTTGGCGCGCGCGCATCGGTCTAGTGCAATACTTGCACGCGGGCTAGCGCCGTATTGTATCCAGCTGGCTAAATCTTCACCATAAGCGGCAGGATTACGTGTGGCGAGGATGATTTGTAGTAAATAATCTTCCAAATTATCTGCCATAAAAATATTGAGTACTTTTTGGCGGGCGTTAAATAGGCTTTCTTGGCTGATGCCTAGGGTAACTTGTTGTTCAGGTTTTCCATTTTGCATTGCTTCATTACGCGCTAAATGCAAAATACGTTTTTCATGCTCAGGTTCAGGGTAGTCAATTTTAACATGCAGTAAAAAACGGTCTAATTGAGCTTCAGGGAGAGGGTAAGTTCCTTCTTGTTCAATCGGATTCTGGGTGGCCATAACTAAAAAGAGCGGAGGTAATTTATACGTTTCTCCGCCGACAGTGATTTGTCGTTCTGCCATCGCTTCTAATAATGCCGCTTGGACTTTTGCCGGTGAACGGTTGATTTCATCAGCTAGAACTAAATTATGGAATAACGGCCCTTTTTGAAATTCAAAGTTGCCTTGTTCTGGGCGGTAAATTTCAGTTCCAGTTAAATCAGCAGGTAGTAAGTCTGGAGTAAATTGCACGCGATGAAAATCAGCTTGTATGCCTTTGCTTAAGGCATTAATCGCCCTAGTTTTTGCTAGTCCAGGAGCGCCTTCTACTAATATATGCCCATCAGCTAGTAAAGCAATTAACATGCGTTCGACTAATATATCTTGGCCGATAATCTGCTCGCTGATCGTGCTTTTTAATTGTTGAATGGCGATAAGGCTATCGCTAGTGCTGACATCTGACATAGTCTTTGATTAATCCTAATGCGGTTTAATGGAGTTTGTTGTAAAGCGCGGCTTACTAAGTTGCTACTTAGTAAGTGTAGCTCGTGCGATTTTAAATTAGGGCAGTATATAAATTCAATAGTTGCTTGCTAAAATAGAGCTTCAGGCATTACTTGCGCTTCACCAATAGTATCGTCGGCTATTTCGGGTGCAGGAGCTTTTAAAGGTATGTATTGAGTTGGAATAAATTCAGTGCGGAAATATTCCCAGGTGCTGGTTTCCGACTCTTCATGTGCTAATAAGCCTTCTTCGGTATCAATAAGGGTTTTGCTAATGCCTTCAGGCATGATAAGCTCTTCTTCGGCTTTGTCCCTGAGTGCATAACGCATAAAATCAATCCATAAAGGCAAAGCGGCTTTACCGCCAGTTTCAAAGCGACCAAGGCTTTGCGAATTATCTCGGCCTAGCCACGCGATGCCGACTATATGCGGTGTGAAGCCATTAAACCAGGCATCTTTTTGGTCGTTAGTCGTGCCTGTCTTACCGGCTAAATCAGTACGCTGTAATGTTTTTGCTTTGGTTGCTGTGCCGCGTTGGACAACATCACGTAAAAGCGTATTCATCAGGAAGTTTATTTGTGGCGTAATAATTTGTGGGGCACTCTTTGCTGTGCAGTTTATGCAGGCCGTTAAAGGTTCGGCTTGAAATAAGATGTCTCCAGTGCTGGATTCTATGCGCTCAATAAAAAATGGATCGATTAGAAAGCCACCATTGGCAAAAACTGCATACATACGTGCCATCTGTAGTGGCGAAGCATAGCCACTGCCTAGTGCAAGGGATAATTTTTGCGGAAGTTGTTTTTCGGTAAAGCCGAAGCGCAATGCGGTTTCTATCGTGGCTGGAATGCCAACTGATCTTAGTAAACGCACAGATATTAAGTTACGTGACTTCCGTAAAGCAGTGCGAATACTGGTTGGACCATAAAATTTATGGCTGTAGTTTTCGGGGCGCCATTTACTTTCTTTTCTAGAGTCGCTTGTATCAACGATAGGTGCATCATTAATCATACTGGCAGCAGTGTAGCTATGCTCAAGTGCTGTAGTGTAAATAATAGGCTTAAATCCTGAGCCAGGCTGACGTTTTGCTTGGATTGCGCGGTTATATTTATTATTAAAGTAAGCGTAGCCACCGGAGAGAGCTAAAATGGCACCATTTTTCGGGTCTAACGCAATGAATGCACTTTCTGCTTGTGGGATTTGAGCAAGGCGCCATTGTCCATTAGTTTTTCTAAGACGGATAGTATCTTGGAGCTCAATAATATCCAAGAATGAGGTTATGGTTTGCTTTTTTTTGCTGTGTGGATCGTATTTTGTGCTCCATGGGCTGTCTTTCCAATACAGCGTAACGGTTTCCTCTTCTCGAGTTTGTGCTGTGAGTTGTTTTTTGTTAATTTCTAGTACGGTAGCGGGAATGGTGTCGCCAATTTTATTACTTGCTTTAAGTGTCAGCTTTTGTGCTTTATTAATTTGATAGCTATAGCGCTCAGAGTAGCTATGTAAATTGTTACGTAAGGCGTTGACTGCGGTGTTTTGTAAATCTGATTTAATTGTTGTATAAACTTTTAAGCCAGCGCTATAGGCTGTCTCTTCGCCATAGAGGTTGATAATTTCATTACGCACCATTTCTGCAATATAAGGGGCATAGAGCTCTCTTTGTGTGGTGTAGCTGCTAGCTGTAATAGGTGCTTGGGATGCTGTATCGTAAGCTTGTTGGTTGATATATTCTAAGTCTAGCATGCGCTTTAATACATAGTTACGGCGTAATAAGGCGCGACTAGGGTTAGATATTGGGTTGTAGCTTGATGGGGCTTTTGGTAAGCCGGCAATCATGCTTAATTCAGCTAATGTTAATTCAGCGAGAGGGCGGTTGTAATAGATCTCCGCAGCAGCGGCAATTCCGTAAGCGCGTTGGCCTAGGTAGATTTTATTGAGATATAGTTCGAGGATTTCATCTTTAGTGAATTCTTGTTCAATTTGAAAGGAAAGGATGATTTCCTTTATTTTTCGGGTGTAGGTTTTTTTGTTGCTCAGTAAAAAGTTACGTGCAACTTGCATAGTGATTGTGCTGCCACCTTGTTTCTTTTTACCGGTAAGGATTAGCTGTACGATAGCACGAGACAGACCTTTGAAGTCAACGCCATAGTGACTATAAAAACTGCCGTCTTCAGCAGCAATAAAGGCATTAGTGAGTATTTTAGGTGTTTCGGCTATGGTGGTTGGCGTGCGTATTTTTTCGCCAAATTGCTCTATTAATAACCCATCTTGACTGTAAATATTTAAGGGCTGTGTATATTGGACGTTGCGTAATACGTTAATGTCAGGCAGCTCAGTAATGAGTTGTTGGTAAGCAAAATAGCCAATTAATAAGCTTATGACGGCGCAGGAGATTAATATTGTGCCTGCCCATTTGATGATTTTTATTAAACGCATCGATTATTTTCGTAATAATTTCTAAATATGAGGCATTATACTAAGTATGCTAAGTTTGTATCGTGATAACTTTAGCCTAGGAGCGAGAATTCAATAATACCCGAGCCTGACTTGTCTTCTGACTTCACGAGCGCGCTAGAAAAAACAGTTGCGTAGCTCGCAATGCGCCCGTTTTCCTAACACGTCCGTGAAGCCAAAATCCTGCGTCATACTTTTGGGTATTATTAAACCCTCGCTCCTTAGAGATGAGCGCTACTCTAATTTATAGATAGTTTGGTGGTTTAAAACTGTAGACTAGGTAATATAGAGTGGTTTGATTAAGTATGTGGTGAGACTTATAAGTCTTGAGATAAGAAAAGAAGAAAAAATAAAACTAACAATATTTTCAATATGTTATATTTATTACTTGTATTAAGTTGTTAAGTTTTTTTGTAAAGATGGTTTCAAAATATAAAAAGGTGGCTATACTTCCTATTAGCTTGGAATATTGTTGGTAAGTTAACTAGTCAATTCCGAAATGTCATTGTCTAAAATAAAAGAGTTTCTACATGAAATGGTTAAATCGTAAGCATGATCATCTTCTTGGCATCGATATCAGCTCTGCTGCTATTAAATTACTAGAACTAAGCAAGACCGGCGCAAGATATAAAGTTGAGAGCTATGCTGTTGCTCCTTTGGCTCAAAATGCAGTTATTGATAATAATATCTCAAATGCTGAGATGATTGCTGAGACTATCAAAGCTGCATTAAAACAGTCAGGAACACGGACCCGTCACGCATGTGTAGCCATTGCTGGCTCCTCGGTGATGACTAAAATGATCACCATGTCTGCTCATTTATCGGAAGATGAAATGGAAGAGCAAATCATGGTTGAAGCTGATCAGTATATCCCTTACTCCTTAGATGAGGTTCGTTTAGATTTTGAAGTGCAGAAAGTAAATGAAGCGAATCCTGAATTAGTGGATGTTTTGTTGGCTGCCTCACGCCGCGAAAATGTTGATGAGCGAGTTGATGTCTTGGCTCAAGCAGGCTTGACGGCAAGTATCATCGATGTCGAAGCGTTTGCCATGGAAAATGCATTTGCTTTGCTAAGAGATCAATTACCCAATAGTGACGACGAGCAAACCATTGCTATTGCTGATATTGGCGCAACGATGACTACATTGAATATTTTGCATAAAGGCCGTGCAATTTATACCCGAGAGCAGGGTTTTGGTGGTAAGCAGTTGACTGAAGAAATTCAGCGTCGATATGGACTTTCTTATGAAGAGGCGGGCTTAGCTAAGCGACATGGTGGTTTGCCGGATAACTATAATAGTGATGTTTTAGGGCCTTTTAAGCGTGCTTTAGTGCAACAAGTTGCTCGGTCATTACAATTTTTTATTTCATCGAGTGCCAATCGTAGTATAGACAGTGTAGTCTTGGCTGGAGGTTGTGCTTCTATAGCTGGAATCGATAAATTAGTTGAGCAAGAATTAGGTCTGCCTGCTTTTGTCGCTAATCCTTTTATAAATATGGCGCTGTCTAATAAAATTAAACCACAAAGCTTAAGTAATGATGCTTCAGCAATGATGATTGCTTGTGGTTTAGCATTAAGGGGTTTTGATTCATGACTCGAATTAATTTATTGCCTTGGCGTGATGGGTTACGCAAGCAAAGGCAAGAGCAATTTATTATAGGTATCGCTGCCGTTTCCATAGTGGCTGTTGTTATTTTGTTTGCCGTACAAATGTATTTAGATGGGCGTATTGCTGAGGAGCAAGATAAAAAGCGTATTGTTATAGCGAAAACCGCGGAACTCAATTTGATTACTGCTAAAATTAAAGATATTCAGGCACAAAATCAAATTTTACAAAACAAGCGCGAGGCTATACAGGCGCTACAGAAAAGTCGACCTGAAATTGTTCATTTTGTCGATGAGATTGCTAAGGTGACGCCTGAAGGTGTGTTTCTTACGCAGCTGAAGCAAACGGATAATAAGGTAATATTGAATGGTAAGACACAATCAAATGCACGAGTATCAGCATTTATGAGAAATGTTGAGGCGTCTCATTGGTTAGTTGATCCAGCACTTAATATTATTAAGGGCACTAATAAGAATAGTCAGTTAAGCGATTTTACTTTACATACTAAGCAGTGGAAAAGTAAAGCTGAAGATGAGGATATGTAATGGATCTTTCTGAAATTAATTGGGATTTAAATGAGGCAGGAGCTTGGCCTAATCCTATTAAGCTTGCAGCAGGCGTCTTGGTTTTTTTGTTAATATTAGGCGGTGGGTTTTATCAATTTACCAGTGACCAATTAACTAAATTAGAGGCGGAGGAAAAAGCGGTAACTGATGCATTGAATAGTTATCAGCATGCATGGCGTATGGCTTTAAATTTAGAGCTGCATCAAAAACAGTTTAAGCAAATAGAATCATCTTTAATTGAGATGATGAAGCTTATGCCTACTAAGGCTGAGGTTGCGAGTTTATTGATTGATATTTCACAAACCGGATTATCCAGTGGTTTAGAGTTTGAGTTGTTTAAGCCGGCAGGAGAAGTGAAGAAAGGTGATGTTATTGAATTGCCTATTAATATCAAAGTTCTAGGCGAATACAGTGAGTTAGGGCTTTTTATTAGTGGCTTAGCGACCTTACCTAGAATTGTTACCATTAAAAATTTACAAATTTCTCCGACAAAAAGTGATTCACTTTTGTCTATGAATGCTGTGATTACAACCTATCGAGATGGCGGCGAAAAATTAGATAAGGAATCAAATGTGATGGATAACAGCGCCTTAGTTTGTCTTGAGCGTGAAGGGTTAGTCGTGCCTGGGTGTAAAAAACAAAGTGCAGTGGCTATTCCATACCCAGAGCTTAATGATAGCTTGAAAGAAAAAAGAAGTAAGACTAAGCCGATAAATATTAAGCCTATTGAGCCTGTTCCCCCTGTTAGTAATTTTTTATTCAATCCTGATGGTTTAAGAGACCCATTTCGAGCACTTGAAAAAAGTATCGAAAATGCCGCTGAGCAAAAAGTTACTGCAAATGGAATACACCCGGACTTTAACCGTCATAAAGAGGAGTTAGAAAGTTTTTCTTTGGATACTTTAAGAATGGTTGGAACGGTGCAAATGAAGGATGTTTTGTGGGGATTGATTAAAGCCAATGATGGTACAATTCATCGCATTAAAGGTGGGAATTATTTGGGAAGAAATCACGGACGTATATTACGTATTTTTCAGGATAAAATAGAAATAATGGAGATTGTTCCAGATCAACCTGGGGCATGGCGTGAAAATCAAGCAACAATAGCGCTATCTGAGTGAGCTGGGGATTAATATGAATATTAAGCAAGGTGGTTTTTGTATGAGCTTTTTAAAGCAATGGTGGTTATTACGTGTACTGTTGCTAAGTACTTTATTATTGGGGCAAGCTTCCTTGGCCGCCGCTGAAGGTGTTGTACTTAGTGCTGTTGATTTTAATGCTTTGTCTGGGGATAACTTGCAGTTGTCTTTTGAAATGACAGGTAATGTTGCTAAGCCAAAAGTATTTCATACCGATAATCCCGCAAGAATCGTTTTGGATTTTGATGGTGTTAAAAGCGGTCTAAAACAGAAGAAAAATGTGGTTAATGCGGGTGGGATCAATAGCTTTTTTGCCGTCGAGTCGGGAGATAGGCTGAGAGTGGTGATCAACTTACTAAAGCTTGTTGCGTATGATGTTAAGCTGATTGATAACCGCGTTATTGTGACATTAAATAGTTCGGGGAGAATGGCACGAGACAGCCATAAAAAATTAACAGAGAAAACATTAACTCAGTTTGCTAGTTTAATTCCGGAGCAAGCGATTAATAAAATTGATTTTCGGCGCGGGGCAAGAGGTGAAGGGCGATTATTGGTTTATTTGTCTAACCCAAATACCGTTGTTAATACCCAGGAAAAAGCCGGAAAAATAGAGCTAAGCTTTTTAAATACCACTTTAGCGCCGGCTTATGTTAAAAAAATGGATGTGCTAGACTTTGCAACGCCTGTTTCAATGATCGAAGCTAAAAAGTCAGGTTCTAGAGTTAAAATGATCATTACACCAGCGAATGTTGATTATGCTTATTCTTCATTTCAGGCGGATGGCGTATTAACACTTGAAGTTAGACCGATAAGTACTGCCGAGGAAGAAGAAAAGCGTAGAAATAAGTTTCCTTATATTGGTGAACGTTTGTCGTTGAACTTTCAGGATATTGAAATTCGTTCAGTATTACAGATCTTAGCGGATTTTACTGACCTCAATATTTTGGCATCTGATTCTGTTACTGGAAATCTGACGTTACGTCTAAATGATGTGCCTTGGGATCAGGCTTTAGATTTTGTTATGAAATCTAAAGGGTTAGCTAAACGTCAGGCAGGTAATGTTATTTTAGTGGCACCTACTGCAGAGATTCGTAAATTAGAGGAAGAAGAAATTGAATCACAAAAGGTTGCTAAGCGATTAGAGCCTTTAAAAACTGAATATATCCAAATTAATTATGCAAAAGCAGAAAATTTCAGGAATATATTGCTAGGCAATTCATCTATGAGTGCTGATGGATGTACTGTCTCTGCGGGCGCTAGTACTAGCGGCGGGAGTGGTGGTTCTAGTTCTAGCTCTTTTAATAGTAATAGTAATAGCAATAACAATAATAGCAGTGGCAATAGAGGCTCAGAAGATGATAATTTTTCTTTGTTATCTCAGAGAGGGACGGCTATTGTAGATTCGCGAACTAACACTTTAATTGTTAAAGATACCTCTAAAAATTTAGAAGAAATTAGCAAAATGATACAGTTGCTCGATAGGCAGGTGCGTCAAGTTCTGATTGAAGCGCGAATTGTGATTGCTGAAGAGGGTTTTGCTCAGGAGTTAGGGGTTAAATTTGGCGCTGCTTATACCGGTGGTGATTTTGCAATTGGAGGATCTACGGGAGGTGATACTGCTAATGTTGTTGGGCCGATTTTCTCAAATCTAGCTGCTTCTAATCCTTATGGGGCGTTAGGAATGACTTTAGCAGATGGTGCAAATTATGTGCTTAATTTAGAAATTACCGCATTGCAGGATGATAATAAAGCAGAATTCGTTTCTAATCCTAAAGTGCTTACATCTGATCGTTGCAAAGCTCTCATAGAGCAAGGTAATGAGATTCCTTATAAAACGGTGAGTCAAGACGGAACTAATATTGAATTTAAAGATGCTAAGATTAGTTTGGAAGTAACGCCTCAGATTACTCCGAGTGGTAGTGTTATTATGGAGTTGAAAGTCAAAAAAGATACTCCGGGGGCTTTCCAAAACGATGGGCAGCTTGCTCTAAGTACGCGCTCGGTAGAAACTAGTGTACGTATTGAGGATGGGGAAACAGTCGTTTTAGGTGGAGTATTTGAAAGTGAAACGAGAAATTCAATAAGTTCAGTGCCGTGGTTTTCTGATTTACCTCTCGTGGGTTGGATGTTTAGAAAGACGGTTGATTCAGACTCGAAAAATGAATTACTGATCTTTATTACACCGAAAGTAGTTAAAGATTCGATGAGAATGCGTTAGTAAACTTCAATTACAACAAAAAAAGGGGCATAATGCCCCTTTTTTTATGAATAATAAAATGTTAATGAATAAAAAAAGTATATATTTAATTGGATTGATGGGCGCAGGCAAAACGACGATTGGCCGTTTATTGGCAAAGTCGCTAGGCTTGGCATTTTATGATAGCGATAAAGCTATTGAAGATATAACTGGCGTCGATATTGCCACTATTTTTGAATTTGAAGGCGAAAAAGGTTTTAGAATTCGAGAAAGTAAGATGATTAAGGAACTCACGCAACTTGAAGATATTGTTTTAGCCACAGGCGGTGGAGTTATTTTAGATCAAGAAAATCGAGAGCATTTAAAAGAAAATGGCTTTGTTGTCTATTTACAGTGTTCCGTTGACAGGATTGTGGATCGAACGTCACGTAATTCACAGCGCCCTTTGCTGAATGTGGATAACCCAAAAGAAAAAATACAAGCACTACTCAATGAAAGAGAGGATTTGTACTTGTCCTGCGCTGATTTTGTTATTGATAGTGGGCAAATGCAGAGCAAGCTTGCAGTTAAGGAAATCCTTAAAGAATACACAGAAAAATATAATTAATAATGAATACTATACAAGTCCACTTAGGCGATAGAAGCTACCCTATTTATATGGGCGAAGGTAATTTAAATAATCCAGAATTATTGACTCAGCATATTAAGTCTAAGCAGGTAGTCGTGGTAACTAATGAGACTATTGCTCCCTTGTATTTACAAAATGTTATAGCGCATTTACAGCAATATCAAGTTGAAACCGTTATTTTGCCCGATGGTGAGCAGTATAAAACCTTGGCAAGTATGGATATTATCTTTGATGCTTTATTGACTAAACAATATAGCCGTAATGCTACTTTGATTGCTTTAGGCGGTGGAGTGATTGGCGATGTCGCTGGTTTTGCTGCGGCGTGTTATCAGCGGGGTATTCCTTTTATTCAAATTCCAACGACTTTATTAGCACAAGTCGATTCTTCGGTTGGCGGGAAAACAGGCGTAAATCACGCTTTAGGTAAAAATATGATAGGTGCATTCTATCAACCGCAGTGTGTGATTATCGATATTAAGGTGCTAGATACACTGGATGATCGTCAATTATCGGCAGGTGTCGCTGAGGTAATTAAATATGGTTTAATCCGCGATGCGGAATTTTTTGCTTGGATAGAAGCTAATATCGAGAAAATATTGGCACGAGATAAACAGGCATTAACTTATATTATTGAGCGATCTTGTTTGAGCAAAGCAGAAATTGTTGCAGCTGATGAAAGAGAGTCTGGTATTCGTGCCATTTTAAATTTAGGTCATACTTTTGGGCATGCTATTGAAACAGGTGCTGGCTATGGAACATATTTGCATGGTGAGGCTGTTGCCATTGGAACTTGTCAAGCTGCAGACTTATCTCGACGTATGGGTTGGCTAAGCGATGCTGATGTCAGGCGTATTGTTGATCTTTTCAAGAAAGCGTTGCTGCCTACTGAGCCACCAGTTAACTTATCAGCTGAAAAGTGTATTGAGTTAATGGCCGTTGATAAGAAAAATGTTGATGGTGAAATTCGACTTATTTTATTAAAGTCTATAGGTGAGGCAAGTTTGCCTATTGGCGTTGGCAAAAGCCAGTTGCTTGAAACTTTAAATGAATATGGGCGTAGCAAGTGACTTTTCTAAGTATTTAGAATCTATGCAAACTGATGAGCAGCAATACGTAAATCATAAGCAGGCGGTTAATTTATTAAGTATTGAGCGTGAGCAAAAGTTAGATTTGTTGATGCATTTAATTACTAATTTACAACAGCCTCTGATATTGCAAGGTGTGTTAGGCGTCGGTAAGACAGCGTTACTGTCAGCGGTTGAATCGAGAAAGACTGGTTCTACCGATACATTTTTATTAAACCTTGTACAGCAAGCAAGTTTTGAGTCGATTCAAGCTCAAATAATTGAATTTATAAAGAGTACTCGTCAATTAGAGTATCATTCATTGGCTGATGCATTGGAAGCTTATGCTCAGCAAGAGCTGCAGTTAGTCTTATTAGTTGACGATGCCGGTCAATTGGTTTCCGGATTGATGAGCATACTAATTGACTTCGGGACAAAATATCCAGCGTTACGTTTGGTGTTTGCGCTTACAGCTGAAGAGTATAAAGAAAAGAGTCAATTAGAAAAGGTACAGGCTAACTGTCATTTTGTTGTGTTGCCTGTCTTAAATATCCGACAATGTGAGGCTTTTATTCGCTTTTTGCTGGGGCAAGAGGCAAGCATATATACAATTAAGGATATTGATAGCGCTTTTGTAGGTGAAGTGTATCGAGAAACAAAAGGAAATCCTGGAGAAATAAGTGCAATTATAAAGTCCGCTAATAAGAGGCGTTTTTCTAACAGCGCAATGCTGTCTTTTATTGTTGTTGCTGTGTTTATTTGTTCGGCTTTTGTCAGTGTTTTTTTGTGGCAGGAAGCGGAGCAAGAAAATTTAACGCGAGTACGAGAACCTACTCAAGCTATAGTTGAATTAATTAAGCCGTCGCCTGAAATAGCGGTGCAGAAAACAACAAAAATTGAAGTATCGCCTGAATTAAAAGAGCCTGAATTTCCTTTTGAAAAGCAAATGATTGAGTTGCCTGTAATAGTTAGTGCGCCCCTGCTAATAGAAATACCAGTGGAGCCAGTAGTAAATGGGGGGGGCGTTACGTCGACAGGTAGCGTTGATCAAAAAGTTAATATTGCGCAGGCGTCAGATAACGCTGGTAAAATTAAGGCATTTGAAATTTTAGTTAAGCAAGAGAGGAAGGTCGAAGTAATTAAAATTGAGCCAGAAAAGAAAGCTGAAGCTCCTGTTTTCGCGTTAAATGCGCAAGATGACCGAAAGTGGGTTTTGGAGCAAAAAGAATGGCAATACACTTTACAATTAATGGCTTTGTCGGCAAAAGATAAATTACTCGAAGAGCAAGAAAAATACCTACGCTTGGGGGTTAAAACATTTTATTTAGAAAGGAAAGTTAAGCAGTCAAAAAGCTATGTATTGCTTTATGGCGTTTTTGCTTCTATTAATGAAGCGAAAAAGCAAATGCAAAAACTACCTAAAGCTTTGCAAAAATCATGGCCTAGGAAATTTTCTGCAATCCAAAAAGATTTGTAATGCACACGTATAGACGATAGATAAATAGTATAAGGAGTTAGGAAATGAATGAATTACAAAATGATAGATTTATTCGAGCTTTATTAAAGGAGCCTGTAGATAAAACGCCTATATGGATGATGCGCCAGGCTGGCCGTTATTTGCCCGAGTATCGAGAGTTGCGCGCACAAGCGGGTAGTTTTATGAATCTCTGTACTAACCCAGAATTGGCATGTGAAGTGACTTTGCAGCCTTTAGAGCGTTTTGATTTTGATGCGGCTATTTTATTTTCGGATATTTTAACTATTCCTGATGCGATGGGTTTGGGTTTGTATTTTACCGAAGGAGAAGGGCCAAAATTTGAACGACCAGTGCGGACGGCTGCAGATATCGATAAGCTGCCAATTCCAGATCCAGAAATGGAATTGAAGTATGTTATGGACGCAGTGCGTTTAATTAGAAAAAATTTAAATGGCCGTGTACCTTTGATAGGTTTTTCCGGTAGTCCGTGGACGTTGGCTACTTATATGGTTGAAGGTAGTAGCAGCAAGACTTTTTCTAAAGTAAAAGGCTTGATGTTTGAACAGCCTCTGCTAATGCATAAAATGTTGGATAAGTTAGCTCAGTCTGTTGCTTCTTATTTGAATGCGCAAATTGCGGCAGGTGCTCAAACAGTAATGCTATTTGATACATGGGGTGGATCGCTGGGCACGGAAGAATATATGGAATTTTCTTTGCGCTATGCCCAGCAGGTGCGGTCTTTGCTAAATACTAATGTTAATGGTCAGAAAGTACCTACTGTTTTATTTACAAAAGGTGGTGGGCAGTGGCTAGAATCAATGGCGGATACTGGGTACGATGCTTTAGGCTTAGACTGGCAGACGGATATAAAATTAGCTCGTGCTCGGGTAGGTGATCGAGTTGCATTGCAGGGTAATATGGACCCAATTACTCTGTATGCTAACCCTGAGGTTATTAAAGCGAAAGTAGGTATGATATTGGAAAAATATGGTGCTGGATCGGGCCATGTATTTAATTTAGGGCACGGTATCTTGCCTGATATTAATCCAGAGCACGTTAAAGCAATGGTAGATGCGGTGCACGATTTGAGTGTGAAATATCACGGGTAGGGAAGAAAATGAAACGGTTTATCTGGGTTGCACTAATTGTTCATAGTATTAGCGTAAGTTATGCTCAAAGTACCTGGGATGCAAAGACGGGGAATCTGAGTGAGGATAATTCGGATATTGTAGTCTACAGAAGCCCTGCTTGTGGTTGTTGTGGTAAGTGGTTGGCGCATTTAAATGCACATGGCTTTAATGTGACAGATAATGTCGTGGATGATGTGCAAGAAATAAAAGATCAATTTGGCGTTAATTCGTCGTTAGCTTCATGTCATACCGCTATTATTAATGGCTATGTTATCGAAGGGCATGTGCCTGCGGGTGATATAAAGACTATGTTAAAAAACAAAGATAACATCAAGGGATTGGCAGTGCCGAGAATGGTGGCTGGAACGCCAGGAATGGAAATGGGAGATCGAAGGTCTCCTTTCAAAGTCATTGCTTTTGATGCGAGTGGGCAATTAAAAGTTTATAAAAACTATAGTAAATATTAAAACTTATTTGTTTTGTTGGCAGTATTCAAGGCTGGACTTGAATACTGCCTTTATTTTGTGGGTAGGGCCATCGTTTATAGTCGTAAAATTATAAAAGAAGAGGCTTATCTAAAGTCCAGAAATCCCCGTTACCGACCAGTTGTCAGAATCCATAATGCCTTCTAAGTCTGACTCTTCCTCGTACTGTATTTGGCAAGCATATTTTTTGAAAAAAGAAGCGCCTGAAGGTGGGCTTAATTCGATTTCTGCATTAATAATATACTTATAATTCCCCAGCGACCAAGATTGTAGCGGTTGTGAGGGGAATGTAATATTGGTTTCGCTGTCGGTCTCCTCCCTAATTTTCTTATTACATTGCATGAAAGCATAGTTAGTCATAGATGTGTTGCTGGCATATCTGCTGCCTTCGTCGTCGGAATCAACCAAAAAAAGATCAGAGGCAACTACCTTCATAACTAAGGGCATAACAGCTTCTTTCTGGAACATAATTAATCCAATAAGTGCCGCGAGAAATAGGGTGGGGAGAAGGAAATTTTTCATGTTTATGTAAGAGTTTGAGGGTTAAAAATTGGCTCATTTTAGCAGAAAAGAATGGAGAGTATATTAAGGAATAAATATGACTGTATAGTTAGGTTGTGCATGAGACGGTTATTTAAAGGTTGTGAGAGAAAGTGTTTTTTTAAAAACTAATTTAATTATCAGTAAGTTAAGGTGCTTGTGTCGGCTCGATGCTAATCGAAGTGTAGAATATCTTGACATGATGTTTAAAGTTGATAGAATTGGTTTCACTCAAATGGAATGGTGTCATCATTAATTATGATGTTACAGGATGTAAACAATGCTTTCGACATTTGTTGAAAGGTTATATATTTACTTTTAGGAGGTAATAATGGCTGCTACTACTGATTCAGTGAAAGCTGATGCTTCAGAAGCCCCACTACTAAATAAATTTAACCTGTTCGCAGGCTTAATGCTTTATTTGGTATTCTACTCATTCATTCGTTGGTACGAAGGTGTTTACGGATGGTCTGCTGGTTTAGATTCATTCGCACCTGAGTTCGAAACATATTGGATGAATATGTTATATATCGAGTTAGTTATGGAAGTGGTAATCGCTTCTACGCTATGGGGATATATCTGGAAAACACGTGATCGTAAAGTTATGTCTATCACTCCTCGTGAAGAGTTAAGAAGACATTTCGTTCACTGGACATGGTTAGTAATGTACGGTTGGGCTATCTACTGGGGTGCTTCATACTTCACAGAGCAAGATGGTACATGGCATCAAACTATTGTTCGTGATACTGATTTCACACCAAGTCACATTATTGAGTTCTACTTAGCATACCCAATTTACATCATCACTGGTGTATCTGCGTTCTTATATGCTAAGACTAGACTACCTGCTTACCAAGAAGGTTTATCTCTAATGTACATGGTATCAGTAATTGGTCCTTTCATGATTCTACCTAACGTAGGCTTGAACGAATGGGGTCACACTTTCTGGTTTATGGAAGAGTTATTTGTTGCACCTCTACACTACGGCTTCGTATTCTTCGGATGGGCTGCTCTAGGTATCATGGGTGTTGTAAATATCGAAGTAAATGCTTTAACTAAACTACTTAAAAAAGACTTAGCTTAATTTAAAGCTAGTTTTAGAAAAATAGTAGTAAACTTGTTATCTCCTTGTCTCGCCATCTATGGGTGGCGAGGTGGACGAGAGATAATGATAATAAAAATAATTTTTTGGAGGTAAGCGAATGAGTGCATCTCAATCAGCTGTACGCTCTCGCGCTGAAGCGGTTCAAGTTTCACGTGCGTTAGACTGGATGATTCTCTTTACATTATTCACTGCGGTACTTGGTGGATATCATATTCATTACATGTTGACTGGTGGTGACTGGGATTTCTGGACAGATTGGAAAGATAGACGTTTATGGGTAACTGTAGCGCCAATCGTATCAATCACTTTCCCTGCTGCAGTTCAAGCATGTTTATGGTTCCGTTACCGTCTTCCTTTTGGAGCGGTAGTTTGTGTTCTAGCTCTTATGCTAGGTGAGTGGATTAACAGATACTTAAACTTCTGGGGTTGGACTTACTTCCCAGTAAACTTCTGTTTCCCTTCTAACTTAGTTCCTGGCGCTATCCTTCTTGATGTTGTACTTATGCTTTCTGGAAGCTTTGTATTAACAGCTGTTGTTGGTGGTATGGCTTGGGGTTTAGTTTTCTACCCAGGTAACTGGCCAATCATTGCTCCTTTACACGTACCTGTTGAATATAACGGTATGATGTTCACATTAGCTGATTTACAAGGTTACCATTACGTACGTACTGGTACTCCTGAGTACATCAGAATGGTTGAAAAAGGAACACTAAGATCTTTCGGTAAAGATGTTGCTCCTGTATCAGCATTCTTCTCGGCTTTCGTTTGTATTATCATTTACTTCTTATGGCATTTCTTTGGAAGATGGTTTGCAAAAACTGACTTCATTGATGGCGAAGGAATGTAATAGTAGTTTAAATAGCCATCTGGCTTATTTAATTTATTAATAATAATAACGAAAATCAATTTCTCTAGTTTGGAGGAGATATATGAAAACAATTAAAGACAAAATAGCTAAGCTATCATTTGTCGCATTGCTATTGGCTGTAACATCTGCGATGTTCTACACGCCTGCAGCATCTGCACATGGTGAAAAGTCTCAAGCAGCATTTATGCGTATGCGTACTATTCATTGGTTTGATCTTGATTGGTCAAAAGATGAAGTTGCGATTAACGACCAAATGAGCATTTCTGGTAAATTCCACGTTTTCGCGGGTTGGCCTGAAACTGTTGATAAACCTGAAGTATCTTTCTTGAACATCGGTATTCCAGGACCTGTATTTATTCGTCAAGGTTCTTGGATTGGTGGTCAATTAGTACCTCGTTCTGTAACATTAGAACTAGGTGATACTTATGAATTCAAAGTTCTTCTAAAAGCACGTCGTCCAGGTGACTGGCACGTACATACTATGATGAACGTTGAAGGTGGTGGTCCAATTATTGGTCCAGGTAAATGGGTAACAATTACTGGTTCAATGGGTGATTTCGTTAATCCATTAACTACGTTAACTGGTACTACATTAGACCTAGAAACTTACGCTTTAGATAACGTATATTTCTGGCACGCATTATGGATGTCTTTCGGTACAGCTTGGTTGTTGTTCTGGGTAAAACGTCCAATGTTTATCCCTCGCCATATCGCTGTTTCTTCTGGTAAAGCTAATACTTTAATTAGCGCTACTGATAAGAAAGTTGCAATGGGTTTTGCAGTTGGTACTCTAGGTATTTTGATGTTCTCTTTAGGAGCAACAAACGACGAGTTCCCAATTACTACTCCATTACAAGCTGGTTTAATGCGTGGTATTATGCCAATTGAAATGCCAGAAACTACGGTTTCTGTTAAAGTTGAAGATGCTACGTACCGTGTACCGGGACGTGCTATGCAAATGACTTTAACAATCACTAACAATGGTGATTCTGGTATTCGTTTAGGTGAGTTCAACACAGCTTCTGTTCGTTTCTTAGATGCAGACGTAACTGAAGATGAATCAGGTTACCCTGATGACATCCTAGCTGAAGAAGGCTTAACAGTTTCTGATAATAGCCCTATTGCTCCTGGTGAGACTAGAACTATTGAAGTTACTGCTTCTGATGCAGCTTGGGAAGTTTACCGTTTAGCTGATTTAATCTACGATCCTGATAGCCGTTTTGCTGGCTTACTATTCTTCTTCGACGAAGATGGTAACCGTCAAATGACTATGGTAGATGCTCCATTAATTCCTTCTTTCATCTAATCGATTAAAGAATACTTAGTCTGACTAAGTAGGAATTAAAAGCAATAAAAGCCCCTGTTACGAAAGTAACAGGGGCTTTTTTTTGCCTAAAATTTAATAAAGAAGATATTGATAAAGGATAAGGAATATAACTTATAAAATTCAGAGTGACTTAGCGTTATGTAAATAAGTACATGTTAGTTGAGTCAGATAGGCTTTAAATGCGGTTATGAAAGATGTTTAAGCTGGAGTTTTTTATTTTGTGCTAACAGGCGTATTGTTTGCATTTATGGGCTGAAAACAGGATATAATTGTAGTAATTATTTAAGAACAACAGACTTTAAGGTAATAGGATGCTGGGGAAGCTTGCTAAATTCGTTGTAGGTAGTCGTAATGATCGCTTGGTTAAGAAAAAAACAAAACTTGTACGCTTAGTTAATAAGTTATCAGGTGAGTATGAAAAATTAAGTGAAGAGGCCTTACAAGCAAAAACACAAGAATTCCGAGCGCGCCTAGACAAAGGCGATAGCTTAGAAAGCTTAATTCCAGAAGCTTTTTCAACAGTAAGAGAAGCTTCCTCGCGTGTATTTAATATGCGTCATTTTGATGTACAGTTAATTGGCGGGATGGTCTTAAACGACGGAAAAATTGCAGAAATGAAAACAGGGGAAGGAAAAACCCTGATGGCGACTTTAGCTGCGTACTTAAATGCATTGCCCGCAAAGGGAGTGCATGTTGTAACCGTCAATGATTATTTAGCTGCACGTGACTCAGAATGGATGGGGCGCTTATATACTTATTTGGGCCTAACCACAGGGGTGATTATAAGTAATTTAAGTCATGAAGAGCGTAAAACAGCGTATGCAGCTGATATTACCTACGGAACTAATAACGAATTTGGTTTTGATTACTTGCGCGATAACATGGCGTTTAGCTTAGACCAAAAAGTTCAGCGTAAATTACACTTTGCTATTGTTGATGAGGTTGATTCCATTTTAATTGATGAGGCGAGAACCCCATTAATAATATCGGGCCCCGTCGAAGATAGTATTGAAACCTATCAAAAAACCAATGAAATTGTACCGTTTTTAACTAAGGTAGAAAGGCAAGAGGGCGAAAAAGAAGGCGAAGAGCAAGGTCCTGGTGATTTTACGGTAGATGAAAAATCAAAGCAGCTACATTTGACAGAAGCGGGACATGAAAATATTGAGCGCTTACTCGTTCAACATGGGCTGCTGGATGAAGGGAGTAGCTTATATGCTCCAGAAAATATTAGGCTAATGCATTATTTAAATGCATCTTTGAGAGCGCATGTTTTATTTCAGCGTGATGTTGATTATATTGTGCAACATAATGAAGTTGTTATTGTTGATGAGTTTACTGGGCGTATTATGCCTGGACGACGATGGTCAGAAGGCTTACATCAAGCAATGGAAGCTAAAGAAGGGACTAAGATACAAAGCGAGAATCAAACGCTTGCATCTATAACATTTCAGAATTACTTTAGATTATATGAAAAACTGTCAGGCATGACAGGGACAGCAGATACAGAATCATTTGAATTAAATAAGATATATGGTTTAGAAGTTGTTGTTATTCCAACACATAAGCCACTTAGTCGCGAAGATAAAGGTGACTTGATCTATTTAACCGCGAATGAAAAATATTTAGCCATTACTGAAGATATAAAAGCGTGTGTTGAGCGTGGCCAGCCAGTTCTAGTTGGAACTACATCAGTAGAAAATTCTGAAATTATTTCAAATATTCTATCGCAAGCAAAAATTACACACGAAGTACTCAATGCTAAACAGCATGAGCGTGAAGCGCATATTATTGAACAAGCAGGAATGCCTAAAGCCGTAACGATTGCTACCAATATGGCTGGGCGTGGAACAGATATCGTGCTGGGGGGGAATCTTGATGCTGAGATTTCACGGGCAGGAGAGGATGTAACTGAGGCTGAGGTAGATAAGCTGAGAGGTCAATGGGTAGACCGGCACGCACAAGTATTGACGAGTGGCGGATTGCACGTTATTGGATCTGAAAGACATGAGTCACGAAGAATTGATAATCAGTTAAGAGGTCGTTCTGGGCGTCAAGGGGATGCTGGGTCAACTCGGTTCTATTTATCATTAGAAGATGATCTGATGCGTATTTTTGCATCTGATCGTGTTGCGGGCCTAATGAAAAAATTAGGTATGGAAGAGGGTGAAGCAATTGAGCACCCATGGGTGACACGATCAATTGAGAATGCACAGAAAAAAGTTGAAGGGCGTAATTTTGATGTGCGCAAAGAAATATTAGCTTATGACGATGTGGCGAATGATCAGCGTAAAGTGATCTATCAACAGCGTGATGAGCTGATGTCTTCAGAGGATATCAGTGAAATTATTACGGCGATAAGAGCTGATGTGATTAATGATGTCATTACTAAATATATCCCTGCAAAAACAATGGAAGAGCAATGGGATGTTGCTGGACTAGAAGCACATTTGAAAGAAGAGTTTGAAGTAGAAATTCCGATTGCAAAAATGTTAGCAGAGGATGCTAATTTGCATGAAGAGTCATTACGCTTAGCAATTATTGATGATATTACTGCAGAATATAAGAAAAAAGAAGAAGACATTACATTTGATGTTATGCGACACTTTGAGAAGTCTGTCATGCTTCAGGTGTTAGATAATAGCTGGAAAGAGCATTTGGCAGCTATGGATAGCTTACGTCAAGGCATACACTTTAGAGGTTATGCGCAAAAAGACCCTAAACAGGAATATAAGCGTGAAGGCTTTGATATGTTCACTGCGCTGCTTGATCAGATTAAGTATGAAGTAATTGGTATTTTATCTAAAGTTCATGTGTCTACAGAGAATGCAGATGAAATTGATGAAGCCCGTCAAGTAACTCAAGAATTGAATTTTGAACATGCTGAAGCTGATAATATCTTAGAAGATAGCTCTGATGTTGAAGTGATAGAAAATGAAGCTTCTGCTGAGGCTCCTTTTGTAAGAGATGATAAAAAAGTAGGTAGAAATGAGCCTTGCCCTTGTGGGTCGGGTAAAAAATATAAACAGTGCCACGGTAAGTTATGATCAAGCTTCGCAGCTTTTGTAAATAATTTAACCCCTGAAGCTAATCTTTGATTAACTTCAGGGACTTTCAAATCTTAATAGCTCTAGTCCAATATAATGCCAAATAGAACCTTTAATAAAAGCACACCAATTTCTAGCATTACTAATGTCCCTAAATTAGGGGAAAAAAAGCCAGACTTTATTGCTGACTTTAAAAGATATTACAGTCATAGATTAGGTCGAGATGAGTACTGTCGTTCTCCCTACTATGCTTATGAGGCCTTATCATTAGTGATTAGTGATCGATTGGTTGAGCGCTGGAAAAAAACTTACAATACTTATAGAAAACAAGATTGTAAAAAAGCTTATTACCTATCGATGGAATTTCTAATGGGGCGAACCCTAAGTAATGCCATGTTAAATTTGGGTATTACTGATGATGTTGCTGCGGCAATGTATGACTTAGGACTAGATATTGAAGAGCTGATTGATCATGAGCCTGATGCGGGTTTAGGTAATGGTGGGTTGGGGCGTTTAGCTGCTTGTTTTATTGATAGCTGTGCAACCTTACAGCTTCCTGTTATGGGTTACGGCTTGCGTTATGAGTATGGGATGTTTGCGCAAGGTATTGTTAATGGTGAGCAAGTTGAACACCCCGATCATTGGTTAAAAAATGGTAATATTTGGGAGATTGAGCGCCCTGAATACACTCAAACAATTAAGTTTGGTGGGCATGTTGAGCGTTTCATTAATGCTGATGGTAGTGAGAGAAAGTGCTGGGTAAATACTAATGATATTCTCGCTGTTCCTTATGATACGCCTATCCCTGGCTACGAAAATGGTACCGTTAATACTTTACGATTATGGAAATCTGCGGCAACTGAAGAATTTAATTTACAAGAATTTAATGCCGGTGATTATGCAGAAGCAGTAGCTGAAAAAAATACTGCTGAAAACATTAGTATGGTGTTGTACCCAAATGATGCGAATGAAAATGGTAAAGCATTACGCCTACAGCAACAATACCTACTTGCCTCAGCAAGTTTGCAAGATATTGTGGCAAACTGGGTTGGACGGCATGGCGATGATTTTACAAATTTTGCTGAGAAAAACTGCTTTCAATTAAATGACACGCACCCAAGTGTGTCCGTTGCTGAATTAATGCGCTTATTAATTGATGAGCACGGTGTGGCATGGAATGATGCGTGGGCTATTGTCCAAAAAACAATGGCTTATACTAATCATACTTTGTTACCTGAAGCATTAGAAAAGTGGTCGGTTAGTTTATTTGAGCGTCTTTTACCGCGCGTGTTAGAAATTATTTATGAAATTAACGCCCACTTTTTAGCTGAAGTTTCTGCCCATTGGCCAGGGGATAACGCACGGTTATCGCGTATGTCTATCATAGAAGAGTGTGGCGAAAAGCAAGTTAGAATGGCTTATTTAGCGATTGTAGGTAGTTATTCGATTAATGGAGTAGCAGAATTACATTCAAAATTATTACAAGAAGGCCTATTTAATGATTTTTACCAATTATGGCCGCATAAATTTAATAATAAAACCAATGGTGTCACACCACGTCGGTGGTTAGCTGGATGTAACCCTGAGTTAGCAAGTTTTATTACGGCTAATATTGGTGATAAATGGATTACCGACTTATCTGAGTTAAAAAAGCTAGAAGCGTTTATTGATAATAAGAAGTTCTGTGCCAAATGGTATGCTTTACAAAATAATGCAAAACAAGCGTTAGTTGACTATAGTAAAGAAGAATATGATATTGATATCAATAGTAATGCTCTATTTGATATTCAGGTAAAACGTTTTCATGAATATAAACGTCAACTACTTAACGTACTGCATGTAATTCACCTTTATGATCGTATTAAGCGCGGTGATACAGAAAACTGGACAAACCGTTGTGTGCTGATCGGTGGTAAAGCTGCGCCAGGGTATTACATGGCAAAACGCATTATTAAATTGATCAATAATATTTCGCAAGTGCTGAGTAATGATCCTGATGTTGGTGATAAGTTGCAACTGGTGTTTTTACCTAACTATCGTGTCTCTGCAATGGAAAAGATTTGTCCAGCAGCTGATTTATCAGAGCAAATTTCGACAGCAGGAAAAGAAGCATCTGGTACAGGTAATATGAAGTTCATGATGAACGGTGCATTAACGATTGGTACTTTAGATGGCGCAAATATAGAGATCAGAGAAGAAGTGGGCGATGAAAATTTCTTTCTCTTTGGTTTAACGGAAGATGAAGTGGTTGCCTTGCGTCCTGATTACAACCCAATGGAAATGATTAATCAGGATGATGATTTAAAACGGGTTCTTAATTTACTAGAGTGTGGCCACTTTAATCAGTTTGAGCCAGGGATTTTTGATGATGTTATTAACTCAATCAAAAGTTCTGATGATCCTTGGATGACAATTGCCGATTTCCGTAGTTTTGTTGATATGCAAAAACAAGTTGAAGTGGCTTATAACGATCAAGAGCGCTGGACTCGAATGAGTATTATGAATACAGCGAACAGTGGTAAATTTTCAACAGATAGAACTATTCAAAATTATAGTGATGAAATTTGGGGTTTAGAGTCTGTGGTTATTAAAGATTAAGTTCGCTTTTTAGATCGAAGGAGTTGTGGCTATGTCACAGCTCCTTTTTTTGACTTATTGTCCGCCAACAAAGCTATGTTGTCTCCACGCTTCATAACTAACAATAGCAACCGTATTAGAGAGGTTCATACTGCGGTTATTTGGCTGCATAGGAATTCTTAATTGCTGCTCAGCTGGAATTTCTTGCTGTACATCTTTAGGTAAGCCCGCTGTTTCTGAACCAAACAATAAAATATCGCCTTTCTGGTAATCAACATCAGTATATGATGCAGTCCCTTTTGTTGTGATAGCTAAAATTCTATGTCCTTGCATAGCCTCTAAAAAACTAGCGTAATTAGCATGTTGAGTGATATTAGCTAAATCAAGATAATCTAAACCTGAGCGCCTTAAACTTTTCTCTTCCAAATTAAATCCGAGTGGTTCAATTAAATGTAGGTGACAGCCATTATTGGCAATTAAGCGGATAATATTTCCGGTATTTTGGGGGATTTTAGGTTCGTAAAGCGCAATATTAAACATGAGTTGTGTACTGTTAACTAAGGAATCATTGTTATTATACGGTGCTATTGATCTTTGTCGTAGTGAGCTAATGTATTACTCGCTAGAATACCGATCAATTAAAGCTTGGTAATGGGCTACAGACTCAACTTTCCCTCTTTTTTCCGCCCCTTTTTGAAAAATGCGCGATTTTTTTAACAGCATATTGATAGCTAGGCTCCTGTTTTCATCACTTAGAGCGGAGTGCTTAAGTAGCTTATCCAGCGCTTGAATTCTAAAGCGGTCCATTCCCCAGTGTTGCTGAGATAACTGGTCTTCATGGCCGCCATATTTATTAATTAAAGGCTGCTCCATAAACATAACGGGGTATTGATTACTAATGCGTAGCCAAAGATCATAATCTTCACAAGCCACTAAACTTTCATCAAACCCCCCCAGGTTATCAAAAACAGAGCGATGAATTAGGATAGATGAAGGGGACATTGCACATAAAGGCAGGCACTGTTTAAATATCCAGCCACCTGACTTTTTATGCTTATTCATTGCATTTACGCGAACGCCATTACGAATCCAAATTTCCTCGGTATGACATATTTTTAACTCGGGTGATTGCTGTAATGCACTGACCTGTTTTTCTAACTTATGGCTTAGCCAAGTATCATCAGAATCTAAGAGTGCAATCCAATCGCCACTTGAATGTTGTATACCTAAATTTCTAGCGCTACTTACACCTTTATTTGTTTGATAAAGATAAGTGACCTGCGGGAATTCCTCGCGTAGCATTTCCGCAGTATTGTCGTTAGAGCCATCATCAACAACGATAATCTCATTAGGTAAGTGCGATTGAGATAAAACAGATTGCAGAGCACGATTTAAAGAGCTACTACGATTGTAGCTGGGAATAATAAGAGAAATTTGCATATGCTTTACAGGTTTAAATGATCAGTATAGGTTTATTATAATCTACTCACACATAAAGCTTGAATTGATAGGCGCTAAAGAGATTCATGGCTTGATTTTTCATGATAGCTAGGTCACTTTTGATACTTGGGTGGTGTTATATAACAAATAGGATTACGGAATAAGAGGCTTGGGCAAAGCAGTAAATTGAGCGTGATTTTGCAGAAGAACAATGAAATAGTGTCCGTTCCTATGAAATAGGAAACCATTGATTTTGAATTTAATTATTAATCTTTGCTAATACTGTCTAAATCCCATAGAATCGGAGGGGAGACTCTGAGAGCTTGTCAGAATAAATAAAACCATTTTATTAAACAATGAGGAAATAATAATGAATAAAACACAACAATTAATGGCAGCAGTAGCTGGAGTTTTTATTGTCGGTTTTTTACTAGTTGGATCTAATAAAGAAGAAACCAATGAATTTAAAGCAGATGCTGCGATGGTACGAGCTGTATCAGGTATGCAGTCAATGGCAAACCAAAAATGCCCTAGCGCAATTAAACAAGAAACAGGTGACGTAGTTTACTTTCCAACAGATACAGAGACAGACAAAGAAACGTATGTTTCTCTAACGTGGGATTCAAATGAAACCGATGATAAATATAGCTTCACAAAAGCAAAATGTACCTTACATTTAACAGTGGGTGGTATTTCTGAGTTAGTGATTGATGGTAAAACAGTTATTAAAAAAGAAGTGAAATACTAATCAGTATTTAATATAAGTTTAAACTGAGGTAGACGTTAGCCTCAGTTTAAGTGCTTATTTTAGGTGATGAATTACCTAGGTTCAGGCAGTGATTTAGAAAACATGCATTGAAAATTAATGAGTTATGGAGATCGTTAATTTAGGAATGCTACTGGGAATAGCTTGTAGTTGCTTAAGCTTACAAAGGTAGATCTGAGAATTATTTCAAACGGCCTTTCCTTTTCCTACTGAGTATATAGATTATAAAAATCATTTTATAACCTTCAAATAACACCTCATCTTCTAAAGCTTTTTTACTTGCAATTATTAAGCATGATGCATAGCAAGTGACTTAGTTAACTGTATTACTTCCTAATGGCGAAGGCCTAGCAATTGAGATAAATTTAAACAATCAGGGCTAGAGATGCGTTAATAGTTAAACGTAGTCGGGCTATTTGTTTGGGTGTATGTGAATCAGAGCCGCTAATTTGTATATAAGCAGATGGAGTCTGGTATTATGATGTTCTCCAGCGAGAAACTAGATAGCATTATTCAAGAACATTTGCTGGGTGGAGTACCCGTTTCCGAGCAAGAGACTTGTACAGAATACTAGAAAGTACAGAGCTAATTGATAGCTCAAGAGGCGTAATAAGCGAATTACAAGCTTATTGTATATAACGAAAAGAGGTTTTACTTATGGCGACACAAACAGAAACAGGCACTATTGCGGCTTGGAAAGATGATCGTGGTTTTGGGTTTATTAGAACAGAAAGTAACAATAAAGAAGATGATGTTTTTATTCATATTTCTTCACTTAACAATATGAGCCGTCGTCCACGTATAGGTGATGTGATTCATTACGATATAACAGAAGAAAATGGCAAAATAAAAGCGGTTAACGCCATTATTGAAGGGGTAGAGCCTTTCAGCGAAGGTGCTGGTGGTTTTGGGATTTTAACGCTGATTTCAGTGGCTATCATTTCAAGCGCAGCGACAGTACTGGTTATGACGAACTTATAAACAGTTTGATAAGGCGGGTGCAATGCCCGCCTTTGCTTTAAGTTGTATGCTACTCATGATGAAAAAATACCTGTTTATACTTTTTTGTACACTTATTTGTAACGTTAGCTTTGCTTCTGATAGAGCGCGTGAGCAAGAAAATGTCGAAGAAATTAAAGCTCTCCCGCAATATGGAGAATTAATTTGGTTAGGCGAAGGCACAGAGCGTTTTGCTAGTTTATATGCAGAAACCGAATCGAGTACTAACCGTGGAATAGTGATTTTATTACATGATATAGGCAGTCACCCCGATAAAGACCCGCTGATTTATGAGTTAAGGCGGAAATTTCCTGAAAGAAACTGGGGCACTTTAGCTTTACAGTTACCGTTAAGAGAAAGTGGAGCCAGCGATGAAGATTATTATCAGCTACTGCCTGAGGCTACTCAACGGATTGTTAAAGCGGTTCAATATGTTGCAAAAACAAATACGCAAGTCGTGATTGTAGGACACCAACTTGGCGCGTTAATGGGATTGCATGCAGCGGGAACAGAAATCATTCCGGAATTAAAAGCGATTATAAGCATTGGTTTAAATATCCCTAAAAATAATAATATTCATGCGCAAACTGTTGAGCTATTAAAACAGATAAATATCCCTTTTTTAGATTTATACAGTGCATCAGGTACCACTACAGGTATTGCTAATGCACGAAAACGTAGAATAGCCGCGCGTAATAATCCGCGGTATCGGCAAGATAAACTCAATTACTCTAACTCAACTTATTGGGGGGATCATGCCTTAGTGATGAAACGGATTTATAGCTGGCTAACACGAGAATCTAAAGACTTCCCTGTTTTAATAAAAAAGGAATAATCAGGGCATATGATAAAAGCTTAGTAACGCGAGTTTTAACTTGTTTAAAGCTGGGGTCAAGTTAAAGGGCATTGAATAAATTAATGTATTAATGAGAATTAATCGTCACTTATAGTATAAAGGCAAAAAAGAAGCGAAATTTTCGCTTAAAAACTAGAATAAAGGTTACAAACTTAATATTATTGAGTGGCTAAAGTAAAACATTGAGGGATAAATGAAAATACTGATTGTTGATGACCAAAAAGTAAACCGTCTTCTATTAAAAAAATTATTAGAAAAAACACAGGCGGAACTTTTATTTGCAGAGAATGGGCAAGAAGCTGTCGATGTTTTCCAGCAAGCAGCTCCTGACCTGATTTTAATGGATATGATGATGCCCGTGATGGGTGGGGCAGAAGCGATTCAGAAAATACGAGCGATTCAGACGGAAAAAAACGTACAAATTATAGTGATCAGCGCATTTTCAGATGAAGAAAGTGTGGTTAATGGTTTAGACGCGGGAGCAAATGATTATATTGGTAAGCCATTTAACTCCGTTATTCTTAAAGCTAAAATTGCAGCGGCTGAACGTGTGGCTTTATTACAAGCGGACTTACTCGCAAATAAACAGCGTTTACAGCACTACCATAACGAAAATGAGCGTGAATTGGATTTCTCTAGGGATGTTTTTGAAAAGATAGTTGCAAAAAGTAACTTACACGATTCACAGTTAGACTATTGGATAAAGCCCTCTGCGCGTTTCAGCGGCGACCTAATTTCAGCGAAGCGCGTTTCAGAAACACAGCTTTACTTTATTTTGGCTGATGCGACAGGACATGGATTATCTGCCGCATTACCGACGATTATTGTTAGCCAATTATTTCAGAGTATGGTTAAACAAGATGTTAGCGTTTCTGCCATTGTCAAAGAAATTAATACGCGGCTCAAGCAGGATTTACCTTTAGGGCATTTCGTTGCTTTAGCCGTTGGCTTAATTGATGATGAAAAGCAAAGTATAGAAATTTGGAATGGCGGATTACCTTCGCTACTGGTACTCAATAACAACAATGAAATAATACATAGCTTTTTATCTCAGCATGTCTCTTGTGGGGTATTGAGTACAGCGGCTTTTGATGGAACAACAGCGCTATGGCGCTGGACAGAAGACTGTGAGTTATTTTTATGCTCAGATGGTGTAACTGATGTTGTTGATGAAAAAGGTAATCTTTTGGGAGGTGATGCGTTTATGGAGACTTTGTTAGCGACTAAACCAGGTAAGCGTATTGAAGGTATTCAAAGAATGATTACTCAGTTTATCGATCCTGCTCAAGAACAAGATGATGTTGCATGTTTGGTTATTTCTTGTTCGCAGAACGCACAATAGAAAAATTAAAATGATAAACCATCCAAAAAATCCAGCAAAAAAATTGCGTAAAGTTTTAATAAGCCTGTTGAGTATAGTGGGTTTTCTTACTATTTCTTTGCCGCTGTATATTAGTTATGAAGTCAGCTTGGAAGAAAATAAAGGAAGATTGATTAATCAAGCCGGTAAGCAGCGGATGCTGAGTCAGCGAGTAGTCAAGAATTTAGCTCTGAGCTTAGTTGAAAAAGGGCTAACAGTTAAAAGTGTGCAATATATTGCTGAAATTAAAGATGACTTGGAAATGATTCAAATCATACAGGCGACCTTAATTAGCCAGCAGATTTATAAGCAACACGCTGAGATATTAGAGCAACATACTCATGCTTTTGACGTATTAGAAATGATAATGACCGAAGCGTTAGTTGAGCTAGATAGTGCTCAACGCGATGCGCCAAAACTTAGACAATTGATTGCTGATTACAGCATTGCGGAAAAAGCATTCCTGGCGGTAGTCGAAAAAGTTACAAAATTAACCGAAGCGCAGGTAGAACAAGAAGTGACAAAGTTCTTATGGTATTCCTGGGCTGGTGTTTGCATTATTTTATTAAGTTTGTTAATCAGCGCTTGGAAGGGGGTTGCTCCTGCGTTCCGTCTAATTAATCAAACCTTTAAGCAACAAGAAGACGATAATCAACAACTGGAAGAAGCAAGACAGTTAGCTGAGCAAAATGAAATAGCAATCGGGGATCAAGCGATTGAAATGATGGTACAGAAGCAGTTAGCTGATGCGATTTTAAATACCACACATGCGGTTATTATTACGATTGACCCCAAAGGTTGTATCTCTATTTTTAATAAAGCGGCGGAAGAGCTATTTGGTTTTGAGTGGCATGAGGTGAATGGCAGTAATATTAAAATGTTAATGCCTAATCCTTTTAAAGATAAGCATGATGGTTATCTAGCTAATTATTTAAAAACGGGCATTAAAGGCATTATTGACTTAGACCGAGAAGTGATAGGGCAAAGAAAGGATGGTTCGACTTTTCCGATGAATTTGCGGGTGTCAGAAATTAAATTACAAGGCCGGCATGAGTTTATAGGCTTTGTTGAAAATTTAACGGATAAAAAACAAGCCATCGCTATGGCAGGAAAGCTGGTAGAAAGTGAAAGTCGATTTTTATCTGTTGTAGATGACCAAGATGATTTAATTTGCCGTTATAACAAGGATTTTATAATTACGTTTGCCAATAAAGCATACTGTGAATATAAAAATAAAACACGAGATCAGTTAATAGGGGCGTCTTTATTAGATGGCTTGCCGAATAATATCGTAGAGTGGATGAGTTCTGCGCATCGCTTGATTACAGGTGAGAATTCCACTCAATGGCATGAAGATAAAATAGTATCGGCAGAGGGGCGTGATGAATGGCAGGTCTGGACGACTCGCGGTATTTTTGATGACAATGGAAAATTGTTGGAGTATCAAGGCGTAGGGACGATTACTACAACGCGTAAAAAAGCAGAGTTTGAATTATTGGAAGCTAAACAGTTAGCAGAAGAAGCGAATAAAGCTAAATCGCAGTTTCTATCGAGCATGAGTCATGAGTTACGCACGCCATTAAATGCAATTATTGGTTTTTCTCAATTATTAGAGACGGATGAAGATGAGCCGTTAACAGAAGGGCAGTACGAATCGGTTGAGTTAATTTATAAAGGTGGACAGCACCTATTGGAATTAATTAATGAGATTTTAGATCTATCCGCAATTGAGGCAGGCAAGGTTAATTTATCATTAGAAAGTGTTATGTTTGATGATATTTATAATGAAGTCAGGCCTTTCATTAACGATATGGCAGAAAAAAGAAATATCGTTATTAGTGTGCATAACAATAGTACGCATGAGCAAGTGATTGCTGACTATATGAGAGCTAAGCAGGTACTCTTAAATTTATTATCTAATGCCATCAAATATAACCATGAATGTGGGCATATAGAGATAGAGTTAAGCAATAATGATGAGTATTTGCGTATTGCTATTAAAGATACAGGCCCAGGGATAAGCGAAAAAGATCAACAGGCATTATTTTTGCCTTTTAGCCGTATAGGCGCAGAGAATACGGCTATTGAAGGGACAGGTATCGGTCTAAGTTTATGTAAAAATATTGTTGAGCAACTGAAGGGTGAAATTGGTTTAGACAGTAAAGAAGGTGTTGGTAGTACATTCTGGTTTACATTACCGCTAGATAAAGAGGCTACTTTAATAGCCAATGAAGCCAATGAAGCCAATGAAGCCAATGAAGCCAATGAAGCCAATGAAATAGAGAGCACGAATAAAACACTACTTTATATAGAAGATAATCCTGCGAATACTAAACTCATGCGTAAGGTGATAAAGCGAGTGAATGGCTTTTCCTTATTAGATGCGCCTGATGCAGAAATTGGCTTAGAATTAATGACGCACAAAAAGCCAGATATCGTTTTATTAGATATTGACCTTCCTGGAATGAATGGCTATGAAGCGTATGCTGAAATTCAAAGGCGCTTTGATTATGCAGATAAGCTACCGGTTATTGCGATTACTGCGAATGCGATGAGCAAAGATATTGAAAAAGGCAAAGCTTTAGGTTTTTATGATTATTTAACTAAGCCTCTAAATATTAGTAGTTTTTTAGATGTTATTGCTAAAGTTACTAAGGAATTAGATGCAGCAGAGATCAAATAGCCATTTATTCAATAGAGGCATCAATGAAGTTTAGAATTTTAATTTGGGTTTTTGTATTGACCATTGATGTTACAAGGTCAGTTTAGTATTAGCAGCTAACTTAATAACAGAAAATGTAAAGTAGTTTGATATAGTTTGGCGTAGTTCTGAGTAAGACCGAGTTTAAACAGTTATCGAATTAATGAATAAAACTAGCATTTGCTGTCATTAGTGAGGCCTAGAAACATAGCGAATTATAATGTGGCTTAGATACTCTCCCTTTTTTTGTTTTAGCAGAGATAAAATGAAAGTTAGGACTTTGTTGTATATTTTTTGAAATGGCGAGTGAATAGAATTAATTATTTAGATAGGTTAGCTATTTGGCTGATAAAAAGTGACAGGTTACTAATGAATGATTAAAGTCTATGTTGTTGAAGACCGAGGACATTTGCTTGATGATATTGTCTATAGCCTTAGGGGCCAGGGGCATGATTGCCGTGGTGTACATAACGTACAGAAACTGGAAGCATTAATAGAACAAGAGTTACCAGATATTGTTATTTTAGATTGGACTTTATCGGGTGATGATGGCCTATCTATTGCGCGAAAATTGCGTAAAAACAAAATAACCAAACAAATTGGCATCATTTTTTTGACGGCGCGCAGCAGCCTGCATGAGCGATTGATTGCTTTGGAGTTAGTTGATTCATATCAAGTAAAGCCAGTGGATTATCGTGAGCTCGGTGCCATTATTGCTAGTATTTACCGGCGCTTAGGTGTTTCTGAGGCTCAGCATATACCAGAAATATCTTGGCGATTACATGAAAAGAGTCATGAGCTCCATGCGCCTAGTGGGCATGTTTTAAAGCTCTCTTTTCGCGAATATCAACTGATTGCTAAATTAGCTGAAAATAATTTACTTACAGTTTCTTCGCAAACTATTGTTGAGTTGTGGGGTGAGGAATGGGCAGGCTATGAAAAAAACCGTTTAGAATTAGTATTGTCTCGATTGCGTAAAAAAATCATGGCGGTTGATCCGTTAATAAGTAACCCTATTCAGGCGGTGCGTAACCTAGGGTATTCACTTCAAATTCCTATTAAAGTGATTAAGCACAGTAAGTTTGCAAGCCTCATCAATCATTATTCTTATCCAACCTCACTACCGGAGGTTGCACTTACATTAGGACGAGATAAATATTTAAGTTTGGGTAACCAAGTTTGTGAACTTTCTAAGCAGGCGGTGATGATTACCGATAAGGATAAAAATATTATTCGCGTTAATGCTGCATTTTGTGAAGCAACGGGGTATCAAATTGAGTCTATTTTAGGCTGTAATCCACGCGTTTTAAGTTCAGGAAAACATGATCCAAACTTTTACCAGGCGATGTGGCAGCAAATTGACAAGCATGATACATGGAGCGGAGAGATTTATAATCGCCGTAAAAATGGAGAAGTGTATTTACAAAGTATTTGTATTAATGCGTTATGCAATCTAAAAGGAGAGGTTGAAAATTATCTTGCGCTTTTTTCCGATATTACTGAGGAACGTGAACATATCGAGTATTTAAAGGAGCTGTCCGGACGAGATTCTTTAACAGGGCTGCCAAATCGTCGATTTTTAGAGCGAAAATTTTATGAGCTGCTAGTGCTATCTAAACGAAATAAGGCAAAGTTTGGAGTGTTATTTATTGGTTTAAATAAATTTAAACCGATTAATGATCAATATGGCCATGCTTATGGTGACATCTTACTGCAGATGATTGCTGCGAGAATAGAATTTACGGCGAGAGAAGTGGACTGCGTTATTCGCTTAGGTGGGGATGAATTTATTGTTCTGATGGTCAATGTAGAGCATCAAAATAGCAGCCAAACTTTAGTCGATAGGTTAAAGGCTATTATTGCTAAACCGCTAGGTATTGATGACGTAGTATTGCAAGTAACTGCCAGTATTGGAATAGCCGTTTATCCTGATGATGGGGAGGGTGGATTAGATGAGTTACATCAAATAGCGGATGCGCGGAGGTATCAAGATAAAGGCTAGTATGCGGTTGATATTTAATGTTAATGAGGTTGGTATAGTAAATAACTGTTTAAAACTGTCATTTAAGGTATGCGAGAATACGAATAGACTATAATACTTTAGTCAAACGACTGATAGATAAGTAGGCGTTTTTAGTTAAGGTTGAATTTAGATCGTAATGGGAAGTAGCAGAATATAAAATGAAAATTTTAGTAGTTGATCGAGTTAAATTATTTCAAAACATCATTGCCAGTACCTTACAAGGGACAGGTATAGAGTACGCTTTTGCAGAAACTGGGGCATCAGCGATACATGTGCTTGAGCGGGATAGGTTTGAAATTATTTGTGTCTCCATGTATCTGGATGACATGAATGCCATACAGCTGACTAAAGCTATTCGGCAAATAAAAAAATACGCGTATACCCCCATCGTATTATTGACATCAGAAGAATCAAGTAGCATTACACAAAATGCGATGAAATCAGGAATCATCGATATTTTTGAGAAAAAAGATGTTGAACAGTTGGTTAATTTTATACGCCGCTTTGGCCTGCAGAACTACCGCATTTCTGGGCGCGTCTTATATATTGAAGATACCTTATCGCAACAGTTATTTGTAACGGAGATGTTAGAGCGTCGTGGCTTAAAGGTCGATAGCTATACCTCAGGAGAAGATGCTTTTTCCGCATTTATTAAACATGACTATGATATTGTTTTAACCGATATTGTGCTAGATGGCGCAATGAGTGGCGTTACTCTGGCAAATAAAATAAGACGACTAAGTGGCAATAAAGGGGATGTACCTATCCTAGCGGTAACGGCCTTTGATAATATTTCTAGGCGCATAGGTTTATTTCATTTAGGGATTAATGATTATGTTATTAAGCCAATTATTGAAGAAGAATTAATTGCTCGGATTAATAGCCTTATTAATAACTACCGCTCTGTTGTTGCAATACAAAAAGAGAAGCGCAGAGCACTGCAAGCTAATGCAGCAAAAAGTGAATTCATTTCACTAATGAGTCATGAATTAAGAGCACCACTCAATTCAATTATAGGCAATCTTCACCTTTTGCAAGCTGAAGCCGCAGAAAAAAATATTGCAAAGACAATGCAAGATTCATTGATAGATGTAGAGCATGCAAGTGAGCACTTATTGGGCTTAATCAGTGAAGTATTAGATATCTCCAAAATTGAAGCGGGTGAGGTGGTGACTGAACTTGAAAATTTTGCAGTGAAGCCCGTTATTCAGTCCGCGATTAATATTGTTAAACAAGCAATGCTTGAGCGTAATATTAGCTTACATGAGGACTTCTCTAGTGAAATTCCGGAAGTAATTGCCGATAACACGCGATTAAAGCAAGCGCTGATTAATTTATTGGCTAATGCAATTAAATATAATAACGCTCATGGGGAGATTTTTGTTTCGGCAGAGTATAAAAAAACATCGGCTGAAGTAATTATTAGGATCAGAGATACAGGAGCAGGGTTGAATGCAGAAACATGCCGAGGCTTATTTAAGAAATTTAACCGGGGAGCAAAGGAAGGCAGTGAAATAGAAGGTTCAGGACTAGGCTTATATGTGACTAAAAAAATGCTTAATGAAATGGATGCTGATATTTCTGTGAAAAGTAAATTAGGTAAAGGAACGGAGTTTTACATTCAATTACCGATTGCAAAAGAGTGATGCAATTAGCAATAGTTAAAATTGATGAGCTTATTCATGTTGCTGTAATATAGGATTATTTAGATGGTGTGTTTTGAGCAGTGTACAGTGCTAGTGCTGTTTTCTTAGGTCTTTTGCAACCTTTTCTTTCTTTAATTTAGAAGTACCGATGACAAAAATACTCATTATAGAAGACAGTAAAACCCAAGAGGTTTTACTCAAGACAGTGCTAGAAAAGGCTGGCTATGAAGTGCATTGTGCAAATGATGGCCATCACGCTATAGAGGTGGCAAGAAAAGAATTACCAGCACTGATTATTACCGATATTCGCATGCCAGCTATGAATGGCTATGAGGTGTCTTGGGAAATAAAAAATGATTTTACTTTAAAGCATATCCCCGTCATTTTGCTTTCAGAGCTAGCAGAAACGAAAGATATTATCACCGGACTTGAGTCCCTAGCCGATTCGTATGTTATTAAGCCGTTTGAAGAGAAAGAGCTATTAACGAATATTAATTTTTTATTAGAGAATCCGACAAACAAGGCAGTTAAAGAGCCCTTAACTGTGGTTATAGACGGGTACACGCATCCTATTCACTCACATCGTCGGCAAATACTCAGTTTTTTATTATCAACCTACGATACGGTGATACATAGGAATAAAAAACTACATGAGGTTCAAGCTAAATTGCGCGAAGCCAATAAATCCTTATTAAAAAAGACGCAACAATTAGAAGAATCAGAAGCGCGATTTAGGTCTTTGGTAGAAACAGCCCCTGATATTATTTATAGAATTGATGATGAAGGGTTGATTGTTTTCATGAATCAGAGTGTGAGGAAGTTAGGCTATGAGCCTGATGATCTTGTTGGAAAACACTTTAGCTGTCTGATTGCGGAGGATCAAATTGATAAAATTAGCCGTCGAAAAGCTATTCCTAGCCTATTAAATCAAACCGAATCAGCTGAGCAACCCAAATTATTTGATGAAAGGCGCTCAGGTTGCCGAAGAACGAGTGGCTTAGAAATTCTCTTTAAAGTGAATAATAGTGAAAAAACTGTGCTGGGCGTGGTTGAGACTCTTGATCAAGAATATGTTGATATGGAAGTGAGCTGCGCAGGAATGTATCAGTTAGGGGATGATAATCACGATGTTTTCATAGGGACAGTGGGTGTGATTCGCGATATTACGGATAGAAAGCTCGCTGAACAGAACTTAAGTCGAGCAAAAGAACTTGCGGATAAAGCAAATACTGCGAAGTCTGATTTTTTATCGAAGATGAGTCATGAGTTACGCACGCCTCTTAACGCTATTTTAGGCTTTTCTCAGTTATTACGCACTGATATGGATGACCCTTTGTCATCTGAGCAGAGCGACTCAGTTAAGCATATCAATCAAGCGGGGCAGCATCTTTTAGATTTGATTAATGAGATATTAGATTTATCCACGATAGAGTCGGGTAAGTTAAAATTAAATGTAGAAATGCATCAGCCGAATGATTTCTTGATTGAATGTATCAGTATGGTTGAGATTTTAGCCAAAAAACATAATATTGCATTTACGTATCAAGATTTAATTCCTTCAAATGATTCCATTTTTGTTACTGTCGATTATAGACGTATAAAGCAAGTGCTCTTAAATTTGCTCTCCAATGCGATTAAATATAATAAGCAAAATGGTAGTGTGATTCTACAATGTGAACGAATTCATAGTGAGCAATTAAGAATTTCTATTATTGATACCGGAAAAGGCATGTCGGATGAGTTTCTAGAGGAACTTTTTGTACCTTTTTCTAGGGCGAATAAATCGCAAGCGATTGAAGGAACAGGGATAGGGCTTACCATTAGTAAGCAACTAGTTGAATCCATGCAAGGGAAAATCAGTTTAGAAACTCAGCTCGGTGAAGGCTCGACTTTTTATATTGATTTACCGATACAGAAAGCTTCCTAAGCTTTTATTGATATGGCTAGAACGGCTCCCTTTCTACAGCATAGCTTTCAAAAAGCAACACAGTATTTGCCAGTTATGGCGAGTGGAGTGGTCTGTGCGATAGAACTTAAGCGAGTAGAAAAAATCGTATCACTGATGGCGCTAGAATTAGTGCCTTCTGCGCCAGAGTACTTAGCCGGCGCATTTAATTACCATGGGGCTTTTGTGCCGGTGATAGATTTAGCTCTACGCGTAGGGCACCAGACCCCCAGTTTATATGATATTAATAGTAGTGTCGTATTATGTGAAACGATGGAAACCGGTAGTTTAGTTGGGCTTATCGTATCATCGGTCTCTGATGTTATTGACGTGAGTTATAGCGAACTGCAATTAGCCCCCGAATTTTCTAATAGACAATCGCCTTTTACTGCGTGTTTTAAAGTAGCCGATGAAGCGTGCTTTTTATTAAACTCAGACGTTTTATTGGACAGTAGTTTATCTGCTATTAATGCTGTAACGCCAGATGAGATAAAGCAAGCGATTGAGCAAAAATATAATGAGCAATAAACTTGTGTTAACTGCGTATGATGAGCAGTGTTTTGCTGTTTTTATTCAGCAAGCATATGGCATTAATATACACGACCACCAGTTAGAAAAATTTCGCGACAGTATTAGCGCTATTTGTTTAGCTGAAGGCTATTTAGGTGCACAAGCGTTATTACAAAAAATGATTGCAGAGCCGTTTTGTGCCGAACGAATTAAATTGATAGAAAACATTACCATAGATGAGAGCTATTTTTTTCGTGATGATACGCAAATTGATTTTTTAAAATACGATTATTTGCCTAAATTAATAGAAAAAAAGCGTCAAGTGGGTGATAAGCAATTGCGTATCTGGAGTGCCGGCTGCTCAACGGGGCAGGAAATTTACTCTATTGCTATCTTATTGCATAAATTATTAGTTGATTACGATAGCTGGAATCTACATCTACTCGGTACTGATATTAGCCATCAATCTTTAAGCCGAGCTAAACACGCAGAATATAGCGCATGGAATATTCGTACCGGCCAAGGATTTATTAGCAGTAGTGGCTATTTTCAAGAGCTTGCAGAAGACCACTTTCGTTTGTCGGATGAAATCAAAGCTAAGGTTAATTTTTCGTATTTGAACTTAGCTGAAGATAGCTTTCCTTCAATTATGAGTGGCACCTGCGCACTGGATATAATTCTGTGTCGGAATGTGTTTATTTATTTTGATGAAGCAACGATCAGGCGAGCGAATAGTCGATTTTCTGAATCGCTGAATGAAAATGGAATATTGATGCTATCGGCAACAGACCCATTAATCATTGATAAAGATTATTTTATTCAAGAAAGAAAGGAGAATGTCTTTTTCCTGAGAAAGAAGTCTTTATTTTTTGCGCCAATAACCCCGCCAGTTGCTGAACCTAAAATACAGTTGGTTCAACAAAGTAACAAACAGGCATTCGAGCTTAATTTAGCTGAGGCCAAGCGATTAATTATTAAGCATCTCTCGGCGGCAGAGTGGCAGATAGGATTAAATCAAGTTAATAAAACGCTAGAGAGTGATGTATACGATGCAGAATTATTGCAGTTTAAAGCAAAATGCTTAATTAATTTAGGCCAAATGTCTGCAGCACAAAAAGCCTGTGAGCAGAGTATTATTCAGGATGATGTTGAGCCGCACAGCTATTTACTTTATGGGCTTATTTTAATGCAGCGTGGATATTTGAGTGAGGCAGAAACTGCCTTTAGGCAAACGATTTTTTTAAATAATGCCTTTATGGAAGCGCATTACCAGCTTGGGCAGATTCTGCTTAAAAAAGGGAAAAAAAAGTTAGCGATAAAATCTATCCAAAATGCATTAGCGCTGGCGGCTTTAGAAAAGCCAGACAGACCCATCCATAATGTTATTCCTTTAACCTACTCAAGCTTTTCTGGCATTATGAAAAATGAGCTAGAGTTAATTCAGCATGAAGACAGTGATGACAGAAGATAAAATCGTAGCAAGTTCTCTGATGCCACATTCTGCAGAAGACGAAAAGCTATTAGAAGCGCGAGCTAGAAAATTAGCTTTAGTTCCTCTTGATGAGCAATATGAAGAAGCAGAAATAAGCTACTTACAATTTCAGTTGAATGCTAATAGCCGGTATGGCGTTTCGCAAAAAGATTTAGATGAAGTGATAGAAACCGATAAAATAACCCGCATAAAATGGTTGCCGGCTTTTATCGCGGGCGTTATTAACTGGAAAGGCATTATTTTAACGGTGTTAGATACTAACTTTCTGGCGACTGGGACGAATATAAATCGACAGGCATCAAGCTATACAATTATTATCATTACGGATAAAGATAAGAAAATAGGTTTATTAGTCAATGATATTGATGGCTTTATGACTTACAATCCATCGGAGTTAAAAACGAGCTTACAAAGTCCTATTAAATTTAATCCCAATTATTTTTTGGGCTTACTGAGTGAGTCGGTTGTATTACTCAATATAGATATATTATTAAGCGACTCGGCGCTTGAGATTAACTGAACTACCTTTGGCAAACACTATGAATGAAGAAATGAAGTCTTTACTGACTGTTATGAAGCTAAGTCCAGAAGAAAGGCTGGCTCGCTTGAAATATGTTGGTTTCACAGAAAAAGATGCCAAAATCTTAAAAGCATTTCAACCGACGATTAAAAGACATGCAGAGCGAATTGTTGATCAATTTTATACAAATATCACTCAATTTCCTGAATTAGCGGGTGTGATTGAAAAAGCAGGGTCGAATGTAGAGCGTTTAAAAAAAACCCAAGTACGTTATTTAGTAGAATTATTTTGCGGTGATTATGGCGATGAGTATTTTGATAATCAATTACGTATTGGGGCAATTCATAAGCAAATAGGGCTAACACCGCGCTGGTATTTAGGAGGCTATAGTGTTTATTTACAATTAATTAACCCTTTAATCATACAAAAATACTGGTTTAGTTCACGTAAATCTTTGGCACTATTATCGGCGGTCAATAAAATTATTTCGATAGATTCACAACTTGCGATTGATACTTATGTGCACGCCTTAGTTGATGATGTTAAAGAAGTCAGTACTTCCAAACAAGAAATTGAAGAAAAAGTAACGAGTTATAAGTCAGTGATTGCAAAAGTGACAGAAGGCGATTTACGCCAAAAAATTGAAGTCGTTGGTACGGATGATTTAGCGTCATTAGGGACACAAATCAATACTATGATTAGTGGCTTGGTTAGTATTACTAGTGATATATCCACCGTGAGTAATTCGGTTACAGAAACTATTAATGCTCTGAATAGTTCGGTATTAACGCAATCTAGCGGAGCAAGCCAACAAGCTTCTGCAGTCAATGAAACCACGACGACCTTAGAAGAAATACGCATTACATCAGAGCAAACGCAAACCAAGGCTCAGTTATTGGGTTCTGTGGCTAATAACATTCGAGTGGAAGGTGAGCATGGTTTGTCTGCTATATCGCAAGTGATAGAAGCTATGAATGAGATTCGTGAGCGTGTAAACAGCATTTCGCAAACAATTTTGACGCTGAGTGAGAAAACACAACAGATTGGTAATATTAATAATGTGATCTCTAATATTACACAGCAAACAAAAATGCTCGCTTTAAATGCTTCTATAGAAGCAGCAAAAGCGGGTGATGCGGGAAAAGGATTTGCAGTTGTAGCCACTGAAGTGAAGGCTTTAGCTGAGCAATCACAACAATCAACTGAACAAGTACAGCGTATTTTACGTGATATTCAGTTAGCAACTGATCGTGCTGTTATGGCTTCTGAACAAGGAGCGAAAGGCGTGGATCACGGTGAGGTTCTTGTGCAAAATACCGGCGAGATTATGCATACACTGAATAATGTTATACAAGAAGCGGTGATGGCTAGTCAGCAAATTGTTGCGGCGGTACGCCAAGAAGGCGCAGGAATTTCACAAGTTGCTGTAGCTATGAAACAAATCAACAAAGTGACGACGCAGTTTGTGACAGCGGCAGAGCAAACTAAAGACGTATCTACTGATTTGGCGGGAATTTCGGATAAATTACAAAAAACCATCGGAGTTTACAAAAGTGGCTCTTAAGGCAATAGTATAGAGCCGATGGCATTAGATGACGCATTAATGCAAGAATTGCTGCTTGTGTTTGAAGTTGAGCTGGATGAGCAAATTCAACTGATGACAACAGCTTTGCTTGCACTTGAGACATTAGACGGAGAGGATTATCAATCCGCCTTAACCGAACTGCTACGCTCAGCACACACTATCAAAGGCGCTGCAAAAGGTGTGGGGCAAGAGGATATCGTAGAAGTGATTCATCGTGTTGAATCGATTATTAGTGGCTTAGAAAAAGGTACGGTAGCAGAATCTTTTGATTTATTTGCACTGCTTTTAACCTCGCTGGATGCTGTGCATGCGATTTTTCGTAGTCAGCGCGATAAAAAACCCTTAGGTTTTGATCTAAGTGAACAATTAGGTGAGCTTAATTATTGTCTTGAGGCTAAAAAAGCACGACCACAAAACCGGGTAGCTAAGAGTCGTGTTGAGAGGCAGAGTACTGATGCTCAGTCTGCTAAAGTAAGCCTGCATAAGCCAATTGAAAAAATAGCGCTTAATGAAGAGCAAAGTTCGAGTTATTCGGTGCCCTCTGAGGCTATTAATACACTATCCGTGATAACAGATGATATTCAAACGGCTAACTTACAGTTTAAACAGCTATTGCAGAAGGTACATCAGCTAAGCATTAACCTAGGTAATTTAAATAGCGATTTGAATGAGGAATTAACAACAGCAGACTTAGCGAATCATCAAAAATTATATGAATTAGCGGCAGACTTTTCCCGAGTGTCACATGAGGCAACCAACTTATATAATGAAAGAAGGACGTTTTCACTGCAGTTTAATCAACTGACACATCATTTAGAATCATCAGTTAACAGCTTACGCTTAGTTCCTTTTGCAACGCTATTAGCGCCATTATATAGAGTGGTCTATGATTTATCGAAGCAACAGAATAAAGAAATTAATTTTATAGTGGAAGGGGGGGATATTAAAATTGATCGCTATCTTTATAAAAATTTGCATACTCCCTTAGTGCATTTAATTACTAATGCAATTGACCATGGCATAGAGTCAACCGAAACTCGCCAAGAAATAGGTAAAAATAAACAAGCGCAATTAAGCTTAAAAATTATTAAGCAAGCGAATAACTTATTAATACATATTAAGGATGATGGACGAGGAATTGACCTTAAGCTCATTAAGCAAGCTGCGATTGATAAATTAATTATTAGCAAAAATGATGCGGATACTTATAATGATCAGCAACTGCTAAACTTGATATTTAGATCAGGTTTTTCTTCAGCTAAAATGATAACTACAACCTCAGGGAGAGGGGTAGGTTTAGATATTGTTAGGGCCAATTTACGCAAAATAAAAGCGACGATAGAAGTACAGTCTAGCGTAGATCGAGGTAGTCAATTTTCTTTAACATTACCTGCTATGTTAAGTAGTGAGCAGGGGCTTATCCTATTAATTACTGAACAATATTTTGTGATACCTACTTATTCGATAGAGTGGGTTAAAGATGTACAAAGACAACAGTTAACTGAGTTAAATGAACAAGTGTTTCTGCTAGATAAAAATCAGCAGCCGGTTTCTTGTTTTTATTTATCTGAATTATTGGGCTTACCCAAAGCAGCGGAAAAACAGGATGATATTTTACATGCGGTTTTTTTGTCTAATGGTGAAGAAAGTATCGCTGTTTTTGTTGAGCAAGTGATAGGTGATCAAGAGATTATTATTAAGCGTTTTAGTTATCCATTAACTAAGGTTGAGTATTCTGTCGGCATGACGCATTTAGCGGATGGGCAATTAGTCCCTGTTTTAAATGCTGAAGAATTAATTAATAAAGCGCCGTTCGCACAGGTGTCTAAGCCGATGAACAATGCAGATAAGGCTGAAGTTCAGCAAAAGAAAGTTCTTGTGGTTGATGACTCAATAACCACAAGAACGTTGATCCTTAATATATTGCAGCAACAAGGCTTTGCTGTAACGGCTTTGATTAATGGCGTAGAGGCTTGGCAGGAGTTACAAAACAATAAGCACTACGATCTTATCGTGACGGATATAGAAATGCCGCTATTAAACGGTTTTGAACTGGTTAAAAAATTAAAATCATCGGAAAGTTTAAGTGCGATTCCTACTATTATTGTGTCATCATTGAATAGTGATGAAGACAAAAGTCAGGGCGTACAGGTAGGAGCGGATGCTTACATTTCTAAAGACATGCTTGATACAGAAAGTTTGCTTAACATTGTTAACCAGTTGATTTAGGTGAGTAAATGATTAATGTTTTAATTGTTGAAGACTCTGCTGTTGTTAGTGCATTACTAACCGCGATTATTGAAAATGAAACGGACTTTCACGTTGTCGGCCATGCTAAAACAGGGCTGGAAGCGATTAAGCTTTCAGAGCGCTTAGATCCAGATTTAATTACTATGGATATTAGAATGCCTGAGATGGATGGTATTGAAGCGATTCGCGCTATTATGTCAACAAAGCCTAAACCCATCGTAGTGATTAGCTCAAATGTGGACGATGAGTTGCAAATTAGTTTTAAAGCCATCGATGAAGGGGCGCTGGCGGTTTTGGAAAAGCCATGTAGCTTAAATGACCCGCAGTTTTCCTCTATTCAGAGTGAAATGGTTAATACCATTCGAGGGATGGCGGAAGTTAAATTAGTTAAACGTCGTTTAGAAAAAAAAGTAGCTATTCCTTATCAGAATAAGTCCGTACTAAAGTATCACTTGGTTGCAATTGGTAGCTCTACGGGGGGACCGCAAGCTTTAAAGTCCATTTTAACAGGGCTTCCCGCTAATTTTCCTCTACCTATTGTTGTGACACAGCATATTTCTAATGGTTTTGTTGAAGGTTTAAGTGAGTGGTTGAATGATAGCAGTGATTTACGAGTTAAAGTGGCAGAAGATGAGGAGAAATTAATGGCGGGCACCGTCTATTTTGCACCTGACGATTATCATTGCCAAATACAACACGTGGCTGGACAGCTATCCATTCAATTATATAAAGATCATGAAGTGAATAATTTTATACCGTCAGTCTCTCGGCTTTTTGCATCCGTTGCAGAAGTGTGCCCAGGGCGCGCGATTGGGGTGATTCTTAGTGGTATGGGGAATGATGGGGCAGATGGCTTACTGGCAATGCGTCAAGCCGAATGTTTGACCGTTGCGCAAGATGAGCAAAGTAGTATTGTTTTTGGTATGCCGGATGCAGCCATTCAGCTAAATGCGGTAACAAAAGTGCTTGCTGCAGAACAAATTAGTCATTATTTATTAGGTGCTGAATCAGCATAAAACAGTTAATTATTTTAAGTGATCATTATGAGTAAAAATATTCTTTATATAGAAGATAATCCGACAAATACCTTATTGATGCATAAATTTTTAGGGCGTATAAAAAAATATAAACTGCATGATGCGCCTGATGCCGAAGCCGGTATAGAAATGCTAAAATCTATGCAGCCCGTAGCGATATTAATGGATATAGGCTTGCCAGGGATGAATGGTTTTCAGGCGATGGAAAAGATTAGAGAACAATTTGATTTTGCTAAGGACTTGCCTATTATTGCGGTAACGGCAGATGCCATGTCTGAGCAAGTAGAAAGAGCAGGAGATACTGGTTTTTTTGATTATATTACTAAACCTATTGATTTTAATAAGCTCTTAGTAACGCTAGAAATAGCAACGGAAGAGTTGTAATACTCGGGTGCTACGGCTTACTTAATCCGATTCTTTTTTTGCAGGATCGGCATCTAGCTCAACCCAAAAGATGGTGCCGTGGCCGATAGTACTTTCTACCTCAATTGTTCCACCCATTAATTCAATAATCTTTTTGCTAATAGGCAGACCAATGCCTGTTCCTTCTATTTGGCTGGTTTCTGCACCGAGGCGGTTAAAGGCTTCAAAGAGCTTAGGGATATCTTGTTTTTTTATGCCTTCACCGGTATCTACAATACCAATTTTAATACGGCCAACAGAGACGGGTTTAACCAAAATACTCACATCACCATGTTGTTTATTATATTTGATAGCATTACTAAGCAGGTTAAGGAATACTTGTTTTAAACGCTTATGATCGGCCTCTAAGGTGTATAAAACATCTCTTTTTTTCGGGATGTTTAAGGTTACCTGAAACTTATTCGCCATCGTGCTGGTTAAATTGAATGCTTCTTTGATGACATCAGCCAAGGAAACTTCAGATAAATTAATATCAATAATACCGGCTTCAATTTTTGCTAAATTAGTGACTTCATTAATGAGGTCTTCTTGGTGCTTAGCGGCATTCAAAATATATTCACAATTTTCCAAGATACTTTCATTTTCAGATTCCAGCTGAATCAGCTGAGAAAAACCAGAAATAGCATTTAGAGGCGTTTTTAGCTCATGTGCTAAACGAGAAATAAATTCTGATTTTGCATAGCTGACTTTTTCAGCCGCGAGTTTTGCTTCTTGTAGTTTACGTTCCATTCCTCGGTGCTCTAAGCGCATATTAATTCGGGCTAGAACTTCATATTCTGAGAGAGGTTTAGAGATATAATCGGTTGCACCCATTTCAAATGCTTTTTGAATTAATTCGGGACTCTGTAGGGCCGTCATAATGATAATGGGGGTATGCTTAAAATTTAATTCCTGACGCACGCGTTTAGTCACATCGAGCCCTGAGGGCCCCGGCATTTCAATATCCATTAAAACAAGATCAAATTCATTATTTCTAATGAGCTGGAAAGCGTCCTTTCCATTCTCAGCTTCAGTAATGATAAAGGTATTAGATTTTAAAATTTCTTTTAGATATAAGCGAATGCTTTCAATATCATCAACGATTAATATTTTTAGTGCTTCCATATTTAGGATGAGACAAAGTTTACGAGCATTAATTTTCATTATTATATGCATAAATACATATTTATCACTATATACTAAGTCGAACTTATCGTAATAAGTAGCTTATTTTCCTGTTATTTACTGTCATTCTCTTTTTGTAGTTTAGCCGTCCCACAATTTTTGGTAGAGTAGTAAAATCTGCATTCATAAACAGACCTTAATAAAGCCATATGAGTAATAATTTAGATAAGGATAGCGAAAGAGTAATTAAGGAGTTATCTGAATTACATAGGGTGGTTGACTCTATTGATGCTTATATTTTCACCAAGGATAAGCAAGGACGATATACCTATGCTAATCAAAAAGTATGTGATTTATTTAATTTTCCCTTAGATGAAATTATCGGTTGTGATGATTCTAAATTTTTTGATTTATCGGTTATCAATGAATTAAAAGTGAATGATCTTAAGGTTATTCAAGAGGGGAAATTACTACAAAGTGAAGAACATAATATTCTGGCAGCGACAGGTGAGTCTCGTTATTACCGAGTGGTTAAAAAACCGCTGAGATCTAAGGACAATTCTATTATTGGTTTGTTCGGTCTTGCTATGGATATTACTGAGCAGAAAAAGCAAGCTATAAAAGATAGTGTACGAAATGAGCAGCTATTAAAAAATCAGCAAGTATTGCTACAGCTAACAAAAGAGAGCTTTTCTAACCAACAAAGCGCTTTTAATAAAATTGTCGCTGTCGCGGCAGCTAGAATGCAAGTTTCACGCGCGATTATTTGGCTTTTTAATGAAGATCATACGGCGCTTGTTTCCCAGTCTCTTTATGAGAATGGGGCTGTCTCCAATGACGAGGTAAGGGTGTTTGCAAAAGAGTTTCCTCATTATTTTAGGCTAGTGAATGAGTCAGGATTTCTTTCGACAAGTGATGTATCAAATCACCCTGCAACGCAGGCGATGGCACCTCAATATTTTAAGCCATTAAATATTATCTCAGTACTCAATACGCCTATCCGATTACAGGGTAAAGTAATAGGAATTGTGACTCAGGCTCAGACGGATACTCCTAGACAATGGGCGCTAGAAGATGAAGAGTTTTGTCGTTCCATTGGGGATATTTGTGCTCAGGTTTTATTGGAATGTGAGCGAAAACAAGCGGCAGAACAACTTAGTGTTTCAGAAAATCAGCTTAAAAATGTGATTGAAGGCGCGCAATTAGGTTATTGGGATTGGGAGTATAAAACCGGAAAACATGGTGTTAATGACTGCTGGTTAAGAATGTTAGGCCTATTAAGGACGGATATTAAAAGCCATGTCAGTGATTGGGACTCTTTAATTCATCCTGATGATAAGCAAAGAGTCATTAATGTGATTGAAGCACATATAAAATCGGGTAAGAATTATATTGCCGAGTTTAGAATGCGACATAAACAGGGGTATTGGGTTTGGATTCAAGGCTCAGGCGCGGTGGTGGAGTATGAAGGAAACACACAAAATCCGTTGCGACTCTGTGGCACGCATCAAGATATTTCTGAGCGAAAAAAGAGTGAATTGGAGCTAGAACAGTATAAAGATAATTTAGAAACTTTGATTGCAGAACGGACGAAAGCTTTAGAAAAAGCGCTTGATGAAGCGGAGAGTGCGAGTAAAGCAAAGTCGGAGTTTCTCTCATCTATGAGTCACGAATTAAGAACGCCGATGAATGCGGTATTGGGTTTTTCTCAATTATTAGCGTCTGATACAGACGCACCTTTAAATGAAGATCAGCAAGAGTCATTGCAGTTCATTATCGATAGCGGAGAGCATTTGCTCGATTTGATTAATGATGTCTTAGATTTAGCGAAAATTGAAGCAGGCAAAGAGGATATAAACCTTGAAGTGGTGGATGTTGCTGAGATTATTGAATTGATAGAGAGCCTAGTTCAGGCTCAAGCTAAGCAGCACTCCATTTGTTTAGTGAAAGCAGATAAAAGTAAATGTTTAAAAGTAATCGTCGATTCGAGAAAACTGAAACAAATTTTATTAAATTTTGCTTCTAATGCAATAAAGTATAACGAGAGACAAGGAGAAATTAAATTCTCCTATCATCAAGTCAATGACGATAAACTAAGAATATGCGTTAGTGATACGGGGACTGGCATTTCTGAGGAACTA
>CBDUDP010000024.1:0-66465 GCA_965365945.1 uncultured Gammaproteobacteria bacterium
TTGCTTACTCATATTCACCTCTAATGACATTATAAATCTGTCTTTAGAAGTGTCCTGTTTTATTAAACCATTACAATTCATGATGGCTTTCATTCCTTCATCATGAACAGATTATCTGGTTTTGTCAGTTTAGACTCATTCTATATTAGAATACGAGGCTACTTTCAGACTCATTTCGTATTGGAGAAAGCTCCTGCTATATGTTCTATCTCCGAATAGATTATAATTACTAATACTCCATTTTTAATTCTCGTAACAAGCTTATGAAAAAGAAACATACCGCTGCTCCAACAGATCCAGACATACTTGAACAGCAAGCTCAAGCGAAGTTAAGTGCTGGTAAGTATAAAGAGGCGATTGGACTTTATAAGAAATTATTGCAAGCTTCTGATAGTAGCGAATGGCATAAGAAACTAGCTTATTGTTATGTGCAGCGAGCATTGGCTTTGGCTGCAAAAGGTATGATTAAAGAAGCTGTTGTATTGTGGGAGAATCACCGCCAACATACACAAGCGCCTTATGATGCGTATGATCAATATATTATTTGGTTGATTGTAAGTAAAAACAAAACGAGTACCCAAGAGCATATTCGGCAGTTATCAGCGCAGCAATTAGATAAAGAATATCCTAAACTTGCAGCCGTATTAGGTTTGTTAGTACTTACTGAATATCCTGAGTTCGCGTTGGATTTGCCTCAAGATTCTGTTTTTATTGCACACTTTCAGCTGGTGAAAGTGGCATTACAGTCTTATCAAGATAATGATCAAGTAAAGCTAGGCGAGACCTTAAAGCAATTACCGTATCGCTCGGCTTTTAGAGATTTACGGGTTGTGCTAAATGCTTTGATGGCCTTGCCAAGTTCAGTAGAGCAGGCAAAAGCATTGTTAGCTAAGGTTTCGGCAAATTCAGCTTATTCTGGCTTTGCTCGGTTATTGTTAGTGAGCACCTTTGAAGGTGCTGAATTGGCGAAAAAGCTAGTCGAGCTTAATTATGCGCAACGCAATATTATTTCCAATATTAAAGGTTTTAATAAAAGTCAGATTGAGTTTCTGGAGCACTTAACACGTCAGCATGGGCATTTATCAGATAAAATAAAATTTAATATGGCGGTTCAGTATCAGTCTCTATGCGGTACAGAACTAGCGAAAGATTATTGTCAACAGCTTTTGGCTAGTTACTCAGCAGGTCATAAAGATTTTAAAAAGAGTTTTGGTGCAGTTGATGAGTTTGAAGAAAACCGTATTAAGGCTTTATTGTGTGAGCGTGAGGAGAATATTTATGATGCGGAATATTATTGGCGCCTTTGTGTTAAAGAGTTAATTGGTCAACGCATTGAGGAAAACGGTTTAAAAATAGCGCTGATATTACGGCATCTCAGTAAGCGAGAAGAGCCTGCTGAGCAAACAGAATTATTGATTGAAAGTTTGCAATATGATGCTGAGGATCGCGATATTTATCTGCAAATTTTGAGTTATTATCAGCAAGTAGGGATGGCTAAGGATTATAAGCTTTGGTTGACTAAAACGCTGGAAAAATTCCCACAAGATATTAATGTACTTATGCAGGCGGTTCGAGAAGCAGCGCGCAATAAGACTTATAAAAAAGCCAGTCAATATGCGACGAAAATATTAAAAATCGACCCACTGAATACTTTTGCCAAGCAGGCTTTGTTTTCTAGTCATTTAGCGCATGCACGTCGTTTGATGCATGAGAGATCTTATCGTTTGGTAGAAAAGGAAATTGTATTAGCGGAAGCGTTAAATATTGGTAAAGCTTATGCTAAGCAAACACAACTTATGCGCGCGCTACTTTATTTTGCTAGCGAAGATAAAGTGCAGGGCCTGCCATTAATCGTTGATGCCTTGGCTCGCTTACATGCAGATCCAGTTAATATGCATTTTCATGCCAGTATGGAGCTCTTGTCTGTTGGTTTGCCTGTTGCTACTATTTTACGTGCTTTGCCACCAGCGAAAGATCATTTGTTTTCGGAGTCAGAATTCACTCAGTTTATGCAGCTGCTAGAGCAGTTTATGAATGAGTTTGATAATAACGAACAAATACATAAGGCATTAGAAAAAGTTAAAGCGCCACTGAAAAAATCACTGACAAGTCAGAATTTTGCAGAATCTACTTTGCTTAGCTTATGCAAAATATTAGAAAAGCTTCAGCATTTTGAGTTATTACGCCATTGTGCCAAACTCGCTTTTGCTAAATGGAAAAAACCTATATGGATGTATTATCGTATTTATTCGGACAATAATGGCCAGCCTGAAGGTTGTACGTTTAGGGAGGTGATGAGTTTGCAGCATTATCATGAGCAAGCGATGCAGAATAAAGATTTTCAGGCCGGTATGTTGCTGGAAAAACTGCTAGATCGGTACTATCAAGAGCATCCGCAGCGTAGTATGGGGTTTCTTGATAACTTGTTTGGTATGGATGATGAAGAGGAGGAAGAGCTCGATCGTATGGAAGCGTTATTTGGTCATATTCCTGATGAAGTATTGATTAAACTGAACAAAACCATTGAGTCCTTATCTAAAAAGACTAGTGTTGAGCAGGTAGCTATTGATTTGATGCAATCTGTTGGCAATAATCAAAATATTATGTTGGCTATTATGGAGGACCCTGAGTTATTTTCTGCGCTGATGGTTGTTAAGTCGGCCGACAAATTAGGTATTAATATTGATGTCAGTATTGATGATGTACTTAAATGTTACGGTGTCGGTAAAAATACTGGCTCTTTTCCTTTTTAATTGGGTACTGTTATGAATACAGCTTATGAAATCTTAGATGTTACAACAACAGCAAATGATGTTGAAATTAAACAGGCCTATTTGCGACAAGTAAAAGACAATCCGCCAGATCGTGATCAAGAGAAATTTCAGTTAATCCACTGCGCTTATAGTGCGATTAAAGACCATAAAAGCCGCGTAAGTCATACTTTATTTATGCTGCCGAATGCTAATTTCGATGTTTTGATTGAGCAAATATTGCAGACTGAGCAGCCTGCAAACCTTAGTGCGGAGTATTTTAATCAACTACTCAGCGCTAGCATTGATGATGCGGCGCTTTTAAATGCCACTGCTACCCCTGAAAAATAATGAGCACAGAAGTACAGAAAAACGAATTATTGGAAGATTTCCAGAAGTATTTAGAGCAGAGCAATCTTGACTCTTTGACCGCTCAGGAGCAACCGGACTTAAATAGTTTACTCAGTGAAATGACCGGCCTAAAAACCGAAGTAAAGGCGGAGGCAAGGCAATTTAAAAGTACTTTAGATACTTTGAGTTCAGCGCTCACTATTGTTCAAGAGGATAATAAAACCTTAGCAGCAGAATTGGTTACCTATGGTCAACGCTTGGAACAGCAGCAAGAGAAACTGATGCGTACTATGTTATTACAAATGGTCGATATGTATGATCGCTTGAATACTGGGGTAGGGGTTTTACAAAATTATCAGCCAGTAAATCGCTTGTTTAAAAAGTCTAGGCCGAAAGATGTACATTTTATTGAGCGCTTTAAAGAAGGGCAGCTGATGACTTTGAGGCGTTTTGAGCAAGCATTATCAGAGCATCAAGTGCGAGTAATTGATTGCGTTGGTAAGCGACTTGATCCGGTGACTATGAGTGCGGTAGAAACTGAGCAGGATGTCACGCGAGAAAATGGCATTGTGTTACAAGAGTTACGCACCGGCTTTTTATTTAAAGGTCAGGTACTGCGTTTAGCAGAAGTTAAAGTAAACAAGATTAATCGTGGGTAAGCACATGAGCGAAATTATTATTGGTATAGATTTAGGGACGACTAACTCAGAAGTGTCGATTGTCGAGCAAGGCAAAGTCACCGTTATTATGGATGGCGACAAAAAAATGTTGGCCTCTTTTGTGGGGATTGATGATGCGGGTCAGGTTATTGTCGGTGAAACGGCGCGCAATCAATACTTGGTTTATCCAGAGCGAACCATTAAATCTATTAAGCGTTTAATGGGGCAAGAGTCGCAAGTGGTTTTAGCTGATCAAGCTTATACGCCGCAAGAGATTTCCGCGATTATTCTTACGCGTTTAAAAGGCATAGCGGAACAATATCTAGGTCAAGCGGTCACTAAAGCTGTGATTACCGTACCGGCTTATTTCTCTGATGCGCAGCGCCAAGCAACTCATGAAGCGGGTGAGATTTCTGGATTAGAAGTAGTGCGGATGATTAATGAGCCGACGGCTGCGGCATTGGCTTATGGTGCTGTGCAAGCTGAAGCGAAACAGGTGCTTGTTTATGATTTGGGCGGTGGAACCTTTGATGTTTCAGTTGTTAATATGCAAGATGGTGTGGTTGAGGTTCTTTCGAGTCATGGCGATAATCATCTCGGTGGCGATGATTTTGATCAGCAAATTATCGAATATTTGATCGATCATATACAAGAGACCAATGGCGTTGATGTACGCAAGCATAGTAAAGCTATGGCGCGACTTACGCGTGCAGCTGAAGAGGCAAAATTTTTACTGTCTGATCAACCTTATGCGCAAATTGATGAAGAGTATTTATTAGAGCATGAAGGTGCGGCTGTGCATCTTTCTCTTGAGCTGTCTAGAATGGCTTACGAGGAAATGATCGAGGACTATATTAATGAGACGATTGATGCCACGCATATCGCTTTAAAGGGGGCTAAATTAACTGCGTCGGATATAGATGAAGTTATTTTAGTGGGCGGTTCGACACGTACGCCGTGCGTTCGTGAGCGCTTATTTAATGAGTTTGGTTTTGAGCCGCATAGCGAAGTTGACCCTGATTTGTGCGTTGCCATGGGGGCTGCAATACAGGCCGCTATGATTAGTGGCCAAGAAGTCGATACCGTGCTGGTTGATGTTACGCCGTATACTTATGGAACCAGTGCTATCGGTGTATTAGACGGTCAACCTTACCCGTTTATGTTTGTGCCAGTTATTCATAAAAATAGCGTCTTGCCTAATCGCAAAACCGAAGCATTTGCAACCAGTTATGATGGTCAAGATACGGTTGAGTTGAGTATTTATCAAGGTGAAGATCCTGATGCTTTGAATAATGTCAAAATAGGCGAGTTTAGAGTTGAAGGCTTATTAGATGTTGCTGCAGGTAATGTTATTACTCTGACTTTAGCTTTAGATTTGAATGGTATTTTAAATGTTTCAGCGGTAGAGAAAGAAACCGGTTTAGAGAAATCAATTACTATTAAAAATGCCTTATCTCAGTTTGAAGGGGAGTCATTAGATACTGCTAAGCAACGTATCACTTCTTTATTTGGACAAATGGATCCGCGTATTATTGATGAAGAATCCTTAGAGCTAAGCGCGGCTTCTGATGCGCCTGAAATTGCCACGGCTCGTGAATTAATTAGCAAAGCTGAAGGTTTATTTGCGCAAGTATCTGATGAAGATAAAGAAGATATGGTGGATTTAATTGAAACTATTACGACTTGTATTGATGCGCAAGATATTAATGGTTTGGATGATCCAAGCGCACAATTAACCGATATTATTTATTATTTGGAATCTTAATGGAGCGTTGCCCTTGCTGTAATGCACGATTGAAAGAGGCAGTCATCTGTCCGCGCTGTAGGGCGGATTTGAGTGCTGTGATTGGCTCGGAACAAGCTGCAGAAAAATACTTAGCTAAGGCAATACAGCACTGGGCAGAAGGTGAGGGCGAGCAAAGTATTCAGACATTAGTGTTTACTTTGAGTCTGAAAAAAACACAGGTGGCTATGGTGTTTCGTGATTTCCTTATTCAGCAATATTATTTAGAGGTATTGGAGTTACTAGCGCAAAAGCATTTGTTATCTGCGAATCAGCGCTTGTACCATGCGCGTCTATTATTGCCATACAGCCCCCAGTTGCAACAGTTACGTATTTTTACCGGCTATTTATTAGCGAAGCATCATGAGCAGGTTCAGGCTAGTAGCAAGATAGATTAAGAGTATAAGCAATGGCGGACTTTAGTCCGCCATTGGTGTTAAAGTAGCGCCTTACAAAATATATAATGTTCTCTGTTTTGTGGGAGCGACTTTAGTCGCAAGTCGTGGTTAAACTACTCCCACAGAAGCGAGAACCGTATGCTCTGCTCTTAGCTTTTTCTAAAGCTAAGAGAGCCCTTTTGCACATCGACATTAATGGTATCTTCTGCATCAAATTTACCGGCTAAAATATCTTGCGCTAGTGGGTTTTCCAGCCCTTGTTGAATAGCGCGTTTAAGCGGTCTAGCGCCATACACAGGGTCAAATCCCGCTTCACCGATTTTATCTAAGGCCTCATCAGTAATAGTCAGCTGTATATCTCTATCCAGTAAACGAGCGCGTAAATGTTCAATCTGTATTTTTGCTATCGAGCGTATATGTGCCTGCCCCAAAGGATGAAATACGACAGCTTCATCAATACGGTTAATAAATTCAGGCCGGAAATGTCCGCTAACGACTTCCATCACGGCTTGTTTCATGACTTCATAATTCTCTTCTCCCGATAACTCCTGAATAAGGTCAGAGCCTAGGTTAGAAGTCATAATGATAACCGTATTACGGAAATCAACGGTACGCCCTTGGCCATCGGTCAAACGACCATCATCAAGGACTTGTAAGAGAATATTAAAGACATCGGGATGTGCTTTTTCAACTTCATCCAATAAAATAACGGAGTAAGGGCGACGACGTACGGCTTCGGTTAAATAACCGCCTTCTTCATAACCGACATAACCCGGAGGTGCGCCGACTAAGCGTGCGACGGAATGTTTTTCCATAAATTCAGACATATCTATGCGAATCATGGCGTCTTCGGTATCGAATAAAAAGTCCGCTAAGGCTTTACAGAGTTCAGTTTTACCCACACCAGTAGGGCCTAAGAATAGGAAAGAACCATTAGGGCGGCTTGGGTCTGATAAACCAGCACGGGAACGACGTACCGCATCACTGACCGCTTTTAGTGCTTCGGTTTGACCGATAACACGAGTTGCGAGTGCTTGTTCCATGTTTAGTAGCTTGTCACGCTCGCCATCGAGCATTTTAGAAACGGGAATACCGGTCCATTTAGATACGACTTCAGCAATTTCTTCCTCTGTGACATTGTTGCGCAATAAGGTCATTTCCTGCATTTCGGCTTGCGAAGCTAAATCAAGCTGGCGTTCTAGTTCGGGTATTTTACCGTATTGCAGCTCAGACATTAGTGTTAAGTCATTACTGCGTCGTGCAGTTTCTAATTCGGCACGAACTTGCTCTAATTTTTCTTTAATGCTCGCTGAGCCCTGGATCGCTGCTTTTTCTGCTTTCCATATTTCTTCTAAATCGGCAAACTCTTTGCCTAATTCCTGAATTTGAGTTTCCAAGATAGCTAAGCGTTTCTTGGAAGCTTCATCGGAATCTTTTTTCATCGCTTCACGTTCAATTTTTAATTGAATTAAACGACGCTCTAGTTTGTCCATGACTTCAGGTTTGGAATCTAACTCCATGCGAATACGACTGGCAGCCTCATCAATCAAATCAATCGCTTTATCGGGTAATTGACGATCTGCAATATAACGATACGACAGTTGTGCAGCAGCAATAATCGCTGGGTCTGTAATATCGACACCATGATGCACTTCATAACGTTCTTTTAAGCCACGTAAAATCGCGATAGTGTCTTCAACGGAAGGTTCATCGACTAATACTTTTTGAAAGCGACGCTCTAATGCGGCATCTTTTTCGATATATTGGCGATATTCATCCAGTGTCGTTGCGCCCACACAATGTAACTCGCCTCGTGCTAGAGCAGGTTTTAGCATATTGCCCGCATCCATCGCGCCTTCCGCTTTACCTGCACCGACCATGGTATGCAGCTCATCAATAAATAGAATGACTTGACCCTCTTGTTTAGATAGGTCACTGAGTACCGCTTTTAGGCGTTCTTCAAATTCCCCGCGAAACTTTGCCCCAGCAATTAAGCCAGCCATATCCAGTGCTAATAAGCGCTTCCCCTTCATACCATCGGGTACTTCGCCATTAATAATACGTTGTGCCAAACCTTCGGCAATCGCGGTTTTACCCACGCCAGGTTCACCAATTAAAACAGGGTTGTTTTTTGTGCGACGCTGTAAAACTTGAATGGTGCGGCGAATCTCATCATCACGTCCAATCACAGGGTCAAGCTTTCCTTGTTCTGCGCGTTCAGTCAGGTCAATGGTGTATTTTTTCAGCGCATTGCGTTGATCTTCGGCATTTTCATCGTGCACGTTTTCGCCTCCTCGGACGTCATTAATGGCTTTCTCAATCGCTTGTTGGTTTGCGCCGGCTTGTTGTAATGCCGTGCTTAGTTGGCCTTTGTTTTCACATGAGGCCAATAAAAAAATTTCACTAGAGACAAAGCTATCATTGCGCTTTTGCGCTAGCTTTTCAGTCAGGTTAAGTAGTTTTGCTAAATCATTAGAGATTTGCACGTCACCACCCACACCGGAAACCGAAGGCATGTTAGCGAGTGATTTTTTCAGTGCGCCTGATAGTTGCTGAGTATTTGCACCTGCTTGCGTCAGTAAAGGCTTAATGCTGCCGCCCTGTTGTTCAAGCATAGCTAAAAGAACATGGGTACCTTCGATAAACTGATGGTCTTTTGCTAGTGCTAAACTCTGAGCATCGTTAAGTGCGCTTTTGAATTTGCTGGTTAGTTTTTCTGGGTTCATGATTTACCTCTTAAAAATTGATACTACTAACTTGGGGGGTATGGGGATGATTTTCAAGGGGCAGCGCTCACTTGTTTTATTGAAAACCAGGGGTGGGCTAAATGAATCAATATAAACCTTATTTCTCATGATTTGCAATGACTTATAACCAGTTAAGCCAGTCTGGAATTATAATCAGCGAGGTCGAGTTGTTGGTTGTTTCGCCATTTTAAAAATAGACTATACATTTAAGGAAAAATATTAATGTAGGTTACGCATTGCGTACCTTTCGGTGTAACAAGGTATGCGGTACATACCCTACATAAAGTGTGCCAGCTTAAAGTAATAGTCAAAATACAGGAGTAGAACATGTCAAAAACAGCATTAGTAACAGGTAGTAACCGTGGTATTGGTCTTGAATTATGTACGCAATTAAAACAGCGTGGTTTTGATGTTATTGCCACTTGTCGCCAGAGTTCTTCTGCACTGGATGCTTTGAGTGTGAAAGTTATTGAGAATGTTGAGGTGAGCGATCTTAAAAGCCTTGCTAGTTTAGCCACTAAATTATCAGGTCGTCGTATTGATTGGTTGATTAATAACGCGGGTATTGCTGATGGCATTGCCATGGATGCGCTTGATGAACGTGCCATTGCTAGCTGTAAACGTATGTTTGAGATCAATAGTCTTGGTCCATTATTGGTGACGCAGGCTTTACTTGGCAATTTAGGTGAGAGCAGTAAAGTCGGTATTATTACCAGTCGTATGGGCTCAGTCGCTGATAATGATTCAGGTGGTAGTTATGGTTATCGTATGTCGAAAGCCGCTGTTAATGCAGCAGGAAAATCATTGGCGATTGACTTAAAGCCACGCGGTATTGCCGTGGGGATTTTGCATCCAGGCTGGGTGCGCACTGATATGACTGGTCACAGTGGTTTGATTGATACCGATGAATCAGCAGCAGGTTTATTAGCTAGAATGGAAGAATTAAATATCGATAATACAGGGTCATTTTGGCATACCAATGGTGAGCTATTACCTTGGTAGGTAATATAAGAGATGGTATGGCTAGTTTTACGGAAATAACTTGGGTGAAAGGCTAATAAAAGCCAGATAATAAAACGGGCTCAATTGTTTGTAACAATGAGCCCGCCATAAAGCAAGCCTTAGTAGACTACTTCAGTAATACAGCTTTAAATTGCGTTGTGTATTTGTTGTACCTCTTTAAAAAGCTCAACGACTTCTGTCATTAATTCTATTGCTTTTGGGCTATCGCCTTTTTTAAAAGAAAGACGGGCTTTAGCCATTCTCTGACTTGCTTTAGAGCGTGTTCTTTCAACAGGCGTACTCTCAATCTTTTTAGACTCTTTTTTAGTCGCTTTAAATAATGCTAGAACATTGCTTTTTGACTCATTTGCTTTTAATGCTTCTAATGTTTGCTCTGAAAATTTGATTGCTTCTTCAATAGATTCTGCAACCTCTTCCATTGAAGCTGGTTCTGGTACTTCAGCCATGACAGCTGGAGTAACAGCAAACATTGAGATGCTAACAAATAAAGCCAGTATTACTTTTTTCAATAAAGCCATTCGGAATTTTACCTTGTTTTTATAGTAGATATGCATAACAGAATGTATATGCATGAGCTAAATTGTAGCATAAGCAAGTACAGCAACTACTGGAAATCGTAGGTATGAGTTGATTCGGAGGTTTAAGTTGGACAAGAAAAACTGGGGTAGCTTAACTGTAATAAAAACGAAGCTGCCCTCGTTATTGCGCAGCTTGTTTTTCCAATTGATATTGAAGGGGGGTTTAGTTGGCGGCGATTGTAGTTACTCCCTAGTCAATTATGAATGCATAAATTGACTAGGATATTTTTCGCTAATTGCTAAAGAGAAACAAGGGCAGACGATACGATGTCGAAATAGCTATTTAGCAGGTTTGTCAGAGACTGGTAATAAAAAGTCTCCATGGTTTCCATGGGCTGCTCAATTAACAAACTGATAATTTCATCTGCTTTACTGCTGAGATCATTAAGAATAAGTGCAGATACATTTAAGGAATTATCGATATAAGTGCTTAACGACTGGTTAAGTGCGGTAAACGCTTCTACTGTGATTTGTTCTGGATTATCAAGGAAGACTTGAAATGATTGGCGTGACTGTAGCCCATAGTCAACAAGATTCACGACCAGTTGGTCATAATCCGCTTTAACGGCGGGGAGTATGTTGTCATTAAAAGTAGCGTATAGCTGGTTGCTTTTTTCCGTGGCTTCGGCTTGCCAGCGAGTCGCTGTTTCTACTGGGTGCTCATACAGCTCTAAGCCAGATTCAGAAACTTTGGCATGAAGCTCTAGCGCAGACTCCTTTGCTTGTACGAGTAGCTCATTCGCTTGCTCGCTAATCTGGTCAAAAAGTTGTTTGGTTGGGGTAATGATTTTTGCTTGGTAATCTAAATCTTCGATGCTCATGTTAGCTCTCCTTATTTGTAAATATTAGGGGCTACCGGCACTAATAGTCGATTGTTACACGGTGCTGATAGCTATTACTTAAAGAGTTTATAGGTAAGATTTGTAAAGGGAAATGTGGCATTTTGCCGCGCGACATTTTGTCGCTGAAGTTGGCATGAAATATGGATGTTTATCTTGGTTTTGGCCTTTGAAATGCACACAAAATAAGCTCTGTAACCTTGTTTTGTATGTGTTAATGGGGGATTTGCCGTGTGTGACTATGGCAAATCACTTGATATTATTAATCGCTGTTATTTTTGTGCGTCAGGATAAAATAATTGCTCGCCTTTCTTTTTATAAGTACCGATCAATGCTTGGCCTTCGCTGCCGGTGACAAAATCAATATACTTTTTTGCTAGATCATAACGAGTGTGTGCATACTTTGCTGGGTTGACCGCCATAATGTGGTAAGGATTAAAAAAAGCAGTATCGCCTTCATTGACTATAACTAAATCTATTTTATCTTTGAATGCGATATAGGTGCCACGATCCGTCAATGCATACGCTTGTTTTTCATTGGCTATGGTGAGTACTGCGCCCATACCTTGACCTACGGCTGAATACCAAGAACCACTAGGTCCTATGCCGGTTTGTTGCCATAATAATTTTTCTTTTTTATGCGTGCCAGAGTCATCGCCGCGAGAAATAAAGGCGGATTGCGTTTCGGCAATGCGTTTAAGTGCTTCTTTTGTAGGTTGGCTAGCGTTGATTTGTGCAGGGTTCGCTTTAGGGCCAATTAAAACAAAGTCATTGTGCATCACGGCTTTTCTATCAATACCGTAGCCATTTTTTACAAACTTAAGTTCCGCAGCAGGTGCATGTACGAAAACTACATCAACATCACCGTTTTCACCTAAGCGCAGAGCTTTTCCAGTGCCAACAGCAATCACGTCTAAGCGTACGTTATAGGCTTTTTCAAATAAGGGGTTGAGCACTCTTAATAGTCCTGAATTTTCCGTACTAGTCGTAGTTGACATGCGTAAAATATCGGTGCTGTAAACGTTTATGCTGAGTAAATAGAGTAAAGCAAAGCTCAGTATTTTTTTCATGTTAATTCGTTCCTAATCATTAAATATGGATTGAAGTTTGGAAGTAAAAGTAATCTGTATCATTTTTATTGGTTGGTGCATTTGGGGCATTTTTAGCAAAATTACCTTTGAATAAATGTGCCCAGCCAGTTTCAAATTGTAGGGTTTTAGGAATGGCTTGCCAGCGTAAGCGAATTTCCATTTGTTGACCTATATAAGAACCACTGCTTCCAGTAACATCTCTTATTTTTGCGCCTGTCCAGCTATCTTTACTTTGAGCTAGCCAATAAGCGCGGTGAGCGATAAAACCAGTAACCGTTTTGTGTGGTTTGAATTTTAAACGAACGCCTGGAGAATTGATATTGGCACGCGCAAAAGCGCCCCAAATACCCGTTGGGCCAAATTCAAAGCGACGTGCGCCATAGAGGGTTTCAAAACGATTATTTTGATTGTCATTTGGATCTTCGTCGCCACTGGCGTAATCATATTGCAGCATTAATTGTGGTTGCCAATGCGCATCAAAGCTATAACCTAGAGTAATATGACCAAAATAAGCAAAATGATTTAAGCGTTGTAGATCGACTGTGAGAGCCGTTGCATGTGAGGTTCCCGTCTGCAGTACAGCTTCCATTTCAAAATTAAACTGATTCGGTTTAGCTGATTTTATCCAGCGAAAACCGGGTGTAAATAACTTGCGGTTTTTAGTGCGCGTTTGCTCGGTATCATCCTCACTTAAATAATATCCATACAGCTCAGCAGTGCTACTTAAAGGTAGGTTTTTCATGCTAAAGAATGTACCGGCAAAAATACGTTCAAAATCTTCTTGATCATATTCTGTTCTACCCGCTTGTAAGGTGGCTTTATCATTGGGTAGGCGCGACACGGGCAAGACTATAAAATTGCGCCATTGCCAGTCGTCTTGACTGAGGGTGGTATCAAAGCCAGTGAAATTATTAATCGTATTGCGAAATCGATTGCGAGCGATTAAGCGACGACTACCGACATCCATCGTTTGTCGGCCTGCTTTGATATTAAAGTTTAAACCGCTACTTAAGAAATCATTACTTTGCCACGCTAAGTAAGCCTGTAATAAATCAGTTTGATTTATCAGGCTGGTATTTATTGGTGTGTTAATGCCTTCTAAGGTAATACGTGAATCGATAAACTCGGTTCCGAGTTCAAAGTTATCGTAGTTAATACCCAGAAATATATTAGTACGAAAGACAAGCGCTTGGTCGCCGCCAGAACTATTCTTTTTGAAGGCACTATCATAGCCTTCGTAGCGAGTTCGGTGGTCAATTTTTAAGGTTAACCAATCAGGAAGGTTGAGTTGTTTTTGTACGCTCCAGTTTTCGATTGCTTGGCCTAGTCCGCTATAAAGACCTAGAGTTAAAGCACAGCAGTGTGCTAGTTTTTTGTATTTCATAATAATATGTTTTAAATTGCATAAATAAAATTAATTACCTTATTTATAGCTATTTCAGCATATAATTTAAATTAAAAAAATAGGTTTAAATTTGCATAATAAGAGGTTTGTGGGTGAGTATACAATTAACTTTACGCTGGGTTTGTGTCGCGGATAAGCAATACGATATGCCATTGGATTTATTTGCTTTGTTGCAAGCGATAGTCGATAACGGATCTTTACGCGCTGCAGCCGAGGAATGCGAGCTGTCTTATCGTCATGCTTGGGGTATGTTGCAGCTCTGGCAGCAACATTTTGCACACCCTTTGGCTGAGCTTAAGCGGGGGCGTGGCAATGGTGCTGTATTAACTGCATTCGGTGAAAAATTATTATGGGAATATCAGCGTATCGCGGCTAGGCTTGAGCCAGAATTGGCGAGTTTAGCCTCGGAGTTATCTGTTGAATTGTCTGTTTTAATGCAAACGGAGCCGCAGCATAGTTTACGCATTGCTGCGAGCCATGGCTTAGTGATTGCCAATTTACGTGATTTGGCGCAAAAGACCTTGGGTTTAAATTTAGATGTGCAGTTTCATGGCAGTTTAGATAGCTTGCAGCACTATAGGGCGGGGCGCTATGACATGGCTGGATTTCATTTGCCCGAAGGCAAGTTAGGCAAGGCTTTGCTACCAAGAGTAAAACGATTGATTAATTCAGAAACCGATAGTCTGGTTTATGCCTTACGGCGGCAGCAGGGTTTAATGATGCCAGCCACTAACCCGAAAAATATTAAAAATCTGAGTGATTTAACACGTCCTAGCATTAAATTTATTAACCGGCAGCGTAATTCTGGTAGTCGTATTTCTTTAGATGAAATGTTACGCCAAGTGGGTATTGATAGTGCATTGATTAATGGCTATGCTAATGAAGAATTTACCCATAGCGCCGTAGCAGCATTAGTGGCGAGTGGTGCGGCAGATTGTGGTTTTGGTTTACAGGCTGCGGCTACACAATTTAATTTAGCGTTTATTCCATTGAATTGGGAGTCTTATTGGTTTGTTTTGCCCAAAGCCAAGATGGATCAAGCTTTATTTCGCTCATTTATTGAACTATTGGGTAGTGATGCGTTTAAACTGAGTGTTGCTGATTTGCAGGGCTATGATGCCAGCCGCTCAGGTACAGTGGTTGTACCTGATCATAACTTATCTATTTTGTTATTTTGATTGATGACTTACCAATTCAATAATTTACAGTTTTACTACGCCGATAAGCTCGCTTTATCATTGGATCAAGTAACGATTGAGCAAGGCAAAACAACTGCTTTAATTGGCGCGAATGGTTCAGGGAAAAGTACCTTGTTGAATTTGTGTGCTTTTTTAGCAAGCCCGAAGCAAGGGCAGTTATTATTTATGGGACAGTTGGTTAATTCGTCTGATTTAACGCCTTATAGGCGGCGTGTTGGCTTTTTGGCGCAAAAGCCATTTATGTTGCGTGGTACGGTCTTTGATAATATCGATCTGGCCTTAAGAATACACGGTAAAAAGCAACGAACTGAGAAAATACAGCGTGTATTGAAGCAATTAGATATATCGCATTGTGCCGAGCAACAGGCAAAGCAATTATCTGGTGGTGAGTTACAAAAAGTCGCACTAGCGCGAATGTTAGTGTTAGAGCCTGAAGTTTTATTATTAGATGAGCCTTTTAGTTATTTGGATCAAAGCAGTGCACAGTCTTTAGAATTATTTTTGCGACTGTACACTCAGGAAACAGGGAAGACTTTAGTATTTAGCACGCATGATCGTTTGCAGGGCTTTGCTTTAGCTGATGAAGTGCTTGCATTGGCTCAAGGCAAGCGAGTGCATAGTCCTTTGATTAATTTGTTTTCTGGAGCCGTGCATGAACATGTTTTTCAGAGTGGCGCACTGCGTATTATCTTGCCTGAAGGGGTAGTTTCTGGGCATCATGCTTCTATTAATCCGCAAGATATTGTTTTGTCTGCCGATGCCTTAGTTTCTAGTATGCGTAATTGCATGCAGGGGCGTATTGTTATGGTTGCAGAAGAAGGTGGTAGTATCTTGGTTAATGTCGATACCGGAGTGATTTTTCAGGTATTAATTACTTATCAAGCTTTGCATGAATTAAATATCCGGCTAGGTGATAAGATATGGGTCAATTTCAAATCTAATTCAGTGGTGGTATTTTGAGTAAGGCTAAAACTAAGGATAAAACCAAAGGCAAAGCAAAATCAAAAAACGTTCTCTTACCTGGCCCCATGCGGATGGTTTGGGGGGCTTTAGCCGCTTATTGGTTAAGAGATATGATTCACCCTGCGTTTACTTTAATTGCTGTGATGATCTTATTAATGATCCCTGTTTTAATTGCGAATATGTTTTTTCCTGAGCGTAAACCTATAGCGGTAGATAACTCTGAAGCGCCTACAGATGATAATAAGGAAGAAGCCGCCGCTGAGAGTACTTAGATGCGACCAAAGTAGGGCGGACTTCAGTCCGCGTTACGATTCCCCCCCCAGATAAACTGCAGAAAAAAAGACTATGAGCCGATACTCAAAACACACACAAGCCTCACCTGAAACACAAGAAGAGTCATTGAAAATGGCGAAAGCTACTCAGCGCCCAGGACAAACCAAAGAGCAGACAAAATTAATTGCTCAGGGCATTCAGAAGGGCATCGAACTTTATAAAAAACAACAAAAAGATAGGTCGCGTGAGCTGAATAAAAAGCTGAAAAAAGTCTCAGGCCGTTTAAGCCAGCTAAATGAAACGGAAACAGATGAAGAGCTTATTGAGCTAGAGTTTATTTATCGTCAACACTGGTTTCCATGGCTTTTATTGTTCGTTAGTTGGGCTGGGTTTACGGTTTTTGTTTTGTTTGAAAACTAAAGCTCGCCTTCAAGTGCGATTTTTTTATTGGCGTGCTGAAGCAACACCCTATCTGAAATTAGAGGGTGGATCATTAAGGGAAATAGGATATAAAAATACATGAAATTACTTTTTAAAATTATTATTGCATTACTTTTGCTTGGTTTTGCTGCTTATCTAGCCAGTGATTTTTTATTGGAATTCTGGTGGTTTAGTTCTTTAGATTTAGGCGCATTCTTTTTATTGCGTGAGAGCTATACCGGCTTAGTGTATGTGGGTTCAAGCGTGGTATTTGCCAGTGTTGTATATTTTAATTTGGCTTATATTCCACGAGCTTTAGCATTGGACCCTGAGAGTGTAAGAAAAGGTTTAGTCGGTCAATTGCAAAGTAATAAAAAACTCTTGTTTTTGTTAGCCTTATTAATCACCATTCCGTTGCTAATCCCTGTTTTTAATCATTGGGAAAGCTTCTTATTATATTATTTTGGCGCGGAGTCTGAATTAATTGACCCTGTTTATGGCAAAAATATTAGTTACTACTTATTTTCCTATCCTGTTTATGAATTGATTCAAGATGAGTTATTAGCCGTTTTAAGTTTACTGTTAGTGCTGGTTAGCGGCCTATATTATGTTTTTTATAAAACTTATCAAAATAAGCTGGATGGTTTCTCTTCAGCAGCAAAAGTTCACTTGTCGGTTTTAATGACGCTATTAGTGTTAGTTCAAGCATGGTCTATCGCTTTAGAGCGCATTGAATTACTGTATGAAAGTCGTCATTTGCCGGTTTTTTATGGCCCAGGCTTTGTGGAAATGAATTATCAGCTACCACTGATTTGGTTTAGTTTTCTATTATTTCTGATAGCAGTAATTGCTTGGGTTTATAGTTTGTACACGGGTAATAAGAAATATACGGCAATCGTTTTAGGTATTAGTTATTTATTGGTTTTAGGTGTAAAAGAGAGTGAGCTTATACCTGATCTAATGCATGATTATTATGTGCAATCTAACCCTGTTGATGCAGAGTCTACATATATTGCACAGCATATTAAAGCGACTCAAGATGCTTTTAATTTGGCTGATATAACAGAAATAGATTACCCATTGGAGTCGTCCTTATCGCCTTTAAGTCGCGTGGAAATTAGTCGTGAATTAGATAATATTCCACTTTGGGATAATGATTTGTTATTGCCGGTTTATGAGCAATTACAGAGTATTCGCCCGTTTTTTAGCTTTCAGCAAGTGGCTGTGGATCGTTATCAATTAGGCGGCAAAAATCGGCAGGTTAATATTGCTGCGCGTGAGCTTGATTATCAAAGTCTTGCGCCTGCAGCGCAGAACTGGCGCAATAAGCATTTATTCTACACGCATGGTTATGGTCTCGTTATGGCACCGTCTAATCAGCAAGCTAATCAAGGCATGCAGTGGCTGTTGAGTAACTTTGGCCAAATGGTGACGTTTGATAAATTAAAGCTAGAACAGCCAGAAATTTATTATGGCATAGCGGATTATCCGTATGCGCTAGTGCCTAATTCTGAGTCTTTAAGCGACTCAGGTAAAAGTGCAGGGGATATGAGAACTGATTATCAAGGGGCAGGAGGTTTGGCGTTAACCTCCTTATTCACAAAGGCGGTAGCCTCTGCTTATTTCAAAGATGAACGGATCTTTTTCTCGGTGAGCATTAATAATAATACGCGCCTTTTAGCGAGACGTAATATTCTAAAGCGTATTCAAGTTGTAGCTCCTTTTTTAAGCTTGGATAGTGAGCCCTATCCAGTGTTAATGAATCATAAAATATATTGGGTGGTTGATGCTTATACTACTTCAGACTTATACCCTTTAGTTGAGCCGGTTACTTTGGATAAGTCGAATGCGCGGTCATTTAACTATGCGCGGAACTCAGTAAAAATCGTAGTTGATGCCTATAATGGAGCAGTCGATTTTTATGTGGTTGATGATCAAGACCCGTTAATTAAAACTTACCAGCGCCTTTACCCTACTTTATTTAAAAAGTTGGCTGATGCGCCGCAGGAAATAATTAAGCATTTTAGTTATCCTAAAGCTTGGTTTACTTTGCAAATGCGTTTATATGCTCGCTTTCATCAAGCTGATCCTGAAGTTTTTTATCAGCAAAGCGAAGCTTTAGAGTTCGCTAGCATGAATGAAGAGCAGGTTGAGCCTTATTATTTAACCATTGATATCGATGAAGAAGCACAGGCTCAGCAAGATGAGCGACAAAAATTTATTTTAGTTAGTCCCTTATCGCCTTTGGGGCGTGAGAATTTAGCGTCCGTAGCTATTGCAGGCTGTTTAAAAGCGGTGCACTGTAATGAACATTATCAAGATGATATTTATCTCTATAAATTTCCTCAAGATATGCAAGTTGAAGGGCCAGCGCAAATTAGTGCTTTAATGAATCAAAATCCAGACATCTCAGCGCAATTAACCTTGTGGGATCAAAGAGGCTCTAAAGTTATTCGCGGCCGCATGATTATTATTCCGGTAGAGCATTCCTTGTTATATATCCAACCGCTGTATTTGGCGGCAACGTCTGAACAAGGTTTTCCTAGTTTAGCAAAAGTGCTGGTCGCTATGAATCGGCATACTGCTGTAGCAGACTCTTTACCTTTAGCCTTTTCGGCTTTACAGAAAAAACTATAGTCAAGAGGCATTAAACGTTTAGAGAATGCAATATAAAAATCTTTTAGTACCTTAAGACCCATGATGGCTTTCATTCCTTCATCATGGGTTATCTAGTTTTGTCAGTTTAGACTCATTCTATATTAGAATACAAGGCTGCTTTCAGGCTCGTTTCGTATTGGAGAAGGCTGGCTCTATACTTTTCTACCCAAATAATATATCCTAATAAGGTAATTATAATCTTACTAATCTAGCGTTTATTTTTGTGAAAATATTCAGTTTTCAGGTGAATTTCCATAAAAATAAATATTTAGATCTGTATGCAAATTTGGTGTTTTTATTAAAAGTTTAACTATAGAACTACGTCATCCTTTACCGGAGGACGGTGCGCAGGCATTTAAATTAATCTCTCAATGTCCTCCTTTGGATGTAAATTCCATGTATTGCAATTTATTGCAATGCAGTCACTTTTCCAGCACTTCAGTCATTGCCGTTTCTGATAATGATGTCGTTGGGTTTATCTCAGCCTATCTTGTTCCTGAACGACCCAATACTTTATTTGTTTGGCAGGTAGCTGTCGGTTCGCAAGCACGCGGTCAAGGACTGGCAACACGTATGTTACAACACATACTTGAACGTCCTCTTTGTAATAATATTAGCTATCTGGAAACAACGATTACTGAATCAAATAAAGCTTCTTGGGCTTTATTTAAGGGTCTGTCCAGTAAGCTAAACGCTGAACTCAATAGCTCAGTGATGTTTGATCGTATTCAACATCTTGATGATGCCCATGACACTGAAATGTTAGTGAAAATTGGCCCGTTTACCGCAAAAAAGGAAATGAACAATGAAAATATTTGAAGAAATCGAATCTGAAGTACAGTCTTATGCACGCTCATTTCCACGTGTTTTTAACAAAGCAGTCGGTGAGTATCTTTATGATGAAGAGGGTGTTGAATATTTAGATTTCCTAGCGGGTGCTGGCACCTTGAATTATGGTCATAACAACCCTGTTTTTAAGGAAAAATTACTCGACTATATTCATAGCGATGGCATTACCCATGGCTTAGATTTACATACTAAAGCGAAACAAGAGTTTCTTGAAACGTTTAACGAGAAAATTTTAAAGCCGCGTAAATTGGAATATATGCTGCAATTTACCGGCCCTACCGGAACCAATGCAGTGGAAGCCGCCCTAAAATTAGCTCGCAATGTCACCGGGCGTGAAAATATTATTGCGTTTACCAATGGTTTTCACGGTGTAAGTCTAGGTGCATTGGCGGCAACAGGAAACTCGCATCATCGCGGTGCGGCGGGCGTTAGTCTTAATGGCGTCAGTCGTATGCCTTACGATGGCTATTTAGGCGAAGATATCGACACCATCGCTTATCTGGACAAAGTACTTTCTGATTCCAGTAGTGGTATTGATTTGCCAGCTGCCGTTATTGTGGAAACAGTTCAAGGTGAAGGCGGGATTAATGCTGCTAGTTTTGAATGGTTAAAAGATTTACAAGCAACCTGTAAAAAGCATGATGTTTTATTGATTGTGGATGATATTCAAGCGGGCTGTGGTCGAACAGGAAACTATTTTAGCTTTGAAGAAGCTGGTCTCTACCCTGATATCGTGACCCTTTCAAAATCATTAGGCGGCTATGGTTTACCTTTTGCCATGGTACTTATTCGTCCAGAAATAGATCAATGGAAACCGGGTGAGCACAATGGTACTTTTAGAGGTAACAGCTTTGCTTTTGTAACAGCAAAAGCAGCACTCGACACATACTGGTCAGATGATACTTTTTCAAAAGAGATAAAGCGTAAAGGTGAGTATGTGTCCAAACGCCTAGAAGCCATTGTTGAGCAATATGGGGAAGGTAATTTCAGTACGCGTGGACGAGGTATGTTTCAAGGTATTAACTGTGTGAACAGTGATATAGCGGGAAAAATCACTCATAAAGCCTTTTTGAAAAATATGATTATTGAAACCAGTGGCGCTGATGATCAAGTGGTTAAGTTTCTATGTCCGCTTGTTATTAGTGACGAGAATTTGAAAAAAGGCCTCGATATTGTTGAGCAAGCGATAAAAGAAGTGTGCGCCAAGGAAGACTCCATTCCAGAAGAAAAAGATTACTTCAATTCAGACAGCTAATAAGTAGCTACCAAGAAAAATGAACCAGTCTTTAGAATACAGAAGGTAAGGAATAGATAATGATTGTTAGACAACTCCAAGAAGTAGAAAAAACAGAGCGCCGCGTGGTATCACCTGATGGAAATTGGGAAAGCACCCGCATGTTATTAAAAGATGACAAGATGGGGTTCTCTTTTCATATTACAACGATTTATGCTGGGGCAGATTTTCAAATGCACTATCAGAATCATTTGGAATCGGTGTATTGCATTTCTGGAGAAGGTGAGGTCGAAACGCGAGTAGACAATAAAAAACACCCTATTACAGCAGGGACACTTTATATCTTGGATCAGCATGATAAGCATACCTTGCGTGCTGTTACAGAAATGAAAATGGCCTGTGTGTTTAACCCGCCACTGAGTGGTAAAGAAGTACATAATGCCGAAGGTGCTTACGAGTTAAGCTGAAAACAAATAAGCGTTTACTGGTTCCCACACTCTGGAGACTGTGAAAGTATTATGTGTAGGTTGGGGTGAAGTATGAACCCCAACAACAGATACTTTTATAGTCTCTCTGGCGTGGGAACACCAGCTGTGACACTCCAGCGTTGCTTGATGAATTCCCGCGTTAGACATGGGAACTATAAGGGGTATGCGGGGGTTATTTATTGCTAGCTCCCTAAGCGTTGTTATAACCTAGATAACTAGGCATAGGCTTTTCTTCAAGGAATACTTTAGTGATTATCAGTTTTTTATGTTTTATGGCTTTGTTTGTGGCCATTGGTGTTAGCTCTTTACTTAAAAGTAAAAATACCAAAGAAGATTATTATCTTGCCAGCGGTTCTATTTCGCCAGGGTTAGTTGGCTTGTCAGCGGTAGCAACCAATAATAGCGGTTATATGTTTATCGGTGTTATTGGCTACACTTATGCGACGGGGCTTGCTTCAATATGGTTAATGTTAGGTTGGATTGCTGGCGATTTTCTAGCATCAACCTTGGTGCATTCACGTTTACGTGATGCAACAGAAAGGACAGGGCAAGTCAGTTATGCAGGGATATTAAGCCATTGGCACGGTGAGAGGTACAAGCTATTACAGCGCGCGATAGCACTTATTTCACTGCTGTTTTTATTAGCCTATGCCAGTGCTCAGTTGGTTGCAGGTAGTAAAGCGCTACATGTTTTATTCGATTGGCCTTTGTGGGCTGGTGCGGTATTAGGTAGCGTGATGGTGGTGCTTTACTGTTTTGCTGGCGGTATTCGTGCATCGATTTGGACCGATGCCGCACAGTCCGTGGTAATGATTTTTTCCATGGGCTTATTATTAGTCGTGGCTATCGGCGAGCTGGGTGGTATTTCTAGTGCGATAGATCAAATGAGTGCAATTGATGGCTTCCTTGATTGGTTTCCGAAAGATTTAGCTTTGCCAGGTGTAGCAGGCGGTCTTTTATTTGCAGTGAGCTGGATGTTTGCAGGTTTATCTGTAATAGGGCAACCTCATGTGATGGTGCGCTTTATGGCATTAAACGATGCTGACAAAATGCGCCAAGCTAGATTCTGGTATTACAGTTGGTATTTACTTTTTTATAGCATGGCAACAGGCATAGGATTGCTCTCTCGTCTCTACTTAGGCGATGTTGGCACATTCGATGCCGAATTAGCACTTCCCTCGATGGCACTGCAACTGTTATCACCTACCTTGGTTGGTTTAATTCTCGCCGGTATTTTTGCAGCCACTATGTCTACAGCAGATTCGTTGATATTAAGTTGCTCAGCATCACTTACCCATGATTTATTGCCTCATAAAATTGAAAGTACTCATTTGCTCAAAGGGGCAACTGTTTTGATCACATTAGCTGCTTTAGTCTGGGCACTACTCAATAGTCAAAGTGTTTTTAGTTTAGTCATTATGGCCTGGTCTGGTTTAGCTAGTGCTTTTGCTCCTTTGTTAATTGTCTTATGCCTGGGCAAAAAACCAAGCCAGAATAGAAGTTTATACGCAATGTTTACTGGCTTATTCCTCGCACTTTTATGGCGATATATGGGCTGGCATGCTGCTATATATGAGGGAATGCCCGGTATTATTGCCGGTCTGTTAGTGCTTTATATGCCAGTGCCTTTTAAGAAAGAGGGTATTGTAAGTAATTAAAAATGCAGCTTATAAATATTTTATAAGGACATTCTCCAGGTTATTAATCTAAAGCATGCTTAGACTAGCTATGCACGAACAAGTCGTTGTTATTTTTCTCATTAAAGACTAAGTATTATGGATTTAAGTAGCATAATTAAACTCATTGCCTTAAATTTTTTTATTGCCATTATTTATTTCATCTTCGGCGCGACGGGTCTTCAGTTAGGCGTATTGTCAGGTTATTCGACAGCTATCTTTCCTGCTGCGGGGGTTGCCTTTGTTGCTATATTTACGGGCGGTTCAAGGTTACTACCGGCTGTATGGCTAGGTTCAGTAAGCATTAATGCATGGATGTCGTCTAAATTTGGCGATGTTGGCGTGCAAGAGATAGTCGTTGCTACAAGCGTCGGAATAGCTTCCAGCTTACAAGCTTGGTTAGCGGTTTTTCTGGTGAAGAATTTTTGCAAGCCTGATTCAGAAAAATTGATTAATGTCAGGAGTAGTTTATGGTTTTTATTACTAACCGGACCTATTGCTTGTTTGACTGCGGCCTCTTGGGCGGGTGCAGCTTTATTAACCGCTGACATCATACCCTCTACCGAATTTGTCTCTCATTGGCTGCACTGGTGGTTAGGAGACATGCTAGGCGTTATATTGTTCACACCATTACTGTTAATGTCATTACATTATCGTAAGCCATGGTGGTCGCAAAGAATAAAAAATATAGTGCCTCCGGTACTCACCGCTCTAATTATTACTTTAGTCACCTTTTTCTATGTAGCTGACAATGAAAAGATACATATTACCAATCAATTAAAGAAAGCAGCTAGGCCCATTACAGAAAGCATAAAATCCAACCTTAATGCTTATCAAGAGCTAGTAGGCTCTATTGGCAACTTGATTAAAGTAAACCCCAAGCTGGAATATTCACAGTTTGATCACTTTACAGAATCTATCCTGGCTAACCACCCTGAGCTATCTGCACTTAGCTGGAACCCCCGCATTTCATCTTCTGATAGATCTCAATTTGAAGCTTATATTTCACAACAGATGGGTGTACCTAATATTCGCATTACTCAACGTGACCAACTGAATCAACTTGTGCCGGCAAAAGAAGAGCGCAGCAGCTATGTACCTGTAGCGTATATCAGTCCACTTAATTTAAATCGCAAGGCAATAGGTTATGATATTTCATCAAACCCAGTGCGCTTAAATGCTCTTAATTCAGTGAATACAACGGGGAAGGTGGCAATAACTGCACCTATTCAACTTGTTCAAGAAACTGAGACGAGAACGAGTATATTGTTAGTGACTCCTATTATGCTAAATAGCTCTTCTGACTCAGCAGATGGATATGCTGTTGGTGTTTTTCATCTAGATACAATATGGCAGCAGATATTTAACACACGACTGACTGAAGATTTATCGCTAATACTTGAAGATATTGCCCCAAGTGCTAGTAACATCATGCTATTTCACTCTGATAAAACCACTTCATTTCAAGATTTTGAATACTCATGGGTTGAAGATATTTATTTTGGAGGCAGACACTGGCGTTTATCGATCTACGCGTCACCAAATTATCTTGCGTCTCAGCAGTCTTTACTTGCATGGCAAGTGCTTCTTGCAGGATTAGTCTTTACCAGTTTGCTACAGCTATTATTACTAAGCATTACTGGACGGCATTATATGATTGTTCAAAAAGTTGAGCAGTTGCTCACTGAGCAAACAACAATTTTGGATAATAAACTGGTTGCTATAGCGACTGTGCGCGACAGACATATTCTTTGGGTTAATACAGCGATGGAATTGATGCTTGGCTATGATAGAAATGAACTGAATGGCTGCCCAACACGACAATGTTACGCATACGATGGGGATTTTCAATCTATTGGGAAAGCCTATGCTGATATTCAAAATTCTGGCGTTATACGCAACGAATTGGAATTTTTACGAAAGGATGGTCAGCATATTTGGGTTGATATGAGAGGCGCTGTACTACATAAGGAAACGAGTGAATCTTTATGGGTGTTTGTTGATGTCACCGAGCGCAAGGAAGCAGAGCTTTCATCAATGTTTTCTGAGACAAAATTTAAAGCACTCTTTGATTCAACCAATGATGCAGTCATGTTAATGGGAGAAACGAATTTTATTGAAGGCAACGCTGCTGCATTGAAGCTTTTTGGTTGCGCCACAGTAGAAGAGTTTCGTAGTATGTCGCCTGCTGATTTGTCACCATTAGAACAGCCATGTGGAACGAACTCAAGCATACTCTCTGAACAATGGATCAAATTAGCCATTCAAAAGGGTAAGCAGCGTTTTGAATGGGTGCATAAGCGTGCCGATACCAGTGAAGTATTCCAGGCAGATGTGTTACTTAGCGCTGTTGAATTAAAGGGTAAACTATTGCTGCAAGCTACCGTTCGTGACATCAGTGAGCAAAAGCGTATTGAGGCTAATTTACGTATTGCTGCCACGGCCTTTGAATCACAAGAAGGCATAATAGTCACTAATGCTGATAATATCATTATTCGAGTCAATAAAGCATTCACTCGCATTACCGGCTATAGCGCAGAAGAAGCGCTTGGTAACAATCCTAGCATGCTGTCTTTAGGGCAACATGACAAGCTCTTTTATGAGGCAATGTGGCAAAAAATAAACAGCACTGACTACTGGGAAGGTGAGGTTTGGAATAAACGCAAAAACAATGAAGTATACCCGCAGAAACTCAGCATCACAGCCGTAAAAAACACAGAAGGTATAGTCACTAATTATGTGGGTACGCTGACTGATATTACCTTGAGCAAGCAAGCCGAACAAGAAATTCAAGATTTAGCTTACTACGATCCTCTTACTCATTTACCCAATCGTCGGTTGATGCTGGATCGAATTCGACATGCTATGGCAGCGAGTGCTCGTAGTGGTAATGAAGGAGCATTGCTCTTTCTTGATCTTGATAACTTTAAGTCCCTTAATGATACGCTGGGGCATGACATGGGTGATATTCTGTTACAACAAGTTGCTGAGCGCCTAACCACATGCATTCGTGAAGGTGACACCATTTCTCGTTTTGGTGGGGATGAGTTTGTCGTACTATTAGAGGGCTTGAGTATACAGGCCGCTGAAGCTGCTGCACAGGCTGAAGACATTGCCAATAAAATTTTGTCCTCCATCAACCTGCCTTATCAGCTGGCTAGTCATCACTACACAAGTAGCACAAGTGTCGGTATTACACTTTTTAATGACCATCAAACTGAAGTAGAAGAGTTATTAAAGCAAGCTGATATCGCCATGTATCAAGCGAAAGATGACGGGCGTAATGCGCTGCGCTTTTTTGATCCACAGATGCAAGCAAGCATCACAGCGCGCGCAGAACTAGAAAATGAACTCAATCAAGCAATAGAACAGCAACAGTTTCAATTGTATTATCAAATACAGATGGATAGTTCGCTGTGTGCAGTAGGTGCTGAAGTGTTAATCCGCTGGATTCATCCTGAGCGCGGCTTAATCTCTCCTTTAGATTTTATTCCCATTGCTGAACAAAATGGCGCTATTTTATCAATAGGACAATGGGTATTCGATACAGCCTGCGCTCAACTAAAGATTTGGCAACAAGATGCACTCACTCGTGAATTAACATTGTCGGTCAACGTGAGTGCCAAGCAATTTCATCAGGCCGATTTCATTTCGCAAGTTACGATGACGATCCAACAGCATAATATCAATCCGGCACGACTTAAGTTGGAGCTAACAGAAAGCCTATTGCTAAACGATATTGAAGATACCATTGCCAAAATGAAGGCACTAGCAGGTATTGGCATTCAATTCTCATTAGATGATTTTGGTACTGGCTATTCGTCGTTGCAATACCTTAAGCAGTTACCGTTAAACCAACTCAAGATTGATAAATCCTTCGTCGATGACCTTGTTAACGATAGTAATGACCAAGCGATTGTACGCACCATTATTGCAATGGCGCATAGTTTGGGGCTGAGTGTCATTGCCGAAGGTGTAGAGACTACAGAGCAACAGCAACGATTATTGACTGAAGGTTGTACTCATTATCAAGGGTATCTATTTAGCAAGCCTTTACCCATTGCTGAGTTTAATGAATTGCTGAAAGAACAGGGCATTGGTTGAGCATCTCGCTTCCCTAAGGCTGAATTACAGTTTACTGAAGTCGCTCTGAAAACTGCAGAAGATTGGTAGCGGCCTTTCACTAGCCGCTGTTATTTAATTTTTATAACATGCGTATAGCCTTGTGCTGCTCTTGGCTGGAGCAGAGCTTAAGTTTATTCTCCAGCAATGGCCATTTCTTCAATTAAAATAGATCCAGTGCGAATATTGCCGCGATAATCTATATCATTCCCCACGGCTAGAATTTGTTGGAACATGTCTTTGAGGTTGCCGGCAATGGTGATTTCTTGCACAGGATATTGAATTACGCCTTGTTCTACCCAAAAACCTGAAGCACCGCGAGAATAATCGCCGGTTACTGGGTTTACGCCTTGCCCCATTAATTCAGTGACTAATAAACCCGTATCCATTTGCTTGAGCAATTGTGCAAAATCTTTATCGCCTGGTGCAACACATAAGTTATGAATGCCACCCGCATGACCTGTGCTTTGCATGCCTAATTTTCGTGCCGCATAGCTACTTAATAAATAGCTCTTAACAATGCCGTCAGCGACTATATCGTTAGCTTGTGTTGCAATGCCTTCGGCATCATAAAGCGCACTGCCTAGTGCACCTAATAAATGCGGTTGCTCATAAAGGTGTATGAACTCAGGGAACACTTTGGTATCTAGGCTGTCGAGTAAAAAAGACGATTTACGGTATAGACTACCGCCACTGATCGCGCCAAGAAATGAGCCAATTAAACCACTTGCGACTTCCGCAGAATATAAAACAGGACATCTTCGTGTGCTTAAACTTTGCGCACCTAAGCGCTGGATGGTGCGTTCGGCGGCTTTTTTACCGATGAACTCAATATCATCAAGCTGGTCTTTGTTGCGCGCAACGCTGTACCAATAATCGCGTTCCATATCGCCATCACGCTCGCCTAAAACTGAGCAGCTAATTGAGTGTCGGGTTGAGGCGTAGCCGTGTAAAAAGCCTAAACTATTACCAAAGACGCGAATGCCCCCATAAGTATCAACCGAAGCACCTTCTGAATTACTAATGTTTGCATGATAATTACGTGCACTATCTTCACAGCGAGTCGCGAGAGTGATCGCATCTTCGGCATTTAATTGCCACGGATGGTGTAGGTCTAAGCCTTTAAATTCTGTTGCTAGGCGCTCAGGGTCAGGCAGTCCGGCAAAGCTATCGGCACTGGAATAACGGGCAATACTACATGCCGCTGAGACTGTTTCTTTAATCGATTTAGGCGATAAGTCAGTGCTGCTTGCTGAGCCTTTTTGTTGGCCAAAATAAACTGTGACACCTAAGCCTTGAGAACAATGGTGTTCAATGGTTTCTACTTCGCCGAGGCGCACATTAACTGATAAACCGTTATCTACGCTTAAGCCAGCATCTGCTTGGCTAGCGCCTTGGATTTTTGCTTCACGCAATAAGTCAGCAATGATCGCTTCTAAACGCTTAATTTCTTCTTGAGTTTGCATAATTTATAAATATTAAAAAGCGCTATACGTTAGTTCCGCCGACGGTTAATGAATCGATCTTTAAGGTGGGTTGGCCGACACCGACAGGGACGCTCTGTCCTTCTTTGCCGCAAGTACCAACACCGCTATCCAGCTCTAAATCATTACCAACCATACTAACGCGGGTCAGTACATCAGGGCCGTTACCTATTAAAGTTGCGCCTTTGACAGGCTGGGTAATTTTACCATCTTCAATTAAGTAGGCTTCACTGGCAGAGAAAACAAATTTCCCCGAGGTAATATCCACTTGGCCGCCACCAAAGTTTTTGGCATATAAACCATTTTTGACTGAGCGCAAGATTTCTTCAGGATCACTTTCACCTGGTAACATATAAGTGTTGGTCATACGCGGCATAGGTGTGTGTGCATAAGATTCGCGACGGCCATTGCCAGTAGACTGTGTACCCATCAGGCGAGCATTGAGCCTATCTTGCATATAGCCTTTGAGTATGCCGTTTTCGATTAATGTTGTGCACTGAGTCGGTGTCCCTTCATCATCAATGGATAAAGAGCCGCGGCGATTGTCTAGTGTGCCATCATCGACCACGGTACAGAGAGGTGATGCAACGCGTTCGCCAATACGCCCGCTGAAAGCAGACGTGCCTTTACGGTTAAAATCGCCTTCCAAACCATGACCAATCGCTTCATGTAATAAAATACCTGGCCACCCCGAGCCTAAAACAACGGCCATACTGCCTGCTGGGGCGGGAATCGCTTCTAAATTAACTAGGGCTTGCCTGACGGCTTCTTGAGCATAACCAAGTGCTCTATCTTGCTCAAAGAAGTAATTATAATCAGAACGTGCACCACCACCCATGCTGCCTTGTTCGCGCTGACCTTTGTCTTCAACAATAACGCTGACATTCATACGCACTAGAGGGCGTACGTCACCGAGTAAAGAGCCGCCTTGATTAGCAATTAAGACATGTTCTTGTACGCCGACTAGGCTAATAATAACTTGCTCTATACGCGGATCGATTTTGCGTGTTTCCACATCAATCTTGCGTAAAAAATCAACCTTTTCTTGATCGCTTAAAGAACGTAGCGGGTTGAGTGGCGCGTACAATTGCTTAAAAACACCCGCTTTTGGTGTCATGGCAACTTTAGTATTTTGTCCTTGGCGAGCAATAGCTCGAACATTTTTTGCAGCCGTTAATAATTCGGCTAATTCAATTTTATCGCTATAAGCTAAGCCTGTTTTTTCACCAGATAAGGCGCGTACACCAGCACCTTGTTCGATATTGTGATTCGCTTCTTTAACGATGCCATCTTCCAGTACCCAAGATTCATAGTGGCTGGATTGAATATAAATATCTCCATCATCGACTGCCCCCGAGATTAATTGATCCATCACTCGGTGAATGTCATTTTCTTGGAGTCCAGTAGGGACTAAGATCGCTTGTTTTGCTAATTGTAAAATTGTGTTGTCCATTATATTTCTTTATTTACACGCAATTTGGCGATGTTGAAGAACAGGGAAAGAGGCGCGCGTTTTATGTAGTCGAGCGAGATCTAAATCAGCTGAGGCAAAGCCAGCGTTAGTTTTAAAGCAGTCTAAGACGGTTCCCCAGGGGTCAACGATCATACTATGGCCATAGGTTTGCCGGCCATTAACATGAAAACCACCTTGGTTAGGTGCAATCACGTAACAGAGATTTTCTACGGCACGCGCACGCAGTAATAATTCCCAGTGTGCTGCGCCAGTTTTTTCGGTGAAGGCGGATGGGATGATTAACACTTCCATGCCTTGTTCCTGCATGAGTCTAAATAGCTCAGGGAAACGAAGGTCATAGCATACTGCGATACCGATCTTACCAAAAGGTGTATCGATAACTAATGGCTCATGGCCTTTGCTAATGCCATCTGACTCACGGTAAACTTCGTTAGTGCCGGGAACTTGAACATCAAACAAATGGATTTTGTCATATCGCGCGACGCGTTCGCCAAGATCGTTGTAGATCAAGCATGCCGCCATGACTTTATTTTCATTGGCGGGGTCTGCGATAGGCATGGTACCAGCAACAATCCAAACCGCATGTTTTTTCGCGGTACGTGCTAAAAAATCTTGGATAGGGCCTGAGCCGTCTTGTTCTTTTTGTTTTATTTTATCGAATTCATCTAGCCCCATTAGGGCGAAATTTTCTGGCAGGGCAACTAATTTAGCGCCTGCTGCAACGGCTTCTGTAATTAAGCGTTCTGCTTCTAATAAATTGGAATTGATATTGGGGCTGGAAGCCATTTGAATGGCAGCACATATACTCATATAACTATTTCTCGAAAAACAAGGTGTGTTTTATGTTTACGGTGTTTTTAGGCGTTCAGGTGTGGCTCGATCAAATTCACGATCGATGGAAAAATTCTCCCACGTTCCTGTAATCTTATAGAGAAGGCTTAATAATAAGCCGCCTGCGTGTTCATCACCGGTAAATGTTTTTGTTACGCTGTTGGCAACATCACCGATAATTGTACCAGCAATAGGGAATTTAGGCAGGACTGTTGCGCTTAAATTAATTTGCTTAGTATCGAGGTGAGTCGTACCTGAAAGATCTATTTTGGCAGGCATAGCGTTAATGTAAAAATTTTTGCTACTGAGTAAGCCTTTGTTCAAGGTGATATCCGCATCAATCTCAGAAAAGCTTAAGCCATCTTCCGTGACATCAGAAAAATCAAGACGCAATCGTTTACCGAGCTTCCAAATATCTAAGGCTCCTAGGACGCGCCCGAGCCCCGGGTTAACTCCTAAAATTCGCCCATTGGTCATATGTAGGTCAAGATCGCCGGATAAATTAGTACTAGAAAATGAATAAGGGGGAGCTGCCCAGTTTAGGGAAAATTGGATGTCTGCCGTAGTGTTCGCGATGTTTTCAGATAAATTATTTTGGTGTAATAAGTGCCCAAAATTCTCGCTGAGCAAAGTGCCTTTTATCTCTGTTTTATTACTGGAGTCTTGTTGCTGCCAGTTCCCTGTTAGGCTTAATTGGTTTTTAGCTGAGTTAATATCTAGCTTTTTAATCAATAAGCCATCAAGCGCTGATTGTGTAATTAACTCTAATTTACCTAAGTTTGTACCTTGCCAGTACAGAGATTGGCTTTGTAGATTAAGCGCAGGCAAGTCTTGTATCGAAAAAGGGGTGTTGCTTTCCTTTACGTTTATTTGTTGTAACGCAGACAAATCTAATTTGTTTAATAGCAAGCTCATTTTAGCTTGTTTAGTAAACTCAATAGGGATAAATACACTACCGCTGGCAATAGGGGATTGCACTAAGCCTTGCCAATGGGGCACAATTTTTTTTAGGTTAATGGCAACTCTATTATTGGGCGATAAAAGATTTTCATAATTGGCATTAAATGAAGTGATACCTGATTCATCCACCCCTAGGTTTAGCGTAAAAGGGTGTGCCTGGTTATCAGGCTTGGAAAATAGGGGAAGGTCAATGTTAATCCCCTTTAGTTCGGAGTTAAGCTGTATTCTGCAACTACGACTAGTATTATTCGGAATATCTAAGCCAACTTGGTAATGGCTCGCACCAGAAAAATTCTCCCATAACTGGTTGGGGAATTGTTGGCTTAAATTCGGGATGTCGGTAATCCCTAAAATCATGGCACGAGTGCCTTTAGCATCACTATTCACTTTTGCACTAATAGGAAAACCTAGCATTTTTGCTGCTAATGTTTTACTAATAATACTATTCTCATTAATTTGAAATTGAGCATTAATATCGGAAAATTTAAGTTTCGCAGGAATGATATTGCCCTGCGCTTTTTGTGTTTTTAGCGCTAAGTTGATTTTAGTAGGTACTTTTTTTAAGGGGATTTTTAAGTCTAAATCAAGGTCAAATAGGCCTTGCACCTCTAGCAGTTCGCTAACGGTTGTGGTTTCTTTTTTAAAGGGAGATTGTTTTAAGAAGTCTACGCCTTGAGCAAAGTTTCCGGTTACAGCGCCTTGTATATTGAGGTAGTCGCTGTAGGTAAATGAATCTATAGTGACGTTAGCTTGTTTAATGCTGGCTCCATTGGCTTGGCCGCTGATAACATTAATCTCTAAGCTTTCAGCAAAGAAATGAACTTGCCCAGCTAGGCTGGTGACCTTGGGCCAATTTGGAGCATAGTTTAAAGCGACATCTTGAGCATTAAATAAGACTTCAAAAGCACCTCGATGATGAATAAATGGATAATCAGGTAATGATCCGCGGAATAAAATACCGCCTTGCTCAACGTGCCCCGCTAAAAATGCATTATCCAACCAGTTAACAAGGTCTTTTTCTAGTATGCCCGCGGGTAAGTAATCGGCTGTTTTAGTGGCGTCATATATATCAAAAGCGCTTTGCAAACTCATAAATGGAGCTTGCCCATTTTTGGGGAGCGTAAGTTGTAACTGATTGATAATGGCTAAATGAGGTGTTTTTAGTTCTAGCATTGGGCTATTAATAAGCCATTGCTCTGCAAGTTGTTGCCAATGCAATTCACCTAAAGCATAGTTGAAGTCTATAGGAGTTCTAAATAAAGTAGGCGCGTTGAGGGTGAGGTTTTGTGAGCTTAATTGAATTTTACCTTGCTGCTCGTTACCGAGGATATGTAAAGATAAATCCTTTACCCCTGGAACTTGACCCATAGGGTCGAGGTTGATTTGATCTAGTTGACCATTAATCGAAAAAGTTTGCTCAGCTAAATTAGCTAACAATAATAAATCTTTTACTTCGCCTCCAATATTGAGCGTATTTAAGGTCTTTTGTAAATCTGGCGGAAGTGTTTTATTGAGGCTAATAATTTTATTTAAGCGGCCTAAATTTAATTTTGGGCAATTGAGTGCGATTTGAGTTAGTTCACCCTCTGTATTATGTTGCAAGGCGATCGCAAATTGAGAGATATCAAAGTTGATGTTGTGTGAGCTTAATGCGCTATTTTCTATCGCTAACAGCCATTGTTCTTGCTGTTTTTGTAAATTAAATTGTAGATCAAACTGGTCGATTGGAAAGGGGGCTGCGGCGGTACTTTTAATCGAGGTATTCGTTAAATGTAGCGAACCACTCATCTTTGTCATTTGTGCAGCATGCCACGAACTCCAAAGAGAAAAATCACCACGACCTTGAACAATAGACAGGTCGAAGGGCAAATCACCGGTAATAATTTTATCCAGTTTGATATTTTTTCCTTGGGCAAAAAGTTTTGCTTCTATGCTTTCTGGAGTAAAAATATCACCGCTAAAAGTCATCGATAGCTTGAGTGATTTACCTAATGCCTTAGGTAAATCCATGGTAATAAAAATTTTGTGCTGCTCGTCATGATTGTATATAGAGATGTTGACATGCTTAAGTTCTATCGGCAAAGCATTACGTTTTTCATCTTGCCAGTTGATTTCACTGTCGACAAGTTTGTATCGCTTACCTTGCATTATCCAGGCGGGTTGCTCATTATCATCTTTATGAGGTAGGCCTTGTATAGCAATACCGCCTGATTTTAATCGTTTTACAGATAATTTAGCACCAATTAATGAGACTTGTATGGCTTCGAGTAGAGGCTCATGCAGAGCAGTCACTAAATCAATGCCCAAATGAATTTCTTGTAAGTGTAGGCCTGTATCGTTGGTTTTCTGAGAATGCACTTGGATCTGTTGCAAAGCAAGTTCTGGTTTTAGGCCGTTTAATACACCACGTATTTTTCCGATAGTGACTGGTGCGCCAAGTTGCTCACTTATTTGTTGCTCTAGCTCTACTTTGAAGTAACTTAGTTCAGACAAAGCAAAGCGCAAGCCAGTTATACTGATAGCAAAGATCAGTAAGCTCCAAAAAAGAACGCGAATCGAATGCGTTGTAATGCGTTTAATCATTGTGGGAAAGTCATATTCCTATATTAAGACAACATCATATTGTTCTTGTGTGTATTCAATTTCAGATCTAAATTTGATGCGGATATTTAAAAAGGCTTCTAGTTCGGCTAATACATCAGCTTCTTCATCCAGTAGTTTTTCAACGACTGGATTCGATGCCAAAACGAGAATTTGTTTAACATTATATTGCCTAACTTCGCGGATAATTTCGCGAAATATTTCCAAGCAAATCGTTTCCGCTGTTTTAAGTTCGCCTTTACCATTACAAGTAGGGCAAGGCTCACATAAAATATGCGCCAAACTTTCACGCGTTCGTTTGCGCGTCATTTCAACTAAACCTAAAACAGAAACTTCGGTGATTTTAGTTTTTGCATGGCATTTTTCTAGAGTTTTTTCTAGGGCATTTAATACTAAGCTTTTATGCTCTTCGCTTTGCATATCAATAAAATCGATAATGATAATGCCGCCTAAATTACGTAATCTTAATTGGCGAGAAATCGCTTGAGCTGCTTCTAAGTTAGTTTTAAAAATAGTTTCTTCTAAGTTTTTGCCGCCCACATAACCGCCGGTATTAACATCGACCGTAGTCATGGCTTCGGTTTGATCAAAAACCAAATGACCGCCTGATTTTAAATTGACTTTACGATCCAGTGCTTTTTCGATTTCCTCTTCGATATTATACATATCAAATAGAGGCCGCTCGCGCGTGTAATGCTCAATAATAGGCACGATATCAGGCACAAATTCTGTAGCAAACTCGATTAGGCGGTGATGCGTTTTGCGTGAATCGACTTTTACTTTTTCAATGGTATCGGTGTATAAATCGCGTAAGGTGCGGATGCTAAGTGGTAAGTCATAATGAATAAGCGAGCGCGGGCTAGCAGATGCTATTTTTTCTTGAACAGAGCCCCATAACTGCAAGAGAAACAACATATCAGATTCTAAAACAGCCTCATCAATAGACTCGGCGGCTGTACGGGCAATAAATGCACCGGATTTATGTTCTTCTTGAAAGGCCTCTTGAAAAGCACGCAAGCGTAATCGCTCTTCATCACATTCGATACGCTGAGATACGCCGCCCTTCAAAGAGTAGGGCATATAGACCTGATAACGCGAAGGGATGGAGATTTCTGTGGTTAAACGCGCGCCTTTGCTGCCAATGGGATCTTTAGCAATTTGCACGATAATTTGTTGGTTTTCTATTAGGTAATGCTCGATATTTTCCGAGCCTTTTTGTTCTAGTTCTTGGCTAGATAAGTCGGAAAGGTGTAAAAAAGCAGCACGTTCCAAGCCAATTTCAACAAAAGCGGCTTGCATGCCGGGTAATACACGACAAACAACGCCTTTATAGATATTGCCTACTAAACCCAATTGCTGAGATCGTTCAATAATAATTTCTTGTAGCACGCCATTTTCAACGATAGCAACGCGTGTTTCAGAGGGGGTGACATTAATTAGAATTTCTTCACTCATTGAAAACCTTTATTCCTTCATTGGATAAAATTTGTGCAGTTTCAAAGAGCGGCAAGCCCATAATGCCCGAAAAACTGCCTTGAATAGATTGGATGAAAATACTGGCTAAACCTTGCACTGCATAAGCACCCGCTTTATCGGCTGGTTCGCCAGTGTGCCAGTAGTCAATAATTTCTTGCTCAGAAAGCGTGCGAAACGTGACATTGGATACGCTTAAGACTTGCTGAATAGTACGCCCGCGTAACGATACTGCACTATACACTTGATGCGTCGTTCCGGATAAACTGCTTAACATGCTCAGCGCATGAGCTAGATTGTCGGGTTTGCCCATAATGGTATCGCCTAAAACAACAGAGGTATCGGCAGCTAAAACAACGCTGCCTTTAATGCATTGCTGATACACCGCCAGAGATTTTTCATGGGCAACACGTAGCACATAGTCGGCTGGCTTTTCATTGGCTAATGGCGTTTCATCAATATCAGCAATTTGTATCGAGTGAGCTAGATTCAGTTGTTTGAGCAGTTCGCTACGACGCGGTGAGGCAGAGGCTAAAATAAGAGTAGGTGTCATTAGCGATGATAAGGGTGGTTGTTGATAATGCTCCAAGCACGATAAATTTGCTCGGCCACGACAATGCGTACCAAAGGGTGAGGCAAGGTCAGTTTAGATAAGCTCCACGATTGATTAGCCGCTTGCTTAACGCTATCTGCTAAGCCTTCAGGCCCGCCGATTAATAAAGCAATATCCTGACCACTATCCAACCAGCCGCGCATAGCTTCAGATAGATTCGGTGTAGTCCAAGGTTTTCCGGGTATATCTAAAGTGACGATAAGGCCACCTTTAGGTAATGCCGCCAGCATTCTCTCGCCTTCATCGCGCACAATACGTTTAACATCACTGTTTTTACCGCGTTTACCAGCAGGGATTTCTTTGAGTACTAGCTCGCATTCGCGCGGCATACGCTTTGCATATTCATCATAGCCTTGCTTGACCCAGCCCGGCATTTTTTGCCCGATAGTGATTAAATGTATTTGCATAATTAGTGCTGATAGTGACTGATAATTTGATCGTAACTGCCATCTTGCTGCATTTCTTTAAGCGCAGCATTAAAGTCATCAATAATCGCTTGTGCGTTTTTATTAGACTTGCTAACGGCGAAGTAAAGTCCCTTGTAAGCTAAGGCTGGAGAAAGAAACTCAAACGTATGCGTTTGTTTAGGCAAGTATTGCTTTAACGCATGATTTATAACCAGTTCATCACCCAATGTAAGCTCTATCGCACCCTGATTTAGCTTTTGCAAATTCTGAATAACATAATTCTCTGGGACTTTCATAAGCCCACGCGATTGAGTGAATTCATCATTATACGCATAGCCACGAAGTACACCGATAATAAAACCTTTCAGGTCAGATAGCTGGTGATAATTAATACTTAGGTTTTTCTTTTTCAGAAAACTGATTTTATTTTTCAGGTAGGGCTGGCTAAATAATAAGTCTTGCTCGCGTTCTGGTGTTTTCCAGATAGCGCAAGTAGCATCAAATACCCCGATCTCAACACCTTCTAAGGCGCGTGGCCAACTATCAATAGTTAAAGTCGATTGATAACCTTTTTTTTGCAAGGCTTTAGTGACGATTTCTATCGCTAAACCTTGTTTCGCTAAACTGCTATCGACATAAGGTGGCCATTGGTTGCTGACCATACGCAGTGTTCGAGTTTCATTAGCTTGGGCTAATGAATTAAGAAGCAAAAAGCAGAGGGGAAGTAAGAGTCTATGCATGATATTTTTTTATAATGTCCATTTTTAAAAAATTTTTCAATATCTATTCTATAATGATACGTTACATTATTCATAAATAAATAAAGGTAGTGGACGATCATGGAAATCAAATCAAAACTATTGGGTGAGCAGGCCGTTGACCCAGATACTATTATTACTTTCCCACACGGAATACCAGGCTTTGAAAGCGACACGCGCTTTAAGTTTTTTCATCAAGAAGGCAGCGATATAGTTTTTTGGTTGCAATCTGTAGATAATGAAGAAGTCTTATTTTCAGTCGCGCATCCGACGCACTTTAATATTAACTATAGCTTTACTTTAACGGATGAAGAGGAAGCAACACTAGGTGTAGAGGGTAGTAATGATGACCTTATTATCATGATTATCTTGCATAAAAATGAGGGTGGGGAAGAAAAACCAACCATTAAAGGCTCAATAAAATCGCCATTAGTTATCAATGCCAAAACACGTAAGGGAATACAGAAAATTTTAGTGCAAGTAGAGCAAAGCGTTACCTTGACTGAAACGAGTAATGAGATTGATTTATCTGCATCTTAATTAGATTAACTGTAGGGCAGGGGTAGGGCGGACTTCAGTCCGCCAATATAAACTTGGACAGACAAGCGGACTAAAGTCCGCTCTACAATTATACTTTCACACTAGAAAACCTTATGGCAAGTAATAATCAAAATATGAGTGCGGCAGAACGTCTTGTTGCTGATGCTCGTAAACACCAAACCGACCGTGAAAAAACCTATCGTGGCCAAGCCTTAAAAATGTACCCTTGGGTATGTGGGCGTTGTACGCGTGAATTTACCAATAAAAATTTACAAGAACTCACGGTACATCACAGAAATCATAACCATGATGATAACCCCGCTGATGGTAGCAATTGGGAATTATTATGTCTTTATTGTCATGATAATGAACATTCCAAATACGAAGAAATGCAGCATGGCAGCATGAAAACAGATAGCCAAAATAATGCTGGCGGATCACATAACCCATTTGCGGGTTTAGGCGATTTGTTGAAAAAATGAATAAATGCCCTTGGGCTTTATCCAGCCCTGCCGAAGAGCATTATCATGATACTGAGTGGGGCGTACCCGTCCATGATGATCGATTATTATTTGAATTCCTGATTTTAGAAGGCGCTCAAGCAGGACTTAGTTGGGCGACCGTGTTAAATAAACGCGCAGGTTATCAGCAAGCATTTGATCAATTTGATGTGCAAAAAATAGCTCAGTACAACGAACAAAAACAACAAGCATTAATCACCAACCCTGAGATCATCAGAAACAAATTAAAAATCAAATCTGCAGTCACTAATGCGCAAGCATTTATCAAAATCCAACAAGAATACGGTAGCTTTGATCGCTATATCTGGTCTTTTGTCAACGGCCAAACCATCAATAATACCTGGCAAAGCATGGAGCAAGTCCCCGCTATAACAGATGAGTCTGACTTAATGAGCCGCAGCCTGAAAAAACACGGTTTTAAATTTGTCGGATCAACAATTTGTTACGCCTATATGCAAGCGACCGGCATGGTTAATGATCACCTAATAAGTTGCCCCAGACACCAACAAGTATCTGTAGGACGAACGTAGGGCGGACTTCAGTCCGCCAGTAGCAGACAGAAAGCCAATGTTGACAGGTGTGTAGCGGACTGAAGTCCGCCCTACGGGTGTTATTTATTTTTGGAGTTAAAATGGGCTATAAAGATTTAACCATTGGACGCTTTTCTGAATATGGGCGGGCATATTCTTTAACGATAGTGACTGAAAAACGTATTCCTCATTTTAATGATTTTGCCGTGGCGCGTTCGTTGATTAATGAAATGAGAAAAATGGAGAATAGCGGACAATTAGAATCTTTAGCTTGGGTAATAATGCCAGATCATTTGCATTGGTTACTGGTGCTTAAAAGTGATAATTTGTCAGAGTTGATGCGCCTTTTTAAAGGGATTAGTAGTCAGGCTCTAAATCAGAAATTACACAAGCAAGGCGCTTTTTGGCAGCGTGGCTTATATGATCATGCGATAAGAAAAGAGGAAGAAATAAGAGCAGCAGCAAGATATATTGTTGCCAATCCATTGCGCGCTGGATTGGTGGAACATATTTCTGATTATCCGCATTGGGATGCGATTTGGTTGGTTGATTAAGGTATTTTTATGCGTCAATGGCGGACTGAAGTCCGCCCTACGGGTTACGGGTGTGGGTTTATTATGAGAAAAAAAGGTCGGCAGATTGTTTTAGACACAGAAACTACGGGGTTAAACCCTAAAGAAGGGCATCGAATTATTGAGATTGGTTGTGTGGAGTTGGTTAATCGGCGTTTGACTGATCGGCAATTTCATATGTATATCAATCCCGAGCGCAAGATAGACCAAGGGGCGATTGAGGTGCATGGGATTACTAATGAATCCTTGCAAGATAATCCTTTGTTTAAAGATGTTGTGGGTGATTTTTTAGATTTTATCCGTGGCGCGGAGCTAGTTATTCATAATGCACCGTTCGATATTGGCTTTATGGACCATGAATTTGCATTATTAAATCAGTCTATCGGAAAAACTGAGGATTTTTGTACAGTTTTTGATAGCCTAGTCTATGCGCGTAAAAAGCACCCAGGGCAGCGCAATAGTTTGGACGCTTTATGTAAGCGCTATGGTATTGATAATAGTCACCGTGATTTGCATGGTGCTTTGCTCGATGCAGAGATTTTGTCGGACGTTTATTTATTAATGACCGGTGGACAAATTTCGATGTTGGATGAGGATGATTTAAGTGGGGGTGGTAAGGAGCAAGTGATTCAACGCATTAGCAGTGACCGACCCGCGTTGAAAGTTATCCAGTGTTCTGATGAAGAATTGGTTGAGCATCAAAAAACTCTAGATATGCTGGAAAAATCAAGTGGGGATTGCTTATGGATGCAGTAGGGTTGCAGAACTTATGGAATACTTATTTCCCTGAATTTGTTGCATCGGGAGAGGCGAGCATGAAAAGCCTGATGCTCTCGGCAAAATTAGTTGAGTTGCCTGCAGGACAACAGGTTTTTTATCCCGGTGATGCTTGTGAACAGTATTTATTAGTTTTACAAGGTAGTGTGAAAACACAGATTATCTCTGAAAGTGGTCGGGAAATGTTGCTGTATCGTGTTTGTTCGGGTGATTCTTGCGTACTAACGACGTCTTGTTTATTAAGTGGCGATAATTATCCAGCCGAAGGAATTGCTGAGAGTCCTGTCTTAGCATTTGCTATTTCTGCCCCCGCTTTTTACCGATGTATAGAGCAGTCTGCTTTTTTTCGTGAATTTGTGTTTAAGAAGTTTTCAGCGCGTTTATCAGATGTGATCGGGCTTTTAGAGGATGTTACTTTTAGTGCGATTGATGCACGCTTAAGTCGAGCACTATTAGTGGATGGCAAAGATGTATTGACCCTGACCCACCAAGAGCTGGCCGCAGAACTGGGCTCAGCTCGTGAAGTTATTTCCAGACATTTAAAACGCTTTGAAGTGTATGGTTGGGTTAGTTTGAGCCGAGGGACTGTGACCTTATTAAACTTGGCTGCGCTACGTAAAGTAGCAGAGAAGCATTAATGAACTTGTCTTTGCTCTGAATCATCTTGCTGTTCTTTAACGACAAACTTAACGATAATAAAACCGACCAAACCACCCACTAAGCAGGCCATCATTAATGGCATAGCAAAGGGCATATCGTGGTGGTCACGCATATTCATCTGAAACATTTCGGAAAAAATATCTAATAAAAAATCAATCATAAATCACCTTTATTAATGATAAACGCAGTATGCGTAATATAAGTAACACGCCATTCCCGCTAAATTAGGAATGACGTGATTACCTTTACACCGTTATTGAAGTTTGGGAGGGACTGTATAAACGGCTTGGAATGTATATTAGGGTATTGTGATATTTATGTCAGTGACAATGTCACATAAAGTTGAGTTTTTTACTGGGTTATTTGTTTTTAGCACTACTGTAAATATTTTGTGAGGATAATACTATGTCAGCAACACCTTCTAATATGATGCCTTTGAGCACAATCGCACCTGATTTTACTTTATTAGATACGATTTCGGGAGAGCATAAAAGTCTTGCTAATTTAAAGGGGAAGCAGGGTACGCTAGTGATGTTTATTTGTAATCATTGCCCTTATGTTATCCATATTAAGGATCAGTTGATTGATATTGCCAATCAATATGCCCAACAAGGCATTAGCACTATTGCGATCAGTGCCAATGATATAGCAAATTACCCTCAGGATGCGCCCGATAAAATGCAGGCAATGATGCTTGAGTGGGGTAATCCTTTTACTGGGTATTTATATGATGAGACTCAAGCGGTTGCAAAAGCTTATTTAGCAGCTTGTACGCCGGATATTTATTTGTTTGGTGCGGATTTAGCTTGTGTTTATCGGGGGCGATTAGATGGTGCTACGCCTAAAAATAAGGTGGCTGTAACAGGCGAGGATTTGCGTCATGCTTTAGACTTGTTATTGGTAGGTAAAGTAAACAATCAAGAGCAAATAGCTAGTATAGGTTGTAATATTAAGTGGAAAGGGCGGACTTCAGTCCGCTAGTTATTTCTGCATGTTTTTCGTTCGTTGTATTTTTTCCCTGTAAGGTGCGGCTTTAGCCCACTAATAGTCAGAAGTGAGATTAAATGCGGGCTAAAGCCACGCCCTACCGAATTTGACGTTGTCTGAAAATCATCAGCCGATTGTGCGCGAATGCGTTATGCACGTTCCTAAGTAATGAGTTTACCCAAGCCGTGAGTTTAAACTGATACTATGAGTACCCAGCAAAATGCTTGAATATACTGATTATATAAAGATTTTTATTGCGCTATTGGCTGTGCTTGATCCCTTAGCCTCCGTTCCCGTTGTGGTTAAGCTTACCTCGGATAGTAAACATGAAGATTTGAAGAAAATAGTGAATACGGTTATTGTCACTGTATTGACGATTCTAATTGTGACGCTTTTTATCGGCGAGCATTTACTGGATTTTTTTGGTATTACCATTAATTCTTTTAAAATTTCTGGCGGTATTTTATTGATGATGATGGCGATTTCTATCCCTTTATTGGCGGGGCCCGGGGTGGTTAGTGCTGTAATATTGTATGCTCATAGAGGGAATGATATGAGTCATTATTTGATGATGGTGTTGATTATTGTTCTAGTGGTGCTGGTTTTATGGGGTGTACTCGCCAGTGTGCCGTGGATAAGTAAACATATTAGCCGTACCGGAATTAACGTTTTCACGCGTCTGATGGGATTGATTATCGCAGCATTAGCTGTTGAATTTATTGCTAATGGTTTGAAGGGGATATTTCCGGTATTGGCAACGGGTTTGTAATGAGTAGAAATGTAGCTTGAACGCTACGGTTGATTTTTATTCGTAGGTCAAAATTGTCCTGAATGCTTTACTGTGAAATAAATTGAGTCTCCAGAAAGCGATTACATAAACTGGCCACTGTTTCTTGTTCATGCAAAATCAAATCAACAAAAGCTTGTGCTGCGGGTGATAAGCGTTTGCTTTCGTGATGAACTAAATACCAGCTACGCATGAGCGGAAAGCCCTGTATATCCAGCTCAACTAGGTTATGGGTAGCTAATTCCAGCGTAATGCTGTGGCGTGAAAGAACCGAAATGCCGAGATCCGCCATCACCGCTTGTTTAATAGTTTCACTACTGCCCAGTACCATACTGGGTGATAATTTTACCTGCTTGGAGAGTAAGAAGTCTTCGAAAGCCTTGCGTGTGCCAGAGCCCTGTTCACGAAAAATAAAGTCATAGTTAAGTAACTCACTTAAAGGAATATTTTTTTGTGTAGCTAAAGGGTGAGTGGGGCTTGCTGTGATAACAATTGGGTTATCAATAATGGGATAACAAGTTAACGGTAAATCTTCGGGTACTAATCCCATAATCACTAAATCAATGTCATTATTTTTTAAGCGTTGGATAATTTGACTGCGATTAACCACGTCCAGAAACAAGCTGACCTTCGGGTAGAGCTTATGAAAAGCACCTAACAAGTGGGGGGTGAAATATTTTGCACTGGTTACGGCGGCAAGGTAAAAGTCTCCTTCTAAGTGGCCTTTCATCGCGCTCAACTTCATATCCATATTATCGATTCGGGAAAAAATATCTATACAGAATGTGCTGAACTCTTTCCCCGCTGAAGTTAGAAAAACCTGTTTCCCTATTTTTTCAAAGAGGGGTAAACCAAGGTTGTCCTCTAACTGTTTGATTTGAATGCTGACAGCTGGCTGAGTTAGGTTTAACTTATTTGCTGCGATTGAATAGCTTTTAAAACAAGCGACTTGTTGGAATATTTTTAGCTGGTGTAGTGTGGCGCGCATAAGGATCAACTATAAAGAAAAGTTTATGCTATAGATTATATATGTTAATTATCTTTAATGAATATTATCAGATAATATCTATTTTTAAGGCGAAAGCAATCGATACGCCTGAAAACAATGAATGCCATAGCGTGCATTTTTTACTTAGTACCGAGGGTCAATATTATGTTAACCAAGATACTTATAGCGAATCGCGGTGAAATTGCGGTACGCATTATCAGGGCGTGCCGAGAGCTAGACATACGCTCAGTAGCGGTGTATTCAGAGGCTGACCGTCATGCTTTGCATGTTAAAAAAGCAGATGAAGCCTATTGCATCGGCGAAGACCCGCTTGCTGGCTATCTGAACCCCCAGCAGTTAGTCAATATTGCTAAATCAGTGGGTTGCGATGGCTTACATCCAGGTTATGGTTTTTTATCAGAAAATGCCTTGTTAGCGGAAATTTGCGCGCAACAAGGTATCGCCTTTGTTGGTCCTAGTGCTGAAGTGATTAACAAAATGGGCGATAAAACTGAGGCTCGTAAAAGTATGACCGCTGCAGGTGTTCCGGTCACTCCGGGTACAGATGGCAATTTGTTTGGGTTGGATGATGCACTCATTAAAGCCAGTGAAATTGGTTATCCTATTATGTTAAAAGCGACCTCAGGCGGTGGTGGCCGAGGTATTCGACGTTGTGACAATGAACCTGAGTTACGCCAGAATTATGACCGGGTAATTTCTGAAGCCACAAAAGCCTTCGGTCGTGCTGATGTGTTTATGGAAAAATGCGTGGTTAATCCACGACATATTGAAGTACAAATATTAGGCGATAGTTTTGGCGATGCCATTCATCTTTATGAGCGTGATTGCTCTATTCAGCGCCGCAATCAAAAGCTGATTGAAATTGCCCCCTCACCACAACTCACCCAAAATCAGCGTGAATATATTGGCGATTTAGCGGTTAAAGCTGCGAAGGCGGTAGGTTACCAAAATGCTGGCACAGTAGAGTTTCTGTTAGATAGTGATGATAGTTTTTATTTTATGGAAATGAATACTCGCGTTCAGGTTGAGCATACCATTACTGAAGAAATTACGGGTGTGGATATCGTGCAGGAGCAATTACGCATCGCTTCGGGTCTGCCTTTGAGTATTAAGCAAGAAGACGTGCATATCAATGGTTTTGCTATGCAATTTCGGATTAATGCTGAAGACCCACAAAATAACTTTCTACCCAGTTTTGGGCGCATCAGTCGTTATTATGCGCCAGGTGGTCCTGGTGTGCGTACCGATACCTCTATTTATACGGGCTATACCTTGCCTCCGCACTATGATTCCTTATGCGCTAAGCTGGTGGTTTGGGCTCAGGATTGGCCGCGTGTTATCGCTCGAGGGCAAAGAGCCTTGGACGATATGCGCCTGTCTGGAATTAAAACCACCATTCCTTATTATCATGAAATTTTAAACTCGGAAGATTTTAAGAGCGCCGGCTTTAATACTTCGTTTGTCGATTCACATCCAGAACTAACCCATTACTCCTTGAAGCGTGACCCAGAAGAATTGGCCACTGCTATCGCTGCTGCTATCGCAGTTCACTCAGGTTTTTAGGAAATTATTATGAGCATACAAAATACACCAACCAAAGGCCCCGTTTATTTTACCGACGTGGTGTTGCGCGACGGTCATCAATCTTTAATTGCCACGCGCTTACGTACTGAAGATATGTTGCCGATTTGCGAAAAGCTGGATCGAGCTGGTTATTGGTCACTAGAAGTATGGGGTGGCGCAACATTTGATGCCTGTTTGCGCTTTTTAAAAGAAGATCCATGGGAGCGTTTACGTCAATTACGTGAAGCTTTGCCTAATACGCGCTTACAAATGTTATTGCGCGGTCAGAATTTGCTAGGCTACCGGCATTATGCTGATGATGTCGTTGACGCCTTTATCGATAAAAGTGCGGCAAATGGCATTGATGTGTTTCGTCTGTTTGATGCGCTAAATGATGAGCGTAATTTAATTACAGCAGTGAATGCTGTTAAACGTAACGAGAAACATGCGCAAGGCACTCTATGTTATACGGTCAGCCCCGTACACACCTTGGACAGCTTTGTAGAATTAGCGGTCAAGCTGGAAGATATGGGTTGTGATAGTCTTGCTATCAAAGATATGGCGGGATTATTAACTCCATTTTCAGCCGAACAATTGGTCAGTCGCCTTAAAGAGCGGGTAGACTTGCCTTTATTTTTACATTCTCATTCAACCTCGGGTATGTCGGCCATGTGCCAGCTAAAAGCGGTCGAAGCCGGTTGTCAGCATATTGATACCGCGATTTCTAGTTTTGCGGGTGGCACGAGCCATCCACCGACAGAAACTATGGCTGTGGCTTTACGCGAAGCAGGGTATGAGGTCGGTTTGGATATGGCTTTATTAAAAGAAATTGCTGACTACTTTAAAGAAGCGCGTAAAAAATATCACCAGTTTGAGAGCGCTTATTCAGGTGTCGATACTGACGTGTTATTAAGCCAAGTGCCGGGTGGCATGATGTCTAATCTTGCTAATCAGTTAAAAGAGCAGGGTGCTTTAGAACGTATTAATGAAGTGTTTGCAGAAATCCCTAAAGTACGTAAAGACTTGGGTTATCCACCTTTAGTTACACCAACCTCGCAAATTGTCGGTACTCAGGCGGTACTTAATGTGGTCACTGGCGAACGTTATAAAAGTATTACCAATGAAGTTAAACGTTATCTTCAAGGGGGTTATGGGCGTGCGCCTGGAAATGTTGATGCTGCTTTACGCAAGCAGGCGATAGGCAATGAATCTGTGATTGATGTGCGCCCAGCGGACTTGATCAAAGATGAAATGGTCAGTTTACGTAAGGACGCGGCAGGGTTTGCTAAAAATGAAGAAGATGTGTTGATTTATGCTATGTTCCCCGATATAGGGCAAACCTATTTAGAGCAACGTGAGGCAGGGACATTAGTTCCCGAAGTGCTGCAGGCAGTCGGTCAGGCAACAGCCAGTGCCGCAACACCATTGGCTACTGAGTTTAATATCAGCCTACATGGTGAAACCTATAATATTCAGTTAACAGGTGCTGGCCCGCACGAGGAAAGTCAGCGCCATTTGTATTTAACGGTTGATGGCATGCCTGAAGAGGTCTTGTTACAATCTTTGAATGAATACTCGGGGAAAAATGAATCTGGACGGCCTGCGAGTAGAGGTCCGGGCGATATTAGCACCTCGATGCCAGGTAATGTGGTTGAGGTGATGGTTAATGAAGACGATCAGGTCACGATTGGCGATACTTTGTTTATCATTGAAGCGATGAAAATGGAAACTGAAATCAAAGCTCAGGTAGCAGGTCGTGTGTCTAATATTCATATCAAAAAAGGCGACCGGGTTACGCCAGGGGAAGCTTTGATCCAAATTTCAATGTAACGGAGCTTTGTAGGGCGGACTGAGGTCCGCCCTACGGAGTCAAAGCGTTTTCTTCAGTTGGTCGCCGATTTTTATAAAGTAGATAGGTTCGTGCTTTATTGTATCGAAGTCGTTCTAAGTACATATGCATAATTATTTTAACATTTATATGTTGCGTGTTTACGTAGGATGGGTAGAGCGTCTTTTTGCGAAACCCATCATTCTGCATAAGGTTGATGGGTTTCATTGCATGCCTAAAAAGCAGGCATTCCACTCTACCCACCCTACAGAAATGTTTAATTAATTTTTATTAGGTACTTAAGTCTTATTGATACTGGAAAACACTAAATCCTCCAGAAAAGAAACAATTTCCAATTCATCTTTATGTACGCCGAAATCAGTCAATGAAGGCAAATTGTGCATAAAAAAATTCTGAAAATGTGCCATTTCAATAATCGTAGAGGCTAAGGATTTTGGGTATTTGTAATTCGGATTACATTCTAAAATTATACTGCCGATAACAGCGCAAAGGTCTTTATAAGGCTTAAATAACTGGTTCTTGTTATCTTGGGATACATTTCTGGTCAAATAAGTTTTTGAGCTTTCAGTAATAATAATCTGGTGTAGACAGCTCTCATCAATATGGTCAGTTCTGGTGTCATCCTGTACGGTGCTTGCTAATAACTTAATCACCATTTTGAGTTTAATACTGGGATCTTCAATATTTTGAGTATGAAAGCTAACTTGGTACTCAAGCCAGCTCCAGTACCAGGCCGTCAGATATATCAGTAACTTGTGCTTATTCTCGAAATATCGATAAATACCCGCCTCAGTAGAGCCCATTTCTTTTGCCAGCTTTCTAAACGTGAAATCTTCAAAACCGTTTTTATGAATTAATTGAATGCTGTGCAAGATGATCTTTTTACCCAGTTCCGATTGCTCTGGGTTTCTGAGAAATAATTTCTCATTCATTTTAATGTGTAATTGTATTTCCATCACGTTACCTAATTTGGCTTTTTTCTAAAAGATTTAATTTATTTTTAACGCCTTAAGAGCAAAGCTGCGGCCAAAAATTTTGTAAAAAAACATATCAAGTGCTTTACAATCTTTAATGATAGCATTACTATCTTTTATAAATAGTATTGCTATTTTATGTGAGTCTAAACCAACTGCTTGGAGAAGTAAAAATGTTTAAACAAATTAAAAATGACTTGCCTGCCAGTATTGTGGTGTTTTTTGTGGCACTTCCGCTATGTCTTGGTATTGCTTTAGCATCGGGCGCACCGTTGTTTTCTGGGATTATTGCGGGAATTGTCGGCGGCATCCTCGTAGGGGCTGTCAGCAGCTCACCGCTTGGTGTGAGTGGCCCAGCGGCAGGTTTGGCTGTGATTGTGTTTTCCGCCATTACAAGCTTGGGGTCTTGGTCTGTATTTTTATTAGCAGTGGTTTTGGCTGGGGTGATCCAATTGGTTATGGGCTTTGCAAAAGCGGGTTTTATTGCCTATTTCTTTCCTTCTTCGGTCATTAAAGGGATGTTAACGGGCATAGGCTTATTAATTATTTTAAAGCAGGTTCCGCACGCTTTAGGCTATGACAAAGATATGGAAGGTGATTTTGAATTTTTTCAACCCGATGGCGAAAATACCTTTTCTTCTATCGCCAGTGCACTGGAAGTCTTCTCAGGGGGGGCGGTCTTAATCTCAGTACTGTCTTTAATCATTCTTATTTTTTGGGATACGGTTTTGACCAAAAAACATAAAATTTTTCAACTGATACAAGGCCCAATTGTGGTTGTGGTGTTAGGTATTATTATGAGCACAGCTTATCAGGCTGGGTTATTGCCTTTTAGTTTAGAGACAGATCAGCTTGTGCGCCTTCCCGTGCCAGACAGTTTAGCCAGTTTTTTCAATCAGTTTACTTTTCCTGATTTTTCCGCCATTACTAATGTTGAGGTTTGGAAAATTGCGGTCGTTATGGCAATTGTCGCCAGTTTAGAAACATTATTATGTGTTGAGGCAACCGATAAACTTGACCCTGACAAAAGAGTTACTCCTACGAATAGGGAGCTAAAAGCACAAGGTGTAGGCAACATCGTTTCAGGTTTGATTGGCGGTTTACCGGTTACTCAGGTGATTGTGCGTAGCTCGGCTAATATTGCCTTTGGCGGTAAAACCAAGTTATCCGCAATACTTCATGGGCTATTTTTATTAATTAGCGCGGTTAGCATTGCTGGCTTATTGAATCAAATTCCGTTGGCTAGTTTGGCGGCTATTTTACTGATAGTGGGTTATAAATTAGCGAAACCGGCACTATTTAAGCAAATGTATACACTAGGGTGGGAGCAATTTGCGCCTTTTACCGCGACGGTTATCGGAATTTTAGCAACCGATTTATTGCTCGGGATCTCAATTGGCATGGCTTTTGGTATTTTCTTCACTTTACACCACAGTTACCGGAATTCGCATTATATGAAAAACGTGATTAGCTCAGAAAATGGACAGGAGGTTCATCATCTTGTTTTGGCTGAAGAGGTGTCTTTTATCAATAAGGCTGGGATTTTAAGAACCTTAAATGAAATCCCTAATAATTCAAAAGTCGTTATTGATTGCACCTATTCAAAATCCATTGCTTACGATGTTGTTGAGATCATAAAAAATTATGAAAGCAATGCCAAAACCAAAAATATTACGGTTGAAAAGATCAATTTTATAGAGCCGACGTCGGCATAAACTCTTTAATTCTTAAGCAGAATACAGGAAAGAAAAATGAAAACATTAACTAAAGAAATGCAGGCTGCCATTACCCCGACAATGGCTTTAGAATTATTAAAAGAAGGTAATAAGCGCTTTATTAATAACATGAAAGTTAATCGCAACTTATTGCAACAAGCGAATGAAACCTCAGATGGGCAGCATCCCTTTGCAGTTATTCTAAGCTGTATCGATTCGCGCACATCGGCAGAGTTGATTTTTGACCAAGGCTTAGGTGATGTTTTTAGTGTACGCATCGCCGGAAATATTATTAATGAAGATATTTTAGGCAGCATGGAATTTGGTTGTAAAGTCGCTGGCTCTAAAATCATCGTGGTCTTAGGACATACTAAATGCGGCGCAGTAAAAGGGGCTTGCGACCATGTAGAAATGGGAAATTTGACTGCTTTGTTAAGTAAATTACAGCCTGCGGTTTATGATGAAAAAACGGTCACTGAAAATCGTACTTCAAGCAATGAAGGGTTTGTAGAAAAAGTGTCTGAGATTAATGTTAAACGCACCGTCCATGCCATTATGGAGCGTAGTCCGATTCTAAAGGAAATGATTGAAAGGGGAGAGTGTGGCATTATTGGTGGCAATCATAATATCACTACCGGTGAGGTTAGTTTTTATGATGATACTTTAATAATTAATTGATATTACGTGCGCCACCTTGACGGAAGCAGTGAGCTTGTTTCTTATGGTCACATGAAGAGTCAAGATTCCTTCTAAAGTTGAACGGCTAACTATATGCGCTCTTACACTGCCAATAAGCACACAATGATGAATAAAAAGATAAGTAGCTGGGTATTTTTAAATATATTACTGTTATTTCCTATACCTGTATTAAGTGCTGAAGTTAGTTCGCATAGATTGGATTTAACCACGCATTTATCTGGTTATTTGGTGCTATTTATCTTTATGATTGCTTATACTTTAGTGATCTTTGAAGAAAAACTGCATTTACAAAAATCCAAGCCTGTTTTAGTCGCAGCCGGGATTATCTGGGCGATTATTGCCTATGTTTATAAAACGCATGGCCTAAATGATCTTGCCAGACAGGCACTGGAACACAATTTTCTGGAATATACCGAACTGTTCTTTTTTCTATTGGTTGCAATGACTTATATCAGCGCGATGATAGAACGAGGGGTGTTTGATGCACTGCATTTTACTCTGGTTTCAAGGGACTACAGCTATAGACAGATTTTTTGGATTACGGGTATTGTGGCGTTTTTAATTTCACCAGTTGCCGATAATCTGACCACTGCTTTGATTATGTGTACTGTGATTTTAACAATCGGTGCCGCTAAACCTGAATTTATCGCGATTGCCTGTGTCAATATTGTAGTTGCTGCAAATGCTGGTGGGGCTTTTAGTCCTTTTGGCGATATTACGACACTGATGGTCTGGCAAAAAGGCATTTTAGAATTTACGACTTTCTTCAAGCTATTTATCCCATCGGTGCTGAATTTTGTCATACCTGCCACGATTATGTATTTCTACTTGCCTAAAGACAGCCCAGCTTTACCAAAGGAAGTGAGTGCAGGCATCAAGCAGGGCGGATTATTCATTGTTCTGCTATTTTTAGCGACCATTGCGACTTCTATATTTTTCCATCAATTCCTACATTTGCCACCGGCTATCGGTATGTTAATGGGTTTGGGTTATTTAAAGCTCTTTGGTTATTACTTGCGTACTAAGTTCAGGCGTGAGCGCTCAGCGTTTGATATGATTCCTGGTGCAGAAGGTACGGGCAGTGCATTCGATGTTTTCAGTCACATAGCCAAATCAGAGTGGGATACCTTATTTTTCTTTTATGGCATTATTATGTCCGTGGGTGGCTTGGGGTTTATGGGCTATTTGTCTTTAACCTCCGAATTTATATATGGTGAATTAGGTGCTACGACTGCTAATATACTGGTTGGGGTTGCATCAGCCCTTATTGATAATATTCCGGTTATGTTTGCGGTATTAACCATGCACCCCGATATGTCAGAAACGCAATGGCTGTTAGTGACGCTAACAGCCGGAACAGGCGGCAGCTTGTTGTCGATTGGCTCAGCAGCGGGCGTTGCGTTAATGGGACAGGCAAAAGGATTTTATACTTTTTCCAGTCATTTGAAATGGATGCCAGCGATTGCATTGGGTTATATTGTTAGCATCTACGCGCACTTATTGATTAATTCATGAGTTATTAGCTTTATGCGATAGTCTGAATAATGAAATCTACATAAGGAGACTTAAATGGACATTGCTTTTAGTGATATTTTTACCGAAATAGCGGCCTTATTATTTTTAGCAGCTATTTTTGGGGCGATTGGTTTGCGCTTAAAGCAGCCGCTTATTGTTTCCTTTATTGCCTTGGGTATTTTTGTTGGTCCATCGGGTATGGAATTAGTCAGCGCTAACGATCAGATTGATTTATTAGCCAAGTTGGGTATTGCTTTATTGCTGTTTGTCGTAGGGCTGAAACTGGATATGCATATTATCCGAACTATGGGGCCGGTAGCATTGGCAACTGGTTTAGGGCAGGTGTTTTTTACTTCGGTGTTTGGGTATTTGATTGCACTTGCCTTGGGCATGCCTGCAGTAGGCGCTATCTATATCGGCGCTGCATTAGCCTTTTCCAGTACTATTATTATCGTCAAGCTGTTATCCGATAAACGAGAAATGAATGCTTTGCACGGCCAAATTGCACTGGGTTTTTTGATTGTGCAGGATATAGTGGTTGTGCTGGTGATGATTGGTCTGACGGCTTTTGGTCAGGGTGGGGATGTTGAGTCCCTACAAAATGAAGCATTGAAAGTCTTGATTAATGGCACAGGGCTGTTATTCGCTATGATACTGTTAATGCGCTATGTACTACCTTATGTCCTGCGTTTATTGGCAAAATCACAAGAGCTATTATTACTGTTTGCGATTGCCTGGGCGGTATCTCTAGCGACTATCGGTGTAATGCTCGGTTTCAGCAAAGAAGTAGGGGCGTTTTTAGCTGGGGTTTCGATAGCCTCTTCGCCTTATAAAGACTTGATTGCGGCGCGTATGGTGGGGTTGCGTGATTTTCTATTATTGTTTTTCTTTATCGATCTGGGTGCACAGATGGATTTGTCCATGATTGGACTACAATTAACTCCCGCACTCATTTTCTCTGCGTTTGTTTTAGTGGGTAATCCCATAATAGTGATGTCGATCATGGGCTTTTTAGGCTACCGAAAACGTACAGGATTTCTAGCAGGATTAGCAGTTGCTCAGATCAGTGAGTTTTCTTTAATCTTAGGCGCATTAGGTGTTATGTTAGGGCATATTACACCGCAAATACTCGGTGTGATTACTTTGGTAGCTGTGACTACGATCAGTATTTCGACTTATATGATCATTTATTCGCATCAATTGTATGAGAGATTAGCCCCCTGGTTGAGCATTTTTGAGCGCACAATTCCCCATAGAGAACAACAAACAGAAGAGGCAGGAATGGATTCTTCTGCTGATGTTATCCTTTTTGGCTTGGGCAGGTTTGGTACTGGCATAGCTAAAATTTTAAGAGCGAATAATTATCAGGTGCAAAGTATCGACTTTAACCCTGACTTAGTTCACAACGGCGATAACACAGCTCAGCCAGTTCATTATGGCGATGCCGAGGATCCTGAGTTTATCAGCGCATTGCCATTAGCCCCTGTAAAGTGGATTATTTGCACGGTAGACGATCCTCATGTGAGTTTATCTTTATTGCATGGTTTAAATGATATTGATTTTCAAGGAAAAATAGTGGTAACAGCCCATAACCATACAATTGCGAAAAAATTAAAGAAAGCAGGTGCCGATTTGGTCTTAATACCTTATGAAGATGCAGGCAAAGGGGCAGCTGCGCAAATTATGGAGATGTCCGAGACCGAGCACTACTAATCTGCCAGAACAGGAATCTGAGGGGGCAGGATAATAACTCTACCCCTTTGATCACAGGTATACACTCATGACTTTAATTTAGTATATGTACCGTTCATCACGGGGTAAAGTGGCATTGTCAGATGATGCGAAAGGTTATTGCTGTTTAAATCCATTCAATAGATCTATTGGAAATACGATAGTGGAAGACTTATCGCCTGCAATGTCAGTTAAGGTTTGCATATATCTTAGCTGAATCGCCCCAGGTTGTTCTGCCAATACTTTTGCTGCCAGCATCAATTTTTCGGCAGCTTGCAATTCCCCTTCAGCATGAATTACTTTGGCGCGCCGGGTTCGCTCGGCTTCTGCCTGTTTGGCAATGGCTTTGACCATTCGTTCATCCAGGTCCACGTGTTTGATTTCGACATTCGCTACCTTAATCCCCCAAGCATCGGTTTGCTCATCAAGACTGGTTTGTATATCAATATTCAGACGCTCACGTTCGGCTAGCATTTCATCTAATTCATGTTGTCCCAATACCGAGCGTAGAGTTGTTTGCGCTAATTGGCTGGTGGCATCATAAAAATTTTCCACTTGTATAATCGCTTTTTCCGGATCTATAACGCGAAAATAAACGACGGCATTGACCTTAATGGAAACATTATCTCGAGAAATAACATCCTGAGTCGGAACATCCATCACAATAGTACGCAAATCAACTCGTACCATTTGTTGAATTAAAGGGATAACAATGATGAATCCGGGCCCTTTTACTTTGTAAAAACGCCCCAGCATAAAGATAACACCACGCTCATATTCTCTGAGAATTCTGAACGCACTAATCAATAATAACAATAAAATGCCGATAGAAATGAAACCGAAATTTACAAACATCACTTATTCTCCTGTTTTTTGATGGGTACAACCTGTAAAAGCAGCCCAGTAATGGCGGTTACTCTCACTTTTTCATTTTTTCGCAAAGGCTGGTCACTTATGGCCTGCCAGTTTTCACTATGAATATGAATCATCCCTTTTTCGGTAAAATCATCCAGCACGACACCGATACAATCTAGCATCTGTTCTTGACCACTAACAACTGGGTTATGTCTTGCTTTTAAAATGAAACCCAGTGTAATAATAAAAAATGCTGCGCTACTCAAAGCAAAACCGGCAATGAGTTCAGTATCTATACCAAAGCCTGGCACATCAGTATCCATTAATATCACCGAGCCAATAACAAAGGCCGCTACGCCGCCTAAGCCGAGTATGCCGAAGCTGGGCATAAAGGCTTCGACTATCATTAGGGCAACGCCAAATAGAATAAGCCCCATGCCAGCATAATTTACAGGCAATAGCTGCAAGGCATATAAAGCTAATAAAAAGCAAATTCCACCGACAGTACCGGGAACAATACTTCCTGGATGGGAGAATTCTAATATCAAACCATAAATCCCGACCATTAATAAAATATAGGCCATGCTGGGGTTGGTAATGACCGCTAAAAACTGACTGCGCCAATCTGGCTTGATACTTTGTATTTCAATATCCTCAGTATTTAATATCAACTCTTTACCGGCAACATTAATTTTCCTATCTTGCAGTTGTTTAAATAAGTTGCTTACATCGGGGGCAATCATATCAATGACATTCAGTTTTAATGCTTCTGTTGCAGAAAGGCTGGCCGCATCACGTACGGCAAGTTCTGCCCACTGTTCATTTCTACCATGTATTTTTGCTAAACCGCGAATATAAGCAGCAGCATCATTAACCATTTTATGAGCCATAGGGTCAGTTTTTGCTTTGCTTTGCTCGCCCTTAGCTTTATCGTCACCAAGATTTCCGAAACCACCTATTTGTACAGGAGTGGCCGCGCCTAGATTAGTTGCTGGAGCCATCGCGGCAATATGGCTGGCATAGAGTATATACGTTCCCGCACTGGCTGCTCTTGCACCGCTGGGTGATACATAGCTGATGACAGGGAAGGGTGAGGCAATGATTTGCTTAATAATCTGGCGCATGGAAATGTCCAGACCACCCGGTGTATCCATGATAATAAGGACTGCTGTCGCTTGGCTATCAATCGCTTTTTGCAGGTTTCGGATTATATAGTCTGCTGTTGCAGGGCCTATAACCCCCTTAATTTCCAGTTGTATAACTAACGATGAATTGGAAGGTAGTTTAGTTTTATCCTCGGCATAAACCGTGCTTATAAGCGTTAACAAAAACAGCAAAATAAACCGAATATTCCGTGCTATAAACATATTGCTTTACCCCCATTATTTTTATAGGTTTTTTCAGTGTACGCTTTAAGATAGTAGACAGCAATCGATAAAAATCACTCGGCTTTGACATAACTGATACTAGAATCCCCTACTGATTAAAAATAAAATCAAGGGCATATTGATAAGAAGAATAAGCCCAGCATAGGCAAATTCGTTCTTAAAATGGACATTAGCTGAGTGGGTGAAATTGTATATAAAAAATCATCATATTCCGGCAAAATAGCTAACTCAAGGTGGTTAAGGTTTATCATACTGAGATGAAGACTCAATTATTGGAGTATATAAAGCGATGCTATGGCTCACTGACATAAATAATCTTTCTATCACGTTTTATCAATGGCTATCTCTACCCTACATTTGGCCTTGGCTGGTTATATTGATAGCGATATTATTAGGTATTTCTTCCGCATGGATCACTTGGCAGCTGTTGCTAAGGCAGCAAGAGCCAAAGCTTGAAGCGCAGGCATCAGCCGATAAAATTGCTTGGCACAGTTTGAGTATTGAGCAGGTGCTGGATAAATTGCAGGTTTCTATTCACGGGCTTGGGCAAGCAGAGATTAGTAAGCGCCAACAGCGGTATGGACTTAACCAGTTACCGGAAATAAAGCCACGCAGTGCTTTTTTGCGTTTTTTCAGCCAATTTCATAATCTGATTATTTATGTATTGCTGCTTACTGTGCTCGTTACCTTGGTGCTAGGGCATTTAGTCGATAGTGGCGTGATTCTCGGTGTGGTGATTATTAATGCGTTGATTGGCTTTATTCAGGAAGGTAAAGCAGAAGATGCATTGCAAGCGATTCGTAATATGCTATCACTGCAGGCTTCGGTATTGCGTGATGGTAAACAGCTTGCTATTTCTGCTGAACAGCTAGTACCAGGGGATATTGTGGCCTTGCAATCCGGCGATAAAGTTCCGGCTGATTTACGCTTATTAAAATGTAAAAATTTTCGTGTGCAAGAAGCAGTATTAACCGGTGAATCATTGCCCGTGGAAAAGCAGGTCGCCTCGGTCGTACAAAATGCAGAGCTGGGTGATCGCTTATCGATGGCATATTCAGGCACTTTAGTCAGCAGTGGTCAGGCAACAGGTCTGGTTATTGCAACGGGCATTAATACTGAAATCGGTCTGATTAGCGCGTTGGTCTCTAAAGTGGAAACCTTAGTCACCCCCTTGCTTAAACAAGTCGCTCAATTTGGTCGCTGGTTGACAAGTTCGATATTAGTCTTGGCAACAGCCACGTTTTTCTTTGGTCATTATTATCGCGGCTATGATTTTACGGAAATGTTTATGGCCGCTGTGGGGCTGGCCATTGCCGCTATACCGGAAGGTTTACCGGCGATTATGTCTATTACCTTGGCAATTGGCGTACAGCGTATGGCCAAGCGCCATGCCATTATTCGTCGTTTGCCAGCGGTGGAGACCTTAGGTTCGGTAACGGTGATTTGTTCTGATAAGACCGGCACGCTGACCTGTAACGAAATGACGGTAACTTCGGTATTGAGTGCTGATTGTCTGTATAGCGTCGATGGTATCGGATATAACCCACACGGTAATTTTCAGCTGGAACAGCAGCCCATTAATCCTGACGAATATCCTATTATTTCTGAAGTAGCGCGCGCTGCGTTGCTGTGTAACGATGCGTTTTTGCACGAAAAGCACGGCAACTGGTTGTTACATGGTGATCCTACTGAAGGTGCTTTGTTGGCAATGGCGCTGAAAGCGGGTTTGGAAATTCACCTGGAACAAGAAAAATGGCCGCGTACCGATGTGATTCCCTTTGAATCAGAACACCGTTTTATGGCGACTTTGCACCATGATCATGCTGGACATGGTTTTACCTATATCAAAGGTGCGCCAGAAAGATTATTGGAAATGTGTACTAAACAGCGTAACGGTGGCGAAGATAGCCTGCTGAACCGTGATTATTGGTTAGAGCAAATGCAGTTGATGGCACAAAAAGGTCAGCGACTTTTAGCTATTGCGATGAAAACAGATGGTAATCAACAGCGTAATTTGACCTTTTCTGATTTAGAAGCTGGGCTGACTTTATTGGGTATAGTCGGCATGATCGATCCACCACGATCCGAGGCTATTGTTGCTGTGCAGCAATGCCAAACGGCAGGTATAGAAGTCAAAATGATTACTGGTGATCATGCCGATACGGCCGCCGCTATTGGTGCGCAGCTGGGACTGTGTGCCCAAGGCGATAAGGTGTTATCTGGGCATGAAATTGGAGCTTTATCGGATCAAGAATTACAGCAAGCTGTTAGCAAAATTAATATTTTTGCCCGTTCCAGTCCAGAGCATAAATTGCGCTTAGTTAAAGCAATGCAAGCAAATGGCGATATTGTCGCGATGACAGGCGATGGCGTGAACGATGCACCGGCTTTAAAGCGTGCTGATGTCGGTACGGCAATGGGTAACAAAGGCACCGAAGCGGCGAAAGAAGCTGCGGAAATGGTCTTGGCGGATGATAATTTTGCTTCCTTAGCGCATGCGGTGATGGAAGGGCGTACGGTTTATGATAACTTGAAAAAGGCCATTTTATTTATTCTGCCAACCAATGGTGGCGAGGCGTTGGTGATTATGGCGGCTATTATTATGGGTAAAATGTTACCGATAACACCGGTGCAGATTCTTTGGGTAAATATGATTACAGCCGTGACTCTCGCTTTGACGCTAGCTTTTGAACCACCAGAAGCCAATGTTATGCAGCGACCGCCACGTAATGCAAAAGAGCCATTGCTAACGGGGCGGCTTATTTGGCGTATTGTGTTTGTTTCTTTGGTTATTGTCACTGGTACTTTTGGCTTGTTTTTGTGGGAACAGTTTCATGGCGAAACTATAGAACACGCACGTACCGTGGCAGTGAATACTTTGGTGATGTTTGAGATTTTCTATTTATTCAACTCACGAAAAATCGAAGCGCCTATTTTTAATCGTGAAGGGTTGGTCGGTAATCGTTACGCATTAATGGCAGTGGTAGTACTAATACTATTTCAGCTTGCCTTTACTTATTTGGAGGTGATGCATACCTTATTCGGAACCGTTTCGATTAGTTTGGATAACTGGGTTTGGATTACGCTAGTTGCCTTCTCGGTATTGCCGCTAGTAGAAATTGAAAAGTGGGTGATGCGTAGCATTAAGAGAGTGGAGGTGAGTTAAGGCTATTTCTGTAGGGTGTGGGTTTATATGCGGGAAATTATAAAGCTTACGACTATTGAACAGGCTCCTTAACAGCCTTGAAAGCTAAAATGTTTATCGGTATTAACTGACTAATTGGACTAGAATTATAAACAGTTCACTTTAAAGGAGCGAGACAGTATGAGTTATCAATATATTCGTTTTTTCGATGAAATCGGTATTGAAGATATTCCCTCGGTTGGCGGTAAGAATGCATCACTGGGAGAAATGTACCAGAAACTAGGTTCTCAAGGCGTTCAAGTACCCAATGGTTTTGCTATTACTGCCGAGGCTTATCGTTATATACTCGAGAGTAGCAATAGCTGGGATGCTTTGCATGCTGTACTGGATGGTTTGCAGGCGCAAGATGTAACAAGTTTGGCACTGTGCGGTAGGAAGGCTAGGGATATTGTTTATTCTTCAGGTATTCCCGAAGACCTGCAGGATGAAATCATTAGAGCTTATCAGCAATTGCAACAGCAGTATGGCGAAGGACTGAGTTTAGCTGTAAGAAGTTCTGCAACTGCTGAAGATTTACCCACTGCGAGTTTTGCTGGGCAGCAGGATACTTACTTGAATGTTGATGGTGTTTCTTCGTTGTTAGAATCTTGTCGTCGCTGTTTTGCTAGCTTGTTTACCGACCGTGCTATTCATTATCGTATGGATCAGGGCTTTGATCATTTTAGCGTCGCTTTATCCATTGGCGTTATGAAAATGGTGCGTTCTGATTTAGCCAGCAGTGGCGTGATGTTTTCTTTAGATACGGAGTCTGGTTTTCGCGATGTAGTGTTTATCACGGGGGCTTATGGTTTAGGTGAAAACGTCGTGCAGGGAATGGTTGATCCCGATGAATTTTATGTGCATAAACCGACATTTATGCAAGGCCACCGCTGTATTTTACGGCGATTATTAGGGCCTAAAAAAATCAAGATGGTTTATAGTCAGGGCACAACGCGCGAAGCAACTAAAAATGTCATTACTTCTGCGAAAGAGCGCCAGCAGTTTTGTCTCAGTGACGTGGATGCACTGACCTTAGCGGACTATGCCATTAAAATTGAACAGTTGTACAGCGAGATAGCCGGTGAAAATCGCCCTATGGATATGGAGTGGGCTAAAGACGGTTTAGATGGTGAATTGTATATAGTGCAAGCGCGACCCGAAACGGTGAATTCGCAAAAGCAAGGTATGGTACTGGAAGAGTATAAGTTGCAGGGCAGTGCTGATATTGCCGCGACAGGGCATGCGGTAGGCGGAAAAATAGCTCAGGGTGTGGCGCATGTGATCATTAGTACAGAGCATTTATCTGAATTTAAAGCGGGTGAAGTATTGGTCGCGGATACGACTTCGCCGGATTGGGAGCCGATTATGAAAATTGCATCGGCAATTGTCACTAATCGAGGTGGGCGTACCTGTCATGCGGCGATTATTGCCCGAGAGCTAGGTATTCCAGCCGTTATTGGATGTGATAATGCGACCGCGCAAATAAAAACGGGCGAGCAGCTGACTATTTCTTGTGCGTCGGGTGATACCGGTATTGTCTATCGGGGAGAAATTCCTTTTTATGTTGAGCGTACTGATTTAGCTGAATTACCGCGCCCGAAAACGCAATTGATGCTTAATTTGGGCAATCCTGATTTAGCCTTTAAAAGCAGCTTTTTGCCGAATGACGGTGTCGGTTTGGCACGTATGGAATTTATTATTACTGAATATATTAAAGTGCATCCGATGGCTTTGTTATACCCGGAAAAGGTAGAGAGTAGTAAAGAGCATCAAGAAATAGCGGATTTAGTACAGGGCTATAACAGTCCAACGGATTATTTTGTACAACGCTTATCCGAAGGTGTTGGTACGATTGCCGCGGCTTTTTATCCAAAACCTGTTGTTGTACGCATGTCTGATTTCAAAAGTAATGAATATGCATCGTTATTAGGTGGTAGTGCTTTTGAAGCGAAAGAAGAAAATCCTATGATTGGCTTTCGTGGCGCTTCGCGTTATACACATCCTGCTTATCAAGAAGGTTTTGAACTAGAGTGTGCGGCGATGAAGCGCGTGCGTGATGACATGGGTTTGAATAATGTTATTTTAATGATTCCTTTTTGTCGGCGGATTGATGAGGGCAAGCGTGTTTTAGCCAAAATGGCAGAGTGTGGTTTGAAGCAGGGCGAGAATGGCTTGAAAATTTATGTGATGTGCGAAATACCTAATAATGTGATTCAAGTCGATGAATTTGCCAAATTATTCGATGGCTTTTCTATTGGCTCTAATGATTTAACGCAATTAACCTTAGGGGTAGATCGGGATTCGCAAATTGTTGCTTTTGATTTTGATGAGCGCGACCCAGGTGTTAAAGCTTTTCTTAAAATGGCTATTGATGGCGCAAAGCGTAACGGTCGGCATTCGGGGATTTGTGGGCAAGCACCTTCAGATTATCCGGAAATGGCAGAGTTTTTGGTTGAGTGTGGTATTGAGGCTATGAGCTTAACGCCGGATACGATTATTAAGACGACTTTAAATGTCTTAGCGGTGGAGCAACGCTTGGCTGAGTAGGGTATTTACACTATGAATGGGCACACGTTTGTATTGGCATGAAATATCGGGTTACGAGGGCAAATGTGCGTAACTATAGTATAGTTATCACTTTGGAATGACCCTGATCTTATTGAAGTTCAAGCTACATCTAACGATGAACCTCGGTTTTTAATAATTGGCCGTATTGATAATAAATCTTGGTCTGCAGTTATAACTTATCGTAAAAACAATATCAGAATAATCTCTGTAAGACGTTCACGAAAGTCAGAGGTAGAACTTTATGAAAGCTAAAGCTTTTGATACAAAATTTGATGATGGCGAAGAAGATATTATTGGTAATCTTGATTTACCTACTTTAAAGCGTCCAAATCAAACCCAGAAAAGAGTTAATGTGGATTTTCCTGTTTGGATAATTGATTCTTTAGATAAAGAGGCAGCTCGAGTAGGTGTAACGCGACAATCTATAATAAAAATTTGGTTAGCTGAGCGACTCGAAGAGCAAGTGCTAACGAACAAGGTTAGATTGTGATCGCGAAGCGAGCCTTACTACAGGAACTCGATGTTTTGGTCATTACCCGCATCTGGAAATTTTCTGATGAGTCTGGATTAATGACGCGCTAAATAACCCATCATAAGCCATGAGACGTCAGCATATCCTTACATACCAAATCATAGGTTTCGAGACACCTATCACATAAACCAAATTTAACCCTACTCCTAGTCAAAACTGTCTCCTAAAGTTGACACCTTATATGTTAGAGTGCAATTTAGATATCCTTTATAAAAATGTAGGATCTCCTCACCCATATTTTACTAATGCTTTAAGTGAGTAAATACTAATGAACAATAAGAAAACAAGTAACAACACAGAGATTTTAAAGCGCTCTGCTATCGCAATAGCTGTAGCACTGACACTGAATGCATGTAGTAGCTCTGATGGAGCTAGTGAAGTAACCGCAAATAGCTTTGATGGCAATGTTGTCGATGGCTATATTGGCGGTGCTATTGTTTGTTTTGATACTGACAATGACCTAAGTTGTACAGGTGAAGAATATCAAACAACTACAGAAGCTGATGGAAGCTATAAAATTTCTGCACCTGCTGGAACAGATCAACTATATCCTTTAGTTGCTGAAATTCCCGTTGGTGCTATTGATAGTGAGCGTGGAACTGTTTCAAAGGCAGTCACCTATTCTTCACCAATAGGAGAAACCGAAGTTTTAACACCACTAACCACTTTAGTACATCACGAAATCCTTAAAAACCCTACTATTAGTGCTGAAGATGCAGAAATTATCGTAAAAGGCCAACTATCAATCGATGATGACACGGTTAGCTTACTTAAAGACCCTATTACGGAAAAAGAAAATAATGAAGCTTATAAAGATTTACACCTAAAAGCCGAATTGATTAATGATTATTTAGGCAACATTTCCAGTCAAATTGACGACCTAGACACAGAAAATACATTTGATACATTAGCGTTACTGCAACTTGCTGTAGCTCAGCTACAAACTCAACTAAGCAGTTTAATAGGGAATTTAGAAACTAAGATAGCTGACCCAGAATTTGATATTGATAATGATCGTTATGATGACTTCAAAGGTGACTTTGAACAGGAATTTGAGGATGAGCATAGTGATGATGATGACCTTAACTTTGATGATTTAAAAAGCAAGCTAGATGATATTGAACTAACCAGCCAAGCTACAACAGCGGATATAAAGGCTGCTCTAAAAGCTGGAATTTATAGTTTCTGGGGCGATGGATATGAATTCATCCGACTTAATGCAGCGGAAACCCAACTCACTTTTAATGAATATTACTTTAACGGCACAGATTGGGAACCTTCAACCTCTGATGACATGGACATTTGTTTAGGTAACAATGGCTGGGAAACTACAGCTGATGCGGAGCCCCAAAATATAACCTTCAATGCAGATAATACTTTAACTGTTACAGATGTTAACAGCACTTGCCCAGGAGAAACCATTAAAGCGGCAGAAATATCATTAGACGGAAAATCATGGTCAGCACTTATAGATGACTTACCTACAGAATTAGACTCCCTTTTTATGGCGGGAGCCAAAGGCTTCCAAGTCATGTTCAAATTGACTGCTAATGATTACTGGGTTGGTAGCTGGGATCAAGATACTTGTTGGGTAAACGGTAGTCTAGCTCAGAGTTCTGCTTCACTTGCTTCACTTAATGGGAATTGTAATGTAGTTGCCAGCGCTGCAGGCAATGGCTCAGCGGCTACCACTTTCAATGAGGTTTTATTTAGCTCTCAGGATACTTTAAGCGACGAGCAATATTCAGTTCACCTCAACTCAACTAATGATATAGAGCGAGTTGTTCGAATTTTTGGTGAACCTGATGCAACAACAGGAACAGCTACAATTAGAAGTCGCATATTCAATACAGGAACTACCTCTAATAACTGGATGACAGAAGCGACTATCAACTGGGGAATTAAAACTGTTAATAGTGAGCAAATAATGCACTTTTTTGATATCCCTAAGGTATTACTTGAAGAGCTTGGAAATTATGGCGACAATGAGCAACCTATCCTAGCAGTACAAAATGGGTTCGTCCGTCAAGGCTCAGTAGAACTAGCCGATGGAGCATTCCATTCAGATGGTGACTTGACGTTAAACTCAACTGCATTTGAGCAACTAAAAGCTGCTGCAGCTCAATTTGAGTTTGAATCAGATAATTAACTGTTTATCTTTTGCAGCAAAAAGGGAAACTGGTTACTTCTAGTAAGGCAACGATCCTAACCCTGATCTAAAAAGCCCCCATGCTTACCCAAGCATGGGGGCTTTATTTTTTGTATAATCATCGCAAAATATCAAGAATATCAAGAATATCAAGAATATCAAGTGGTTAGCCAGCTTGATTGATTGCCCAAAGTTAGTTATTTTTATTAAATGGCTAGGTTACCGAGAGTTGTTGTTTCCAGCCAGTCCTTGCATATTGTGCACTAAGCACCTTGGATCAAGCACAACAAATAACAGAAGCAACAATGAGAGGTGAGGTTTATGGCGCCTGTGAATTTCATTTCACCTAGATAACCGCCCGATAAATCGGAGCATTATCAAGGTAAAAGCGGCAGTCACTAGGGAGTTATGTGTTGTAACCTGTAACGTATCTAGTTATACTTTAATTTATGATTATAAGTTTTACGCATAAAGGTCTGGAACGTTTTTTTAAAAGCGGAAATAAATCAGGCATTCAGTCAAACCACGCGGCAAGGCTTCAACTTATTTTAGGTCGGCTTAATGCTTCTTCCCAGCCCCAAGATATGAACTTACCTGGCTTATCGCTACATCAATTGTCAGGAGAAAGAGACGATATTTGGTCTGTAAAAGTTAATGGGAACTGGAGAGTAACCTTTAAAATGAGTGGAGAACATGCCGAAATTGTTAATTATGAAGATTATCACTAAGGTATACCTCTATGTTAATGCATAACCCCCCACATCCTGGTTTAATTATTAAAGAGCTTTGTATTACGCCTTTAAATTTAACAATTACCGAGACAGCCAAAGCGCTTGGCGTTAGTAGAAAAACATTATCCAGTATCATTAATGGTAAAGCAGGAATAAGTCCAGAAATGGCGGTTCGTTTGTCTATAGCATTTAATACATCTTCTGAAAGCTGGATAAACCAACAATCACAATATGATTTATGGCAAGCAGAAAAACACCGTAGTGAGCTGCATGTTTCTAAGCTTTCTGTAGCGTAAAGGCACATAAGGAGCAAGGTTAGATTATGAGCGCGAAGCGAACCACAACCTGAACCGTTCGAAATAGAACTGGCACTATCTGGAAAGGTCGGTTTAAGTCATGCCTAATAGGTAGTGAGAACTACCTTTTTACACTTTATCGTTATAACTGCGTATTCTTACGATCATGAACACCCATTCTTATCATCGTGAACACCTACTTTATTCACGCATTGGGTTGGGTGTA
>CBDUDP010000025.1:0-63776 GCA_965365945.1 uncultured Gammaproteobacteria bacterium
ATCAGTTATCTACTATAAACAAGTGGGTTAAATAATTCTGTGTTTTTAGAGATGCATTTAATATACAAGGTTGGGTTGGTGCTTTTTCAACCCAACATTTACCACGCAATGCGTTGGGTTACAAAAAGATGTAACCTAACCTACATACCCATTAACCGCGGTACAAAATAAATGCAATACCGACGTGATTACACACAAGGAGCAAGTTACTTTTTTACAGTTGTGACGTTTCAACGCGCACCACTGTTTAGCAAGCCCGATGCTGTTGCAATATTACGGGCTGCATTTCATGCTGAAATGGTTCGTCGCCCGTTTACGATTGATGCCATTGTTATTATCCCTGACCATATTCATGCCATTTGGACATTACCACCTAATGACGCTGATTATTCCATTCGGTGGCGTAATATTAAACGCGCTTTTACCGCCTCAATCCCGCAAGAGCAACGCCCCATTGTTTTTGCAAGTAGGCAGCGAAAACAAGAGCAAGCAATATGGCAACGTCGATTTTGGGAGCACCGTATTCGAGATGAAAAAGATTTTAATCAGCACATTAATTATATCCATTACAACCCAGTAAAACATGGCAAAGTTACTCGCCCTATTGATTGGCCCTATAGCAGTATTCATCGTTTTATTCGCGAGACAATCATTAGCCCCGATTGGGGATGTTGCCCAGTTGCTTTACCCGATCAAGTCGGGCATGAATAAAGGTGTTTTTTATGTTTCAATTATGAGATATAAAATATCCGTCACATTATAAAGCGCTAAAGGAATAGATTCTTCTAGGCAAAACAGGGGGAACAACATACTATGGAGCATCCCAAATCATTCTGATTCTGGGCATAAATCTAACTACAGGAATAACATGAAAAAAATTACAGTTGATAGCAACCCAAGCGAAGCACTTTTAAAAGAAATGGGCGTTGCTAACTGGCCAACATGGGAAAAAGAAGTAGCTGTATTCCCATGGGAATTCGTTACGACAGAAACAGCATATATTGTAGAAGGTGAATGTGAAATGACACCTGAAGATGGCAGCCCTTCAACTACTTTCAAAGCAGGTGACTTAGTGGTATTTCCATTAGGCTATAAAGGTACTTGGGAAGTGAAAAAAGCACTTAAAAAACAGTACAAACACAACGGCGGTAAATTCGTCAAATGCTTCTTCAACAATTTGACTATATTTTTAAACTCCATTAAATCAGTTACGAAATAAAGTTTACTTCCATTATTCCCACAATAACGGCTTCTGATATTTTGGCAAGTTAGTACCTACTCAGCCCGTAAAGCCTCTAAGGGATTCAATCGGGCGGCTTTCATTGCTGGTATCACGCCAGCAATAAGGCCAATTAATACTGACACCACAAACGCGGCCATAATATATATCCAAGCTAATTGCACAGGTAACCCAGGCAGCGCATAGCCAATAATTTGTACGATCAGCACACCTAACAAAACACCAGCACAACCGCCAGCCAGACTGAGCACCAAAGCCTCAGCTAAGAAAAGCTTAAAAACCGTCTCTTGCTCTGCCCCTAAAGCGCGTAATAAACCAATCTCAGAAATACGTTCTGAAACAGCGATGGTCATAATCGTTAGAATGCCTACCGAGCCAACCAATAAAGAAATCCCTCCTAATGCGCCGACCGCTAAAGTCAGTATATTTAAAATAGAGTCCATACTTTTAAGCATTTGATCTTGAGTAATCAAACTAAAATCTTCACCTCCATGCCGGGTGATTAATAAGCGTTTAATACTTCGCTCTATGCTTGCTGCTGATGCATGACTAGTATACAAGACATCAATTTCCATCACGCCTTGACGATCGAATAACTCTAATGCTTTTGCTGTTGGGATATAAATCGTATCGTCCATATCAAAGCCCAGCATCTGGCCTTTTTTCTCCATTACGCCCAAAACACGAAAGCGATCACTGCCGATACGAATACGTTGTCCAAGTGGGTTGGTATGCGTAAATAACTCTTGTGCCAATTTATGTCCAAGTACTGCAAAAGCACGCGGATTTACTTGCTCTCCAGCAGGTAAAAAACGCCCGTTGGCGATATTGATTTTCCATACTTCTGGCACTGCCGAACCGACACCTAAAACCGTACTGCGCCGCTGTTTTTTACCTGCTTCTATACGCGCATTGCCCTGCACCAGCGGTAATACTGCCATAATATTATCTAGCTTGCTTATGCTCACTGCATCAGCAACCGTTAGCGGTCGTACCGTACTAATCGTCGCGCCAGATAAGCCTAAAGTAGTGGTTTTACCTGGAAATACGGCGACTAAATGGGTGCCAAACTGGGTGAACTCAGCTAATACATAATGATGAATGCCACGTCCGATCGAGGTTAAAATAATCACCGCGGCAATACCGATGACCAAACCTAAAGCGGTTAAACAAGAACGTAATTTATGACTGATGACAGTACGGTAAGAGAGCTTGATTAAATCAGCGTAATGCATGGCTACCTCTTACTCAGCGCGGCAACGGGATCCATTTTGGCGGCTTGCCTAGCGGGCAATACACCAAATATTAATGCCGTCAATAAGGCTACAGCTAAAGCGGCCGCCACAGCCCAAGCCGGTAAATAAAGCGGGAAATCAGGGTAAATCGTTTGTAATACCACTAAAGCAAGTTTACCTAACAACAAACCGGATAAGGCTCCCGCAACTGATAACATTGCTGCTTCTGTCAAAAACAACCACAACAACTGACGCGGCGTAGCTCCTAATGCTTTTAACAAGCCAATTTCCGAAGTTCTTTGAGTTACGCTGACCCACATGACATTCATAACTAAGATCCCCGCGACCGCTAAGCTAATACTAGCAATACTGGCAACGGTTAAAGTCAGTGCGGTTAAAATATCATCAAACGTTTTGACTACGCTATCTTGCGTAATCAGGGTAATATCATCTTCGCCATCATGCCGAGCTTTTATAATCGCTCGAATTTCATCAACCGCTTTATACATAGCAGTTTTAGACTTTGCTTCCACTAAAATCCGAAATAATGATTGAGTATTAAATAGAGTTTGTGCCGCGGCTACGGGGATAATAACCATATCATCAAAATCAACACCTATAGATTGCCCTTCTGAAGCCAGCACGCCGATCACTCGAAAACGACGATCATTAATACGCAACCATTGACCTAACGCTTGTTGATTGGCAAATAACTCATCTTTTATGGTGCGCCCAATCACGCAGACGGAAAGCGTTTCATTGCTATCACTCGCTGGCAAAAAGCGCCCTTGAGCTAAACTCAAATGCCGTACTTGGCGCAAATCAGCGGTTGAACCGATAATAGTTGTTTCTCGTTCTAGGCCTCTAGTCGAAACGGGGGCAGCGCCAACATTGATCGGAGCGATGGCAGCAATATGCCGGCTACGTAACAAAGCATTCGCATCTGCCAAGGTTAAATCGGTCGGTGTTTCACCAAAAATGGGCGGTTGACCGCCTGTGGTTTCAGTACGCCCGGGTAAAACAATCACTAAATGCGTGCCCAAAGCTTGAAATTCATTAACAATATACAAGCGCGCACTTTCACCCAGTGCGGTTAAGACTGTCACCGAAGCAATACCTATGCTCATGGCTAGAACAATCAACAATACTCGAACAGGCTGGGTTTTAATTGCCGTATAGGATTGGTTAAGCGTATCGCTAAAGCGCATGGCTAGCTAACTTGCCCGTCAATAATGCGAATACAGCGCTCAGCTCTTTGCCCTATGGACTTATCATGGGTAATCATCAGCAAAGTCATATCTTGTTGTTGGTTTAAGCTCTCCAACAGCTCAATAATTTCACGCCCTGATTGACTATCAAGATTACCGGTAGGTTCATCAGCTAATAAAAGTCCTGGACGCATAATCATCGCTCGAGCAATGGCAACGCGCTGCATTTGTCCGCCTGAAAGCTGATCAGGCCGATGATCCGATCGGTCTGCCAAACTAACCGCTTTTAATACTTCGGCAACGCGCTGTTTGCGTTCTTTAGCCGCTATTCCCGCCAAAACCATCGGCATTTCGATATTTTCTGCGGCTGATAAACGTGGAATCAAATGAAAAAACTGGAACACAAAACCGATATTTTCCCGCCGAACTCTAGCTAATTGCTCATCATTTAGCTGAGTAACATCTTGGCCATTTAATAAATAACGCCCCGAAGAGGGCTGATCAAGCAAAGCAATCACATTAAGTAAAGTCGATTTCCCAGAACCCGAAGGCCCCATAATAGAAACATACTCGCCTTGTTTGATAGTTAAATTAATATCATTAAGCGCATGAATACTCTGTTCACCGACTTGAAAATAGCGGTGTATATGCTCTAATTGGATCATGGCTCAACACCTACATAAGCACCGGCTTTAATGCCCTCCAATCCGACTGACAACACAATCGTATCGCCTTCGGATAATCCAGAGATGACCTCTATAAAACTCCAATTACTTAAGCCGGCTTTAAATTGTCGTTCGACTAATACGCCATCACCAGATACCAATAAGACACTATTATTTTCTAAAACCGCTTCGGTTGGTACACGTAAAGCCTCTGCTTTACGCTCGACTAAGACTTCAATATCCGCGCTATAGCCAGGCAATAAGTTTTGCAAGTCCTTAGCATCACTGAGTTTTACTTCAACTTCTACGGTACGCGCTTGTTTCTCTTTTTCTAATACATAGGGCGCAATACGCGTTACCGTACCCGAACACCGTTTTTCTTCAAAAGCATCCAAACTAACACAGGCACTCATACCTAATTTTACTTGTGGCGCATCAACCTCATCGATAGGTGCAGAGACATAAAGACAACTAACATCTAATAAATCAATAGGCGGTAAAGTCGGAATGCCTGGTGGCGAGGGTGTTACAAACTCACCTAATTCCGCATTAATCTCTGCAACCGTGCCATCAAACGGCGCTCGAATAGTGGTACGTTCCAGTGTCGCTTTAATTAATTCCACATTAGCTTGTGCCACGCCTACGGTAGCCCGAGACGCGCTGCAAAAATTTCGCTGCGCTTGTGCTGCAGTGATAGCACGATCCAGTTGTTCTTCAGAAATAATATGGTTATATTTTTTTAATCGACTTAATCGCTGTGCGTCTCGCTCAGCACCAGAAGCTAATGCACAGCTTTGTTCCGCCGTGGCTTTATTTACTTTAATTTGTGCTTGATGCAACTTCATTTGCGCCAGCAAATCATCATTCCATACTTTGAGCAAAAGCTGGCCTTGCTTTACATTTTCGCCTTCTTTAACAAACAATTGAGCAACATTACCCCCTGTTGCAGGTGCCAAATAAGCTCGGCGACAGGCCTTAATCGTACCTACTCGGGTATTGGAAACACTGGATTTCACTTCGCCTTTGACAACTTGATAAAGTTTAGCTTGAATGCGCTCAGGGCTTTGATTGAAATAATACGTCGCCACTGCAATAACAATGACGATGCAGGAAAATAATAGTTTTTTTTTCATTGCATAGCCTCCTACACTAATGTTTTTCTACAATACCATAAATTTATATGACGCTTATACACAGAATAAAATACAATTCTTATTTTGATGACAACTATCAGCTATAAATACATTAAAGAACGAAAAGTACACAAATAATATCCATTTAAACTTTATTTACATTAAGCGCTGATATGCCTTCTATCAATGAAAATCTGGCTTCAAAACTACTGATACTAACAATATGCCTCTCTATATTTTTTACCAGTATTCCAGTTGACAATACAACACAAAGTTTACTTTCTATAAGCATTATTGGTATTTTATTTATTTTAAACCGTTATGTATCACACATAGGGTTTATCCGTGTTTTTTACCTCTGCTTATGTGTTTTTGTAGTATTACGTTACTTATTTTGGCGTATTTTCTTCACTTTAGATTTTAGTAATGACTTACCCAGCTTTATCGTAGCAGTTACACTTTTTCTAGCTGAGGCATACGGTATTTATATGTTTTTATTGAGCTGCTTCGTCAGCCTACGACCAATAGAGCGACCCACTCCACCTTTCCCATCTGATGAAAAATTATTACCTAGCGTTGATGTCTTTATTCCAAGTTACGATGAAGATCAAAGCTTATTAACCATCACGTTACTCGCTGCACTGAATATTCGCTACCCTAAAGATAAACTCAAGGTTTATTTATTAGACGATGGCGGTACATTGGCTAAACGTCAACAAAATAATAAAACAGCTTTAGCCGCTCAATTACGGCACAAAAACTTAAAAGAACTCTGTATTAAACTTGGCGTAAACTACCTAACTCGTGATAAAAATGATCACGCCAAAGCTGGAAATATGAATGCAGCCTTACCTCATACCCAAGGCGAGTTGATTTTAATTCTGGATGCAGACCACGTACCTAGTGTTGATTTTTTACACAAAACAGTCGGAAATTTTTTAGAGGATGAAAAGTTATTCCTAGTACAAACCCCTCATTTTTTCATCAACCCAGACCCTATTGAAAAAAACCTCGACCTATACCAGAACATGCCATCTGAAAATCATATGTTTTATGGTGCCATACAACTAGGACTCGATTTCTGGAATGCCTCTTTCTTTTGTGGTTCTGCTGCCTTACTAAGGCGCAAAGCATTACTGGATAGTAATGGATTTTCTAGCATGACCATTACCGAAGATGCAGAAACTGCCCTTACTTTGCACAATAAAGGCTGGCGTTCACGTTATTTTAAATACCCTCTAATATCTGGCCTTCAACCTGAAACTTTTTCTAGTTTCATGATTCAGCGTATGCGCTGGGCACAGGGGATGGTACAGATTTTCCTGATGAAAAACCCAGCTCTACAATCCGGATTAAGTATTCCTCAAAAATTAAGCTATTTATCCAGCTCCAGTTTCTGGTTTTTTTCTATTCCTAGAATGATCTTTGCTCTTGCACCCGGGGCCTACCTCGTCTTTGGATTACGTATTTATAATGCAACTTTGCTGGATTTAATGATTTATACTTTGCCTTATTTACTTATTCTAATTATGAGTGCCAACTATCTCTTTGGCAAAGTTCGCTGGAATTTTATCTCTAATGTTTATGAAACCATGCAATCAATGTACTCTTTTGGAGCCATCATTGAAGTTCTAAAGAACCCTAAATCTCCTGCCTTTGGAGTAACACCAAAATCTGAAATTTTGAGTGAAGACTTCATTTCCCCTCTATCCAAACCGTTTTATTGGATGATTGCCTTAACAACCTTGATTTTTATTATTGGCTGTTGGCGTTTCTATACCTTCCCTAGTGAGCGAACCTTAATCCTTCCTGCTCTATTCTGGACCGCTTTTAATTTTATTTTCTATTCTGCTAGTTTAGGGGCACTATTAGAGCGTAAACAACGTAGATCCAGCCCAAGATTACCGGCTAATTTCTCTGCAATACTTGAAGATAAAAAAAACAATATTCAAACAGAGGTTTTAGTTCGTGACATTTCCGTCGGTGGGGCTAGCCTACAAATTTCAAATCAATTTGCTTGTCCACAAAGCTCGAATACACTATATCTAACCGGTACCAATTCAGTGACCGAAGAAAGCTTTGACCTACCTTTACACATCCGAGAAACATCGAAAAATGCAGACTATCACTTACTAGGTATACAATTTAATTCCTCTGATATTGAAATCCTCCGCTCCATTGTATTACTTGTACATGGGGATAGTCAGCGCTGGTATAATCTTATTTCTCAAACCAACCCAGACCCAGGTTTTACGCACGGCATGTTTTTTCTTGCCAAGACAGGGGTTGCCTATATTATTAGGTATAGCTTTCTATATTTTAAAAAAACACCACTATCACGGACGACCTGACATTTACTTTGGATTTCTCATAACTCATGACCTTATTTATACTTATTGGCCTAATAGGCTCTCTATTCTCACAAGTAAGCTACGCGGATAAACCAGAGCAAAAAATCATCAAATTAGCAGATATGATGACTGTTGATGAGCAAATAACTCTTAAAAATACGAGTGACTTTTATAATTTAGATTTCGCCCTTTCAAGTCGGGTCAAGCTACAAAAAGTGACCCTACACTTAGACCTTGTTCATTCACGAGTATTAATAAAAGAGCGCTCGCAATTAGTCGTATCCATCAATGATATCGTCACAGAACAATTTATACTCAACCCGCGCAATCCTCATATCATTAGTGATATTACATTACCTACAGAGTATTTTATTAATGGCTATAATAAAATAACTCTTTCAGTTGCTCAGCACTATACTGAACAATGTGAAATTCCTGAATCGCCCGAACTCTGGACACAAGTAAATTCAGTAAAATCTTATCTCAAAATCGACTCAACTTATACTAATGACACCTACACTCTTGCATCTTTAAAAGATGTCATTGATAAAAAGCTAGCACATTACTCAATCGCCCTATTACGCCCTAACACCTCTTATAATGACCAAGTATTACAATGGGGTAGCTTGATATCACAAGCGGTTGCTTTACGTCTCGACTATAAAACTTTCGACATAAGCTTGCTAGAGGCAAAGGCTATAACTGTGCAAAAGGATCAAAATTCATCGAATAAAGATCCCTTACGATTCTTACAGCAATCTAAATTAAACTCTGATGCTGTTTTAATAGGAACGACTACCGAGCTATCCCACTTACTCGGACCCGAACTAAAAAATAAAATCACCAGTGCTTATTTAGGTATTTACCCAGCGCAAAAAAATAATACTCAAATTATTATTATCTCAGGGACAACAGCTGATGAAGTGACTCTTGCAGCCCAAACCTTTGCTTATGCCCGCAACGCGTTTCCTGACGCACAAGATATGTTCATTAAATCATTAACCCCTCCGCCTTACCTCGGACCGACAAAACCCAATGTCATTGTTCCTGGCCTTACTTATAAATTCAAAGACTTAGGTTTTTCCACTCAAACGATACACCCTAAAAGTAAACATATTGATTTACTCTTTAATATGCCTAGCGACTTGTATCATGAACTCAAAAAAAATGTCACCATTAAGCTAGATATAAACTATGGAGCGGCCTTCCGCCCTGATTCAGTCTTAAATATTAAGGTTAATGGTATTTTTGAAAAAGCCGTAAGCCTTGATAACAAGTATGGTGACAGCTTTCAAGCTTACACTATCACTATCCCTAGTGGCACTTTCGTTCCAGGTTTCAACAAGGTCAGTTTTGAAGCTATTATGCCTCCGATGGTATCGGGTGACTGCACTTATATGCAACACAAAAATAGCTTATTAACCCTGTTTGAAAATTCAACTATCACCTTCCCTGAGCTTGACCATTACACTCAATTACCTGATTTATCCTTATTGAAACGAACGGGGTTTCCATACCTAAGCGCTGTTAATGGCTCAGAATTAGGCATCGTACTGCGTGATCAGAATCACGCTACTCTACTCGGTTCATGGCAATTAATAGCAAAGCTAAGTCAAATTAATCACGCCCCTCTACCAGAAGCAAAACTATCTTTTAAATCCCTCAATAATCGACATTTATTTATTATCGGCGCCCGAAGCTCACTATATGATGATGACTTAGCCAATTCACCTTTACAATTAAATAAAAGTATTCAATTTCCTTACAGCGCGGGCTATGTCGCACAAAAAAAGCAACTGTCTATACTGCAACAACTAAAACAGCTTATTTTTCCTGAATCTAGTTCAAAAAATAATGCCATCATGCAAGCACAACATACACAAATTAACTTTAATGCCTCACTTGGATCACAAGCAATTATGGTCAGTTACCCCTCATCAACAGGACTCGATACAAAACTGAATACACTTATTACTTACGATAACCCTGAGGCATTCTATGAAAATATGCGCCTATTGATGCAACCTGAACTATGGAATAGTCTAAACAATAACATCGCTATCTGGAAAAATAACAAAAAATCGCTGGAAACACTAAGCGCAGGAAATACTTTTTATATAGGAGAGACCTCTCTACGAAATGAGCTTGCTTACCACTTTTCATTACATCGTAACTACTGGTTACTAATGATTATTGGCCTACTACTATTGGTTGCATTTTTAAGCCATCAAGCTTTAAAGCGCTACAAGCTCAAGTATCATGGGGAAGTATCCGAATATGATTCGTAGCCTTCTACTATTATTTTTGTTATTAAGCGGATGCAACCAACAGCCTACACCCGCGCAAAATTCATGGCACACGTTCAAACAAGAATTTATTAGTACAGAAGGGCGTGTTATTGATAATGGCAACGAGGGAATTAGCCACTCTGAAGGTCAAGGTTATGGCCTACTACTTTCAGTTTATTTTAATGACCCAAAGAGCTTTGCTACTTTATGGGCCTGGAGCGTAACTCACCTACAAACACGTAATGACCATTTATTTTCATGGAAATACACTACCAAGCAAGGAGTTACCGATAAAAATAATGCCAGCGATGGTGATATTTTGATTGCTTGGGCGTTACTGAAAGCCTCCCAAAAATGGAATAACCCCAACTACCAACAAGCAGCGAACAATATCCTCCGTGACATTCGTAACAAATTAACCACAAATTGGCATGGTCATAAAATTATTATGCCTGCTGAACAAGGTTTTATCTCGGAATCCAATAAACTCACCATTAATCTATCTTACTGGGTGTTTCCTGCCTTACAAGAATTTGCACGTGTTGATAAAAGCCCTCTATGGCAGGAACTAATTAATAGTGGCCTGTATTTATTTAATACCGCTAGATTCGGGCAGTGGCAACTACCTGCTGACTGGTTACAACTAGGCGACACTATCACCTTAAGCCCAGATAAACCGCCCATATTTGGTTATGAAGCCATTCGAATTCCACTTTATTTAAGTTGGGCAAAACTACTAATACCTGATAAGCGCGAAATTTTTACCGCTTATGCGCATGATAACCAAGCTCAACTAGACTACCTAAGCCCAAAGGTTAACTTGTTGAATAATAGCTTCACTAAATACCCTGCTAGTACTGGATTTTCATCTACCTACCAGTTAATTGCCAACAAACCAGTCAACCTACTTCCCCCACAGAATAAGGATTATTACTCTCACAGCCTTGCACTACTTTCCTTTATAGCGCAAAAGCAGTCTGCCTCCCAATGACTCAGCCCTATTTTATTCCGTTCATACTAAAATTACTTAGTATTGGCAGTCTAGTCATTGCTCTTGCTGTCGTATGGCATATTGCTCAAGAAGTACCTGAATTAGCTACAACCTCAAAAGAACATCACTCGACTATAGAAACTATAGACTCCCCAGTGACAAGCAAATCAATTCAAGGACCTGATGAACGCATTCTCTGGCAACTATTTAATGCAGGTAAATTAACCTCGCTTCAAGAGCTTATAACACAATGGCAGAAACAATTTTCAAACTGGCACCCTCCAGTAAAGTTGCTTAGCTTAATGCATGTAAAAAATCAACCGCGCTCAATCACTAGTTCATCACAAGAGCAACATGCACTAAATCAATCCTTACGAAGCAACAATATTGACCAAATCATTTCTCTTATTCTCAGTCAGCCCAACCAACATTGTAGTCAACTACTACAATTATGGAATAACAACAGTGTTTTCCACCACCTTAAATCACAACCAGATAAACTCAAGCTATTAACTACAACCATTAAGCGATGTAAATCAAGCCAAGATCGTCTTAACTTAATTCAAAGTGCGCAGAGCTACTTAGATACTCCACATTTTAATTATTTAATTCAAGATATACGGCCACTTTTCCATAACCCTGACGATTTATACCGTATCGAAATAATGCAATACCGTAATAACCGTTATTTTTTTTCACAGTCGATTACTGAAAATGATACATCTAACATTAAGCTATTACTTCCTCTCCTACCCCCCCTTATCAAAAAGCACAAAGACGTTGCTGTCGCCAACCAACTTGGCTGGTACTTTCTCAAGCATAATCGTACGGCGTCAATAAACTGGTTTAGAAATGCACTTAACTGGCAACCTCAGCATATCGAATCAGCAATAGGTTTAGTACAAGCATTACATGATAACCAACAAAATACACAGGCGCTAAACCTTGCACTGCAATATACCAAACAGCCCAAAATGCAGCCATTATTAGCCAGCCTTTTATTAGCTCAAGCACAAAAATCATACGACCAACATGATTATCAGAAAAGCCTAAATAGCTTGCAACAGGCACGCCTGTATCTTTCTGACCAACGCCCCGCTAATGAACTTAACGCCTGGCTATTATGGCAACTAGATGATAGCCAAAAAGCCCTACAAATGGCTACACAGGACCAACCGCAGTCTGAAGGAATGCAGAAATTAACAGGGCTTATATATTTAAAGAAAGCTAGGCAACTTCTTGATCAGGAAAATTATACGCAGGCGCAAACCTCCCTCGACCGTGCAATATTATATTCAGGAGTAACACCTGAAAGCGATAAGCTTAGTGCTTGGCTTGATTACAAACAAATCCCGCAAAAATATAGTTACCCTGAGTTATTTGCATACAAAGAATTTCTTGCCGCCAATCAATATGCCCCCACTCCATTAATTGCTCCCGATATCACGCCTAATGTGCAGTTACTAAAAAATATTGATTCAGCCTTTATCGAAGCAGGAACGCTCTATCGCAGTAAAAGTGGCGATATAGGTACGAGCCGATTAGAAATCAAAGAAATACCTCTTCTCGGTGGTCGGTATGTGTTTGCTAAGAGCCATGAATTTAGCCTACATGTTTTTCGTAGTGAATTATATAGCGGCAGAGTCAGCGAGCAAGATTGTCGTTCTCTTGGCAGCATAGGACTTCCCCTTAATAATAACCAACTAAAACCTTGCTTTAGCCCTTTTACAAATTCATTATCCAATGGCTTATACACTCAGCTAAATTACCATCTATCAGGGAGGTTTAGCCCCTATTTTTCTATTGGTAGTACACCTACTGGCGGTGTCCTAGACCCTACCATCACTTGGAATATTGGCTTCAGAAAGCATTCGGAACGTGGTTTCTGGGAAATCGAAGGATTTTCAGAGCCTATTCGCCAATCAATTTTGTCTTATACGGGCATGAAAGATCCTTACAGTCAAGAACAATGGGGCCGTGTTAGCAGTACAGGTTTAAAGGCAACCGCTTTAGTTGAGTTAAATCAGCACTGGAATATATACAGCCAATCAAAAGCTGCTTTTTTGAGCGGAACTAAGGTTGCTGATAACATGGATATTAGCCAAAGTATCAGTTTTGGCTATAACTTTCGCCTAAAGCATTTTGATTATTTTACTTTAGGCCCAAGCGGTTCAATTCAACACTACAATAAAAACCTGAGTCACTTTACCTTAGGGCATGGTGGTTATTTCAGCCCACAACTATTCTATAATATAGGGGCGTCGCTTAACTTCTTAACTGAAGAAGGAAAGTCTTTTATTATCAAAGGACAAGCAAGCGCAGGGTTTCAGTCGTTCACTGAATCACAGTCACCCTATTTTCCCACAAACTCAAGCCTACAAAACTTAGCGGAGAAAAACCTCCAAAATAACGGAATATATTCCAAAAATAGCGAATTAGGTGCAACATTCGACTTAGAGCTAAAAGGTGCTTGGCTATTAAGCTCTAATATTCAAATAGCTGGAGGCGGTGGATTCCGGCAAACTGGAAATTACTCCGATTACTTTTTTGCAGCTAATATACGTTATTATTTTAACAATCGTTCAGCCACATTTAGTACCGATATCCCTGACTTTAGCTTCAAACAGCTTTTCTAAAATAAAACCTATTACTCGAAATTTGAGCCTTACTCCACAGTAACCGACTTAGCTAAGTTTCTTGGCTGATCAACATCTGTACCTTTCAAGATAGCCACATGATAGGAAAGCAACTGCAAAGGAACAATATAAACAATTGGTGCAATCAAATTATTCACTTTAGGTATACGTACAATCTGTACATTCTCATCTTCCTCCGTAGCAATTGACTCATCTAGGAAAACAATTAACTGTCCACCGCGCGCACTTACTTCTTGTATATTAGATTTTAACTTTTCCAATAAACTATTATTAGGTGCAACAGTAACTACCGGCATTTCTGCATCAATTAACGCTAAAGGACCATGTTTTAATTCACCTGCCGGATAAGCTTCCGCATGGATGTATGAAATCTCTTTCAGCTTTAATGCGCCTTCCATTGCTATTGGATAATGTGTTCCTCTGCCCAAAAACAAAGCATGATTCTTTTCTGAAAATTGCTCTGACAATACTTTTATTTCTGCATCAATCTGCAAAACATCTTCAACAATACGTGGTAACTTAAATAATTCGGTGCTTATCTCTGCTTCTGTTTCTTCATTTAAAGAAAATCGTCTACCCACAGCAATAACCAGCAACATTAAAGCCACTAATTGCGTTGTAAAGGCTTTAGTTGATGCCACACCAATTTCAGGGCCAGCACGCGTCATCAGCAGTAGATCCGACTCTCGAACTAAAGAGCTTTCCGGTACATTACAAATTGATAGTGAATATTTAGCACCTAAGCGTTTTGCTTCTAATAAAGCAGCTAGCGTATCAGCAGTTTCACCCGATTGAGAAATGGTAACAATTAAGGTATCTTCTGATAATACGGGCTCGCGATAACGAAACTCACTCGCTACTTCGATATTACAGGGTACCCGCGCTAATTTTTCAAACCAATATTTAGCCACTAAGCCCGAATGATAACTCGTACCACAAGCTAAGATTTGTACTGACTTAATTTTATCGAAGACATCTGCCGCATTATGCCCGAAAGCACTATCTTGTAATTTATTGCCAATAAAGCGACCTTCTAACGTTTCGGCAATAGCATTAGGTTGCTCGTAAATTTCTTTGAGCATATAGTGGCGATACTCGCCTTTATCTACTGCATCTGCTTTTACAGTACTTTCTTTAATTGGGCGTTCGACAATTTGGTCATCTTTGTCATAAATAACTAAACTATCAATTTTAAGCTCAGCAACGTCTCCTTCTTCTAAAAAAATAAAGCGCTGCGTGACAGGTAAAAGTGCTGCTACATCGGAAGCAATAAAATACTCTCCAAAACCAACACCGATAACTAAGGGGCTGCCCTTACGGCAAGTGATTAAGGTATTTTCATCCTCTTTACTAATAACACCTAGAGCATAAGCACCTTCTAAGTGTTTAATAGTGTTTTTTACTGCTTGCAACAAGCTACCCGCATTTTCAAGTTCATGATAAACCTGGTGTGCAATCACTTCAGTATCTGTTTCAGAGGTGAAGGTATAACCTTGGGCTTTTTGCTCTTCTCGTAAAGCTTGGTGATTTTCAATAATACCGTTGTGTACGATAGCTATTTTATTATTGCAAATATGTGGGTGTGCGTTTTGCCTGCTCGGTTTTCCATGTGTTGCCCAGCGCGTATGTGCAATACCTACATTTCCCGAGAAAGGTTCGGCCGTTAATAAATCTTCAAGCCCTTTGACTTTGCCTATTTCTCTTTGACGATAAATGTCACCCTTGGCAACAACAGCTAACCCGGCTGAGTCATAGCCTCGGTACTCTAGTCGCTTCAGTCCTTCAAGCAAGATAGGAACGACATTTCTTTGGGCAATTCCGCCGACGATACCACACATATTATTGCTCCTTTTTTACTGGCCGCTGCCAGCCTTGTATACTGATTTGTTTTGCTCTGGACAAGCTTAACTGTTCGTTAGGTGTATCTTTTGTAATCGTAGAGCCTGCACCAATCGTGGCATTTTTACCTACAGTGACTGGTGCTATCAGTTGAGTATCAGAGCCGATAAAAGCACCATCCTCAATGACAGTACGAAATTTATTAACCCCATCATAATTACAGGTAATCGTACCGGCACCGATATTCACGCCACTGCCAATCGTTGCATCACCAATATAACTTAAATGGTTAATTTTACTGCCTTTAGCGACAGTTGATTTTTTGATTTCGACAAAATTACCGATATGTACTTGCTCTGCTAATTCAGCTTGTGGCCGTAATCTAGCAAAAGGGCCTACTTTACTGCCCGCTCCAACCACGGCATTATCAATAATACAATTCGCTAGGATCTGTACATCATCAGCTATTACCGAATTATTAATAATAGTATTTGCTCCAATACTTACATTATTCCCGATACAATTATTACCTTCAAAAATAACATTCACATCAACTGAAATATCTTGGCCCAAGGACACAAAGGTTCCTCTACAATCTATTCTTGCAGGATCAGACAAAGTCACACCGACTTCCATTAGTTTATCGGCTTGAGCTAATTGATAAGCTCTTTCCAGATAACTTAACTGTTTACGATTGTTAACGCCAAGTACTTCATCGGGATGTTCTGGCTGACTTGTTTTAATCGTTATACCTTCATTCACAGCCATTTCAATAACATCTGTCAGATAAAACTCTTGTTGAGCGTTACTATTATCTAAGCGTGCGATCCAGTTTTTTAACTTTTCACCTTTTACTGCGAGGATTCCAGTATTAACTTCTTTAATCAGCTGCTCTTGTTCCGTGGCATCTTTATGTTCAGTAATTTTTGTGACATTCCCTTCCTTATCTCGGACAATGCGCCCATAACCAGTTGGGTTATCTAAGTTCACTGTTAATAATGCCAATGATTGCTCGGTCACATTGCTTAATAAGCGGTCAATCGACTGCTTAGTTAACAAAGGTACATCGCCATACAAAATCAGCACAGTATCGTCATTTTTAATCAAACCATCAGCTTGTAAGACCGCATGCCCAGTGCCTAGCTGCTGTTTTTGTTCTATCCACTGTGCATCTAAGCTAGATAAAGTCTGCTTAACTAACTCTCCGCCATGACCGTAAATAACAATAACCTCATTGCCCTCTATCAATTTACTTGTATCATAAACATGCTGCAATAAACTACGGCTTGCAATTTCGTGCAAAACTTTTGGGCGAGCCGAACGCATGCGCGTGCCTTGTCCAGCCGCTAAGATAAGCGTTTTCAAAGTCATGTCAGTATTTCCTTAAGTTGTCGGGGGAGGGGGGAGATTTTGTTTAAATTATAGCAAGCATTGCTCTGTAATAAAGCAATACCAAGAAACCTTCAATAAAGAATATTTTCGGCTAAAACAGGTATGTAAATTATTTTTAATTTTTAAACAAAAAAAGCCCGATAACGAAACCGCTATCGAGCTTTCTTATTGAACGTCTACTAAACCTAGTGGCCTCGTTTTTTGAGTCTATCTAAGGTTCTTAATTGCATCATAGCTTGAGCTAACTGAGATTGAGCAGTTGCATAATCAATCTTACCAGACTTATCATTTAACGCTTCTTCTGCTGCTTCTTTCGCTTGTAAAGCTGCTGCTTCATCAATATCTTTTGCTCTAATGGCCGTATCAGCAAGTATTGTCACTAAATGTGGCTGAACTTCTAATAATCCACCAGAAACATAAAACGCCTGAGATTCTTTTTCGCTCACTTTTACGTGAACTTCACCAGGGTTTAACTTAGATATTAATGGCGCATGACGCGGTGTAATACCTACTTCGCCAAGTTCAGCAGGAGCAAAAACCATTTCAGCCATTCCTGAAAAGATCTCCTGTTCTGCACTTACGATATCTACATGTACTGTCATGGTCATAATATTACCTATAAGTTAACAACTTACATTTTTTTCGCTTTTTCAACCGCTTCATCTATGGAACCAACCATATAGAACGCTTGCTCAGGTAAGTCGTCGTATTCACCGGCAATAATACCTTGGAAACCAATGATAGTATCTTTAAGTGAAACATATTTTCCTGGAGAACCAGTAAATACTTCCGCTACAAAGAAAGGCTGAGATAAGAAACGCTGTATTTTACGTGCTCTTGTTACAGTTTGCTTATCTTCTTCTGATAGCTCATCCATACCAAGAATCGCAATAATATCGCGTAGTTCTTTATAACGCTGCAGGATACCCTGTACGCCACGAGCTACATCATAATGTGCTTGACCAATAACTAAAGGATCTAACTGACGACTACTCGAATCCAATGGATCAATCGCAGGATAAATACCTAATTCAGCAATTTGACGAGACAATACAACCGTTGCATCTAAATGCGCGAAAGTGGTTGCAGGCGATGGATCGGTTAAATCATCCGCAGGTACGTATACCGCTTGGATTGAAGTAATTGAACCTTTTTTAGTTGAAGTAATACGCTCTTGTAATACACCCATTTCTTCAGCTAACGTAGGCTGGTAACCTACCGCTGATGGCATACGACCTAATAGCGCAGATACTTCAGTACCCGCTAATGTATAACGATAAATATTATCTACGAAGAATAAAACATCACGCCCTTCTTCACGGAAATATTCCGCCATAGTCAATCCAGTTAACGCAACGCGTAATCTGTTTCCTGGAGGCTCATTCATTTGACCGTAAACTAACGATACTTTATCAATAACATTTGAATCTGTCATTTCGTGGTAGAAATCGTTACCCTCACGAGTACGCTCACCTACCCCAGCAAATACTGAGAAACCACTGTGCTCAATCGCGATGTTACGGATAAGTTCCATCATGTTGACGGTTTTACCTACACCAGCACCACCGAATAGACCAACTTTACCACCTTTAGCGAACGGACATATTAAGTCAATAACTTTAATACCCGTTTCTAAAAGTTCACTTGCAGGAGCCTGCTCTGCATAAGAAGGTGCGTCACGATGAATGACCCATTTTTCTTCTTCGCCGATTGGACCTTTTTCATCAATTGGATTTCCTAAGACGTCCATAATACGTCCTAGGGTTTTTTGTCCAACAGGTACTTTAATCGCATCACCGCTGTTGCTTACTTCTAAGCCACGACGAACACCATCAGTTGTTCCCATTGCAATTGCGCGAACTACGCCATCACCTAATTGCTGCTGAACTTCTAAAGTTAGCCCAACGCCATCTACATTAAGCGCATCATATACATTTGGTAGTGCTTCACGTGGAAATTCCACATCCACAACCGCACCAATAATCTGAACGATTTTACCCGAACTCATTGTGTCGTCCTCTTAATTACTTAAATTGTTTTGCAAGACCTAAACAGCTGCGGCACCGGCAACAATTTCTGAAATTTCCTGCGTAATAGCTGCTTGTCTTGCTTTGTTATAAACAAGTTGCAACTCATCAATAAGGTTACCAGCATTGTCTGAAGCACTTTTCATCGCAACCATTCTAGCTGATTGCTCACAGGCATTATTTTCTACTAAACCTTGATAAACAATTGATTCTATATAGCGAGTTAATAAATTATCTAGAACTTCTTTCGCATCAGGTTCATATAAATAATCCCAATGCTTTTTCAGCCCATCGTTTTCAAGTTCACTTGCTACAACAGGGATTAACTGCTCTATAATAGGCTCTTGAGTCATAGTATTTACAAATTGATTGTACATAACATGTAACTCATCAATCGTGCCTGCATAATATGCATCTAGCATGATTTTAATAATACCCACGACCTCATTAAGATGTGGAGTATCACCTAGCTTAGAAACCTGTCCAACTTTGTTTATCTTTAAACTACCAAAAAAGCTCGCGCCTTTACCACCGATAGTACAAACATCGACAATAATATTGTCATTATCCCACTGAGTGAGTTGCTTAAGCGTTTTTCTGAATAAATTCGAATTCAGACCGCCACACAAACCTCTATCAGAACTAATAACGATAATCCCTACTCGCTTAACTTCACGCTCAACAAGAAAAGGATGTTTATACTCAGGATTAGCATGAGCCAGATGCTTAATGATCTGGCTAATCTTTTTTGAGTAGGGACGCGTAGCATGCATTCTGTCTTTTGTTTTACGCATTTTACTCGCTGCAACCATTTCCATGGCGCGAGTGATTTTTTGAGTGTTTTTAATACTCGCAATCTGGGTGCGTATTTCTTTACCAACAGCCATTAGAAGCCCCTTTTACCAGCTACTTGTTTTAATGAAAGTCTCTATTGCAGACTGAATACCCTGCTTAATTTCATTACTATAATCGCCTGTTTCGTTGATTTTTTTCATTAAATCAGCGTGTTCAGACTTCATATAAGATTGTAAAGCAGCTTCAAAATCAAGTACTTTATTAACTTCTAAATCATCCAGAAAACCTGCGTTCGCTGCATGCAATGAAACACCCATTTCAGCAACTGACATAGGCGAATATTGATCCTGCTTCATCAGTTCAGTAACGCGTTGTCCACGTTCAATTTGCTTACGTGTGCTTTCATCTAAGTCAGAAGCAAATTGAGCAAAGGCTGCTAATTCACGATACTGAGCTAAATCAAGACGAGTACCACCGCCTAATTTCTTAACAATCTTAGTTTGTGCTGCACCACCCACTCGTGATACTGACAAACCAGCATTAACCGCCGGACGAATACCTGAATTGAATAAATCTGATTCAAGGAAAATCTGTCCATCAGTAATTGAAATTACGTTAGTTGGTACGAATGCCGAAACGTCACCACCTTGAGTTTCAATAATAGGTAATGCAGTTAAAGAACCTGTTTTACCTTTTACTTTACCGCCAGTTAATCTTTCTACTTCAGCCACATTAATTCTAGAAGCTCTTTCTAGTAAACGAGAGTGAATATAGAAAACGTCTCCAGGATACGCTTCGCGACCTGGCGGACGACGTAATAGCAATGACATTTGACGATACGCCCAAGCTTGCTTAGTTAAATCATCATAGATAATAAGTGCATCTTCGCCCTTATCTCTAAAATATTCACCCATTGAACACCCTGTGTAAGGGGCAATGAATTGTAACGCAGCAGATTCGGAAGCAGTAGCACAAACAATAGTAGTATGAGCCATTGCACCGTGCTCTTCTAACTTACGTACTACGTTAGCAACTGATGAACGTTTTTGACCGATTGCTACATAGATACATTTAACGCCAGTACCTTTTTGATTGATAATCGCATCAATCGCAATCGCTGTTTTACCTGTTTGACGATCACCAATAATCAACTCGCGCTGACCACGACCCACTGGAATCATGGCGTCAATTGACTTCAAACCTAATTGTATAGGCTGATCAACTGATTGTCTTGAAATCACACCAGGTGCAATTTTTTCAACCGGTGACATTTCTTGAGCATCAATTTCGCCTTTACCGTCAATTGGATTACCTAGCGCATCTACAACACGCCCTAGCAATGCTTCACCAACAGGTACTTCTAGAATTTTACCAGTACATTTAACGGTATCGCCTTCTGTAATATGTTTGTATGCGCCTAGCATAACAACACCCACAGAATCTCTCTCTAAGTTTAGAGCCATACCGAAAGAGTCACCAGGGAATTCAAGCATCTCCCCTTGCATAGCTTGTGACAAACCATGAACCTTTACAATACCGTCAGTTACACTAACAACGGTACCTTCCGTATGTGCTTCGACATTAACGTCAAAATTTTCGATCCGTTTCTTAATCAGATCACTTATTTCAGATGGTTTTAATTGCATATTTTTTCTCAGTCTAAGCTGTTAGATCCTTTTAGCTAGTTGTTGAAGTTGACCACTAATAGATCCGTCAATTACGCTGTCACCAGCTTTCACTAAAAAGCCACCGATTAAAGAATTATCGACACTTGCGTGAATGTTAACGTCTTTATTTAGCTTCTTTTTTAGTGACGATGCAAAACTTTGCTCTTCTGCTTTGGTTAAGGCATAAGCTGTTACAACATCAACATCGACATAACCTTCATCTTCAGCCTTATAGCTTTCAAATAATTCCGCAATTTGTGGAGCCAAATATAGCCTGCTATTTTCGATCAGTAATTTTAGAAAGTTTAAGCCTTCACCTTTTACTTGATCTTGACAAATCTCCTGCATTAGCTGGACTAATCGTTCTTCGCTAACTTTAGGATTATTGATAATGGCAGATAAATCTGTATCTTGGATTGCGGCCGAAAGAAAAGCCAAAGCATCAGACCATTCTTGCGAATTGCCTGTTTCTTTTGCCCTTTTGAATGCCGCTTCTGCGTATGGCCTTGCCAAAGTTGCTAATTCACTCATTATGCTTGACCTAATTGCTCAGATACTTTGCTGATAAGATTTTTGTGCTTAGCTTTATCGATTTCTTGTTTTAAAATCTGTCCAGCCGCTTTTAGTGCTAACGCAGATACTTCTTTGCGCATAGCTTCTTGCGCTTGTTGCATCTCTTGTTCAATTTGCGCTTTAGCCGCATCAATCATACGCACGCCTTCTACTTTAGCTGTGCCTTTTGATTCTTCAACGATTTCATTCGCTCTTTTTTGAGCAAGATTAATAATATCAGCTGATTGTTGTTTCGCTTCTCTAAGAACAGTTGCAGCTTTTTTTGCTGCCAATTCCATATCATTTTGGCCTTTTTCAGCCGCTGCCAATCCTTCGGCAATTTTTGCTTTACGTTCTTCGATAGCGCCAATTAGTGGTGGCCAAATATACTTCATGGTAAACCATACCAGAAGTGTAAATGTTATCATTTGACCGATTAGCGTAGCATTAATACTCACTAGCCTTCCTCATTTTGCTGTTAAAATAACTGACGAGTGTCTTATCCTGCAACCGCTTCAACAGCAGATAGGAATGGGTTAGCGAATGTAAAGAATAACGCCATACCAACACCAATCATAGTTACCGCATCAAGTAGACCAGCAACAACGAACATTTTAACTTGTAGCATAGGTACCATTTCTGGCTGACGAGCTGCACCTTCTAGGAATTTACCACCTAATAGACCGAAGCCTATCGCTGTTCCTAATGCACCCATACCTAAAACCAGACCTACTGCAATAGCAGTCATACCCTGTACATCTGCAATCAACGCTGCAAGTTCCATAATACCTCCAAAAGTATTGTTATTTAAAGTTTAAAGAAAATCTTAATGATCTTCATGCGCCATGCTTAGGTATACAACTGTCAATACCATAAAGATGAAAGCTTGAAGAGTAATAATCAAAATATGAAACACTGCCCAAGGGAAGCCCAATAAAGGCTGAATATACCAAGGTAATAGTGCAATCAATATAAAGATTAGTTCGCCCGCATATAAGTTACCAAATAGACGTAAAGCAAGTGAAATTGGCTTAGCAATTTCTTCAACCAGCTTTAATAGCAAGTTAAAAGGCATCATCCAAGGACCAAAAGGCGTACAAGTTAGCTCTTTAGCAAAACCGACAACACCTTTAATTTTGATACTATAAAAGATAATTAAACAAAACACGCTGATTGATAATGCAAAGGTTGCATTCAAATCGGTACTAGGTACCACACGCATATATTCCATTCCCATCATACCTGCCACAGCGGGTAATATATCGACTGGAAATAAATCCATAAAGTTCCACAAGAAAACCCAGACAAAAATCGTCAATGCCAACGGTGAAATTAATTCACTTTTACCATGAAAAGTATCTTTAACTTGCTGATCAATAAATTCAATAATCATTTCGACAAAGGCTTGACTCGTGCCTGGCACACCAATGGTTGCTTTTTCTGCTGCAGCTTTAAAAAACCAAACAAATAAAGCACCTAAGACTGCCGAGAAAAACAAGGTATCTAAATGTAAAGTCCAGAACCCTTCACCTACAGATAGAGGTGTTAAATGGTGAACAATATATCCTGTTGCGCCTTCCGCCGCATGTGCCTCAGTAGCCATCTTTCCTCGCTTTCATCTAATTAATATTTACGTATCAATAACGCAAACCAAAAAACTGTTAATGCTGACATATAAACTGTCAACACCGCAATAACATCTAGTTTTGGGTCTTGAAAAATCGCAGCAAATAGCATTGCTGTCATAATTAATTTCCCAGACTCCCCTGCATAAAACGACTGGACAACTTTTTTTGCTTCCTGTCCTTTCTGCTGACTAACTTTTCGAGCAAAATATAAATTTGGAATTAATGCCGCAATTCCACCATAAAAGGCAGATTTAGCACTTAATTCGTTACCCAGAAAATAAAAAGCCACAATTGCAAACAATATAATGCATATTTGCCCGACTATAACCTTACTAAAAACCGAGAATTTAATTTTTTCTTCCACAAAAGCCAATCAAATAGTGGCCGAATTATATCTTTCAGCACATATTTAAGCAAGAATGATTTTGTTTTCCTTGCTCTCGCCTCTTAGCCCAAGCTATTTTCTAATCGATTTAAAAGTCGTGTTTTAAATTAAATCGACTGACAATACCATCTAATTCATCTAGATTACTATAATCAATAACCACGGAACCCTGACCATTTCTTTTATGCTTAATAGTCGTCTTAGCCCCTAGAAAGTCGGTTATCGCCTCCTGTAATCGTAACGCATCCTGATCAAATACCTTTTCCTTTACTTGACCTGTAGCACCGACATCTTCAATTGTTTTTTGTGCTTTCCTTACTAAGGCTTCGGTAACGCGCACCGACAAACCTTCCTCAGCAACCTTAGTAGCAAGTAATATTTGTTTTTCTGCCGATAAACTTAATATCGCTCGCGCATGCCCCATACCCATTTGACGATTGATCAAAAATACTTTTACCGCGCTCTCCAGCTCATTTAGACGCAATAAATTAGTCACCGTTGCCCTTGACCGACCAACAGCCTCCGCGACTTGTTGATGGGTTAATTCAAATTCAGCCACCAATCTTAACAACGCTTCAGCTTCTTCTAGCGGATTGAGATCTTCACGCTGGATATTCTCAATCAAAGCAATCGCCATTGCTGCACGATCTTCAATATCTTTAATAACGACTGGAACTTCGGCTAGGCCTGCTAACTGCCCAGCACGCCAACGACGTTCGCCGGCAATAATCTCATAGCGATTGTAACCAATCTCGCGCACAATAATTGGCTGAATTATGCCTTGCGCACGTATTGAATCAGCCAACTCCTGCAAGCGCTCAGAATTCATATCTTTTCTAGGCTGATATTTTCCGCGCTGCAAATACTCGACTGGCAGGTCTTGCACACTATCTTTTGCATGCTCTTTAACGGCCATATCACCCATCAATGCGCCCAAGCCTTTCCCTAATCCCCGTTTTTTTGCTGACATATACTTATTTCTTTTCTTTTCTGATTAATTCACCCGCCAAAGCAATATAGGCAAGCGCGCCACGCGAACTTTTATCATACTGCAATATGGGCATACCATGGCTCGGTGCTTCAGCCAACCTAATATTTCTTGGCACACAAGTTCGAAATACTTTATCTGCAAAATACTCGACTAATTGCTCAGAGACATCCTTGGTCAATCGACTACGATTATCAAACATGGTACGCAGAATACCTTCTAAATATAAATCCGAATTTGCTGTCTCACGAATATTCCGCAATGTCTCCATTAATGCTGACAAGCCTTCTAGTGCATAATACTCACATTGCATTGGCACAAGCACACTAGTTGCAGCGACCATAGCATTCAAGGTCAACATATTTAATGAAGGCGGACAGTCGATTAAAATATAATCATAATCATTTTGCACTTGCTTCAGCGCATTAGCCAATCGACGCTCACGCTGTGTCATCTTCATTAACTGCACTTCTGCCACGGTTAAATCTGAGTTACCAGCAATCACTGAAAAGCCAATATCAGGAACCTCCACAATCATTTCTGAAACGGGTATATCTTCTAGTAACAAATCACAACTGGAATACTGTACGGTCGCCTTATTAACGCCGCAGCCCATCGCCGCATTACCCTGCGGATCTAAATCAATAAGCAATACTTTACGCTTTGCTGCCGCCAAACAAGCTGCCACATTAACACTCGTCGTAGTTTTCCCTACGCCACCTTTTTGATTGGTTACTGCAATTATTTTCGTCATGATTTATTTATCCGCACCACACAGCGCTCTGCATCAATACCAGGCACCACAATCGACTTTACCGAATAAACCCGCTCTAACTGCTCAAGCTCTGCTACAGGCTTCTGCCCTTTCATTGCGATCAACACCCCTTCTGCTTGCAATAAATAATCCGTCCATTGCATTATGTCATGCAAACTAGCAAAAGCACGACTGAGAACAGCATCAAATTCACCCTCTCTTTTCAATTGCTCGACTCGACTATGGACAACTTCGACATTCTCTAATTTTAATTCCAAAACTGCCTGCTGTACAAAACGAGTTTTCTTGGCATTACTATCTAGCAAAGTAAATTGCACATCAGGCATAAAAATAGCCAAAGGAATACCAGGCAACCCCGCCCCAGTACCGACATCAATAATATTTTTACCAGAGATAAAAGGTAGCACAGCCAAACTATCCAAGATATGCAAGCGCAGCATTTCTTCTCTATTTCTTATCGCTGTTAAATTATAGGTCTTATTCCATTTCTCTATTAAACGCACAAACGCCAATAATAAATCAATTTGCTGCTCCGTAGCACTAACACCTAAATCTGCTAGACCAATCACTAGCACGTCCCGACTATTATCCATGTTGCTTTTTCATATAAATTAGTAATAAAGAAACTGCCGCTGGTGTTACTCCTGGGATTCTTGATGCCAAACCCAAGGTTTCAGGACGTTGCTTAGTTAGCTTTTCTCGAACCTCATTAGATAAACCTGGCACCAAGCTATAATCAAAATCCGCTACTATATCTAAATGATTGTAGCGCTTCGCCTTATCAATATCTTGTTGCTGTCGATCAATATAACCCGCGTACTTTGCCTGCACTTCAACTTGCTGTAAAATCGAACCGTCAAGTCCTTGCGTATCCGCAAATTCCATTAATTGCACAATATCAACTTCAGGACGACGCAATAACTCCATTAAGCTAGCCTCTTTAATTAACTGTTTACCCCAAACTTCAGCAACACGCGCAGCCTCCGAACTATCTTTCCTGACCCATTTAGCACTTAACTCAGTTTGCAGTTTTGCTATCGACTCACGCTTACCAATAAAACTCTGCCACCGCTCATCACTGACAAGATTTAACTCACGGCCTTTTTCAGTTAAGCGCAAATCTGCATTATCCTCGCGCAATAATAATCTATATTCAGCGCGACTAGTAAACATTCGGTACGGCTCCTTGGTTCCCAACGAAATCAAATCATCAATCATAACACCGATGTACGCCTCATCTCTTGCGGGACACCAACTATCCTTGCCCTGCGCCTTACGTGCCGCATTCAACCCAGCGATCAAACCCTGCGCAGCGGCCTCCTCATAGCCCGTTGTACCATTTATTTGCCCAGCAAAAAATAAGCCCTGCATATACTTAGTTTCTAATGAAGTCTTTAAATCCCTGGGGTCAAAGAAATCATACTCAATTGCATAGCCTGGACGAACAATTTCAGCTTGCTCAAAACCTAACATAGACCGCACAAAGGCATACTGCACATCAAACGGCAGGCTGGTGGAAATTCCGTTAGGATAATATTCGTTGGTATTCAAGCCTTCAGGCTCAATAAAAATCTGATGCGATGTCCGGTCGGCAAAACGCACGACCTTATCCTCTATTGAAGGACAGTAACGTGGCCCAATACCTTCAATCTCACCGGCATACATAGGAGATCGATCTAAGCCGCCACGAATAATATCATGCGTCTGCTCATTGGTACGCGTTATATAGCAAGGCACTTGCCGTGGATGCTGACTTGCTAGCCCCATAAATGAAAAAACAGGCACAGGTGTATCGCCATGCTGTTGCTCCAAGCGCGAAAAATCAATAGTTCGCCCATCAATTCGCGGCGGCGTGCCCGTCTTTAATCTATCTATATTAAAGGGTAGCTCACGCAACCTATCAGCCAAAGCGATGGATGCCGCATCACCTGCACGACCACCCGCATAATTTTCCAAACCTATATGAATTTTACCGCCCAAAAATGTCCCTGTCGTTAAGACTACAGATTTCGCCTTAAACTGTAAGCCCATTTGAGTTTTAACCCCAACAACCTCCTCACCTTCAACGATCAAATCAGATACCATTTGCTGAAATAGCATTAAATCTTGCTGGTTCTCCAAGGCATTTCTAATAAATTTCTTATACAGCTCTCTATCTGCCTGGCCTCGCGTTGCACGCACAGCCGGCCCTTTACTCGCATTTAAAGTTCGAAAATGAATCCCCGCATGATCAATAGCTTGCGCCATCACCCCGCCTAGCGCATCCACCTCTTTAACCAAATGGCCTTTGCCAATACCACCAACAGCAGGGTTACAGCTCATTTGCCCCAAAGTATCAATACTTTGAGTTAACAACAAGGTTTTCACACCCATCCGTGCGGCGGCTAAAGCAGCTTCAGTACCTGAATGCCCCCCACCGATAACAATAACATCAAATTCTTTTGGAAATTTCACTGGCATATCTTAAAATGGAACAAAGAACCATTTTAGTTTGTTCACAGGAATTTTGCACAAAAGAAATACACCTTTACTATTTTATCAAGGAGTAACTACAGTGAAGAAAAACAAAAAACGTGATAAAAACAAGACAATAGAGATTAAAAATCTTGTCGCAAAACACGCACATTATTTTAACAAGGCGCTTATTTTTCAAGATAAAAGCAAATATCAACGCAAAGCTAAACACAAAAACCTCGATTCATTTTTTATGCAATGCATGCATTACATAAAAAATGAATCGAGGTTTTCTCAAAATCATCACGCATTTTCTTAAGCTTCGCTTCACCCCAAGCAACTTCAGGATAATTAATTAAACCTACCTATCCTAAACGGCATAAACTCATCAATTGTCACTCTCAAATGCCGAGACTAGAGGCTCTAAAGCCGACACCAATCCCACCTATAAAATCATTGAGCCTATCAACTGAATACCTTGCCCAATAAGCACTCAATCATTCATAGCTAACAGTAAAAGCCCCATAACGATTCACTATAAATGCAATTTTTCTGTTGCCAATAATTTTTCTTGTAACACTACAAGATAGGCACAGATCTCCTAAACTTTCATTACATAGTTAATTTCTATTGCTTACGAAAAGAAGCCATGCTATAAATAAACCATACTTATTTTAAGTATATAATTATAAAATTTGGAGGCAGTAATGAAAAAAATATTATCAGCTTTAGCTATTACATTGATGCTTATTGGTGGAACTGGATGCATGGATGACCCTGATGGTAGCCAGCAGCACACAACACAAAACAATTAAATCTCAAAGAAATTTAATTGTTTTTATATTTGGAAAATTGTAATATTTTTCGCTCGGCTGCGGCTGTATAGCGTGTTGATTTTTGTCTAGAGCAAGCTACGCAAAGTCTTAGCAAAGCATCTACCGGCAAAAAGCCAACCGAGAGAATTCTATACCCGTGGCCACGCGAAACATAACAACCGAGATATGCAGTGACCGACTCTCAGAACTCAGATTGAGGAAAGATAACTCAACACATTGCTTACAGCCAATGTATTGGCTTCCTACCTGCGATAGAAAGCGCTATCGCCATTCCACACCCTTGTATAGCTATTTTTTAAACAGCCTACCAACTTAAACTCAAGAATCCTTCCCAGCAAGGAAATCTTGCTATTTCATACAAGAAAAAACCAAACATCGACACTATTTTAGGCAAAAAAAAGCCCAAGTAAACTTGGGCTTTTCTCTAAGAACTTAACTCTAAACTATTATAGAGAAATAGAGCTTGAAACTGATTGCTTACTACCGTCTGGATCATCCATGCAACCTGTACCGCCGATTAACATTAAAGAGATAGCTAATAAAGATAATACTTTTTTCATGTCATCCTCCTCAGGATTTGAATTATTATTTTTGTTACGTACTAATCAAAAGCACGGAACAATTTATATCATGGAGATAGTTTTGATGCAACACCATTTTGTATTTAGTCGAAATCTTTTTCAATCACCGTCACTGAATTTAAATCCAACAAATTAATATGTACCTTTTTATCTCGCCAAATAGCAGTACCAATATTATCCCATTCACCTGCTAAATTGCCTTCGCGCAAATTAGACTGCCACTGCGCAGGTGAGACTATGTTCTTATGCTTAATAATAAACTTGGCATGATTCAGGTCTAACCCAACTTTAACACCCCAAAATGCCGTGACTTTCATAATAAATTTACTCAGCCTATCTGAGTTTATATTCGGTGTTACCGCAATATTCGCCCACATGGAATGCACTCTCCCCCAGTTAGGTGCGAGCATACGCCCTTTATCATTGACAAAAGGCAGCCACCGCTCCTTACCCTGAGCATCAATATAAGTAATTGCGATCAGATCCTCATAGCCCTCAAAATGATCATGTAAATACAGCGCATGCGGAGTAATCCCTAAAAACGTCGTAGAAAGCATTAAAACAGCATTACTCATCGCGCGCGCTTGATTTGCCAGAGGGCTCTCTACCTGAGATAGGTCATAAAAACGATACAAGAAGCCATAATGAACGCTACTATTTAGCTGTAGTACCGCCAACACAACAAAAATCTTAGCCATACGAAATCTAAATTGCTTAGGTTTTTGCTCTGCATATTGCTCAAAAATCCGAGCATATAAATCTATGGGGTAGGCTTTTTTCTCTGCAGATGGCAAACAAGAAGTATCGCACACCGCACGCTCTCGATTATCCGCGATATGCCGATAACAAACCTTAGCAAGCTGATACACACCCGGCAAACGCAAACACCAAGCAAGCACAGCCATATAACGCATTTTTGCAAATACCTGAATGTAAGTATCAACACCAGCAAAAACATTACCCAGCAAATCGACAGCATACAGATCTGCTAACAATACTTGCTCATCATAGACTTGCAATTCAGGAGCGGAACCTGCCTGCGCTTGTAAATCCTTAAATACCACGCCCTGAAAAACATCAAAATGATTAATAATCATTGCTGTCCGATTACATAAAGGACAATCGCCATCATAAAAAACGGCTAACTGCGGCACCTTATACACCAATTTATTTGCAATACCTTGCCACCAAGAAAAAGGCACCATCAAAATATAAACAGCAAGCATCCCCAAGCCAAAAGGGTAAATATTAAAGCTAATAGTAATGCCGATATGTAGCCCAGCACCGACCAATAAAAAAAACGGTCGGAAGTTGCGTCGATAAAACAGAAAGATAAAAGTGAATTGAAATACCAAAATCAAATAACCGATACTTTTTTGGATCAGCTCATTATTCAACAACCAAGACAAGTCCAAAGCAGACATATAATAAGGCATTGAAGACGGCAACCACGCACCCAAGCCATTACGCCAATGTTCAGCGAACATTTTATGTATTGCCGAATCAAAATAGAGAAAGCCAAGACAAACCAGCACAGGGAACAAGAAACTTAAAGCGCTGGCCATTTTTGGCAAACTAGGCTTATCTGTATATTTGAACTGCAATTTATACAACAAATTATCTACCGATACTGCACGCCCAATCGGCATAAAAATAAGAAAAAAGCCGACACCGATCATAAATAGATCAAAGCCCCCATCAAAATCTCGCTGCATAGGCGTGAAATTGACAAAAATAACCCAAAAAAGGTAATTAGCAATAATAGAAAATTGACTACGATAACCAACAATAAGCCAGCCAGCAACCACCGCCCATAGACATAAAAACAAAGGAATCATAGGAAATTCCACATCTATATAAGGCACAGGGTCAAAAATCAGGTGATTAAAATAAAGCAGGAATAAAATTTCTTGGAAGGCAACTATTCCATATAGAACGCGAAAGATACCGATAATAAAGGCAGGAGCTTGGCGCTGATGATAGCGCGCAAAAGCATGAGACAGGATACTTAGCATTTGAGACTCAATCTATATTACAAAAATACTACAAATTATAATGTAATATTGCAAAACAGACTAAATTCACTGAACGCTAGGCATAAAAAAACCCGCAAGTTAAAAACTTACGGGCTTTTGATCAAACGGAGTAAGTGTATTACTTACTCTTCGTCAGCAGGCTCAGCGAAAACCCATTTTACGAAGAAATAACCTACAGCAATAACAACTGCTGCAACGGCCATGCCCGCAGGCTCTTTTAACATTTCAGTAACATCTAAGATTGCACCCATGAGTGTCCTACCTTCTTGTGATTTATTATAATTATTACTGCCAAAAAACATGCCAGTAAATGAACGTATTATGATACTCGATGATTTATTGAAGTCAAGATTTTATTGACTACACTATATCTATTTAGCAACCAATTCCCCCTAAAGCATCAAATTCACTTAAATATTGCTGCCATTTAGTTTCAATGTAAATTTCCATAATAAAGATTAGCTGTTTATAATGTTTATTCCTTGATCATTGTGCACCTTGCTTCTTTAAGCGCCGCACAAAGTAAAACAACAAAAATAAGGGGTCAATAATGTTTGGTGGTTTATTATCTATTCTGATTGCAATTTGGGTCTATAGAACAGCAGTACAAGCGAAAACAGGCAAAGTTTTATTTTGGACAGCAGGCGCTGCCATTATGTTCTTTGTCGTACAAATACTCTTTTATAACTTCAATATTATTATTCTTGATACTTTTGATGGTAGCGATATTGGCGGTGACTACGATCGTGACTATGCTGATATCGGCGATAGAAAAGATGGCGGTGGCCTTCAAGATGGTTTCTTCGGCTCAGTATTAGGTATTTTATTTGAAATCTTACCTCTAGTTATGGCTTGGCTCAGCGTCGCTTTAGTAAGAACAAAATTTATGCTAAAAGAAAGCATCAACTACGCAAACCTAGTTAGCGGCATTAAAGATATGTTTATTGGCATCAAAAACAGTTTCAAAACAACTGACTAATCCAATACAAAACTCATATCACTCAAAAGCCTAGGTATATCTGCCTAGGCTTTTTTGCTTTAAGGATCGAGGGTTTAATAATACCCGAAAGTATGGCGCAGGATTTTGGCTTCACAGGCGTGTTAGGAGAACAGGCGCATAGCGGGCTACGCAACTGTTTTTCTAGTGCGACTGTGGAGTCAAAAGACAAGTCAGACTCGGGCATTATTGAATTCTCGCCCCCTAAGGCTAAACAATAAACGATATAATAGTGACCAACGTGACAATGAATAGTACAGTTGCAATGGCCCCGACAATCAAATAACTAGATAAAGAGCCCCCTTCAAAGTCTCTTTGCCTGTTTGCTTTACTTTGCACACCAATTGCTGCTGCAAGTACGCTTTGAATAACCTGTTTAAGTGACGGCTTAGACATGCTTAACTCCTCAATAACATTAGAAAATCATTATATACATTGCAAGCAAGTAAACCACTTTTCGCTTTGTATAGCAATCCTGATAGAAACGATCTTAAGTGCCCCCTATGAATAAAAAAGAATTTTTAATCCAGCAACTTTCGCAACGCATTCTGTTTTTAGATGGCGCTACGGGTACGATGATCCAAAGCTACCATTTAGAGGAAAAGGATTACCGAGGCGACCGATTTAGCGACTGGGATTCTGATTTAAAAGGCAATAATGACTTATTATCATTAACTCAGCCCGACATTATTAAAGCCATACATAAAGCCTATTTAGATGCGGGGGCCGATATTATCGAAACCAACACCTTTAACGCGACTACGATTGCCATGGCCGACTACAACATGGAGTCGTTAGCTTATGAAATTAATTTCGAATCGGCAAAGCTCGCCAAACAAGTTGCGGAAGAATCAAGCCAACAAACACCAGATAAACCACGCTTTGTAGCAGGGACATTAGGCCCAACTAACAGAACTGCATCGATGTCACCCGATGTTAACGCGCCAGCATTTCGCAATATCAGCTTTGACGATTTAGTCGAGGCTTATAGTGAAGCGGTACGCGGCTTAGTGGATGGTGGCACTGATATATTACTGATTGAAACCGTCTTTGATACGCTTAATGCTAAAGCCGCTATTTTTGCGATTGATCAATATTTTGAAGAGCATAATATCGAATTACCAGTAATGATTTCTGGCACGATTACCGATGCTTCAGGGCGAACTTTATCAGGTCAAACAGCTCTTGCCTTCTGGAATTCACTCAGCCATATTAATCCTATTTCTATTGGCTTCAACTGTGCACTCGGTGCCCAAGAAATGCGCCAATATGTGGAAGAATTATCAAACCATGTAGATACTTATATTTCTGCTCATCCCAATGCAGGACTGCCTAATGAATTTGGTGAATACGACGAAACGCCCGAAGAAATGGCGGCAGAAATTGCCGACTGGGCGAAAAGTGGTTATCTAAATATTATTGGGGGTTGCTGCGGCACCTCTCCGGAATATATAAAAGCGATTGTCGATGCTGTCAGCCCTTACCCACCGAGAAAAATACCTGAAATAGAAGTTCGTTGCCAATTAGCCGGATTAGAACCTTTTTCTATTGGCGCTGATTCTTTATTTGTTAATGTCGGCGAACGTACCAATGTCACAGGTTCAGCGCGATTCAAACGCCTGATTGTCGAAGAAGACTACGATACTGCTTTAGACGTTGCGCGCGAACAAGTGATCAATGGCGCACAAATTATCGATATCAACATGGACGAAGGCATGTTGGAATCAAAAGAAGCGATGGTACATTTCCTTAATTTGATCGCCTCTGAACCTGATATATCTAAAGTCCCTATCATGATCGATTCGTCGAAATGGGATATTATCGAAGCTGGCCTAAAGTGCATACAAGGCAAAGGCATCGTTAACTCCATCTCCATGAAAGAAGGCGAAGCAGCTTTTATTAAGCATGCTCAATTGGTACGTCGTTATGGTGCTGCGGTGATTGTTATGGCTTTTGATGAAGAAGGCCAAGCTGACACTTACGATAAAAAAGTCGCTATTTGCCAGCGCGCTTACAAAATTTTAGTCGAACAACTTGATTTCCCGCCGCAAGATATTATTTTCGATCCTAATATTTTTGCCATTGCTACCGGTATCGACGAACACAACAATTACGGTGTCGACTTTATCGAAGCGACCCGAGAAATAAAACGCACTTGCCCGCACGCCATGATTTCCGGCGGTGTATCCAATGTTTCTTTCTCTTTTAGAGGGAACAACCTAGTACGCGAAGCGATTCATGCCGTATTTCTTTATCATGCTGTGCAAGCTGGCATGGATATGGGGATTGTTAATGCCGGTCAATTGGCAATTTACGCCGATGTCCCTGATGAACTACGCAATGCTGTAGAAGATGTGGTTTTAAATCGTATTGATGATGGTACCGATAAATTACTAGAAATTGCCGAAAAATATCGCGGCGATGCAGTCGTTAATTCTAAAACAGATTTAGAGTGGCGTAATCTACCGGTTAACAAACGCCTAGAGCATGCTTTAGTTAAAGGTATTACCGACTTTATCGATGAGGATACCGAAGAAGCACGCCTACAAGCGGAGAAAACCCTACATGTAATTGAAGGCCCGCTAATGGACGGCATGAATGTCGTCGGTGATTTATTTGGTGCTGGCAAAATGTTTTTACCGCAAGTGGTGAAATCTGCGCGAGTCATGAAAAAATCCGTCGCCTATTTAATGCCGTTTATGGAAGCCGAAAAAGCAGGTGAAATACAAACTAACGGTACTATTTTAATGGCCACCGTTAAAGGTGATGTGCATGATATTGGTAAAAATATAGTCGGCGTGGTTTTGCAATGCAATAACTATGAAATCATTGACATGGGAGTAATGGTACCTACGGCGCAAATCTTACAAGTCGCCAAAGAGAAAAAAGTCGATATTATTGGCCTCAGCGGTTTAATTACACCATCACTAGAAGAAATGGTCCATGTTGCCAAAGAAATGCAGCGTCAAAATTTCACTATTCCTCTAATGATTGGCGGCGCGACCACTTCACGCGCACATACAGCCGTTAAAATTGAAGAAAATTATTCAGGTACAACCGTTTATGTTCCTGATGCCTCTCGTGCAGTGGGCGTAGCAGGAAATTTACTCAGCCCTGAAAATAAAGCCGCCTTCGGTGCAGATCTGCGCGCAGAATATGCCGAAGTGCGTGAACGCCACAAAGGGCGTAAAGCAAAAACTAAACAGCACAACTTAGAGTCGGCCCGTGCCAATAAATTTGCTTGGAAAAATCATACGCCTGTGCCACCGAAAAAATTAGGCATAGAAGTGATTGATCGCTTCCCATTAGAAACGCTCGTTTGGTATATAGATTGGACGCCGTTTTTTCAAACTTGGGAATTAGCCGGTAAATACCCAGCCATTCTTGATGATGAATTGGTCGGAAAACATGCTCGGGATTTATTTGAAGATGCTCAAGTGATGCTGAAAAAAATAATTTCCGAACAATGGTTAGAAGCCAGAGCCGTTATTGGATTTTTTCCGGCTAATAGCGATGGCGATGATATTATTTTATACACCGATGAATCACGCACAGAACAGCTTGATGTCTTGCACCATTTACGCCAGCAAAACATCAAAGCCCCAGGGCGACCTAATTATTGCTTATCAGATTTTGTTGCCCCCAAAGACAGCGAGCAACAAGATTATATCGGTGGCTTTGCAGTCACAGCAGGTATTGGTATCGAAAAGAAATTAGCCGAGTTTGAAAAAGACCATGATGACTACAATAGCATTATGCTCAAAGCTTTAGCTGACCGATTAGCTGAAGCCTTTGCTGAGTATATGCACCGTGATGTACGCAAAAATCACTGGGGCTATATTAGCGATGAAGAGCTAAACAATGAAGAGCTAATTAAAGAAAATTATAAAGGCATTCGTCCTGCGCCAGGCTATCCAGCCTGCCCTGATCATACTGAAAAAGCAAAATTATTTACTTTACTAGATGTACAAGCTAATACGACAATTGAATTAACCGATAGTTTTGCCATGTATCCAACCGCAGCAGTTAGTGGCTGGTATTTCGCGCACCCTGAAGCACAATATTTTAACGTTGGTAAAATAACAACTGAACAGTTGGAAGATTATGCAAAACGTAAAGGCCTCTCTGTAGAAGAAGCTGAGCGCTGGTTAGTTAGTCATTTACAATAAATAAAACCCAGTACATACACATTTAATATTGCTGTCGGATGGGTAGAGCACCTTTTTGCGAAACCCATCAAGCATAGTGTAGTTTCAACTCTCGATTCCCCCAGCCATGCAAACCAGCCATCAATGAAGCATTACCTCATTCTGCTAGTCAGCACCATTCTGGTAAATAACTTTGTACTGGTTAAATTCCTCGGTTTATGCCCATTTTTGGGCGTCTCACGTAGGCTAGAATCTGCGATCAGCATGGGGCTGGCAACAACATTTGTCCTTACCCTCGCTTCAGTCAGCAGCTATTTACTCTATCAATACTTGCTCATTCCCTTAGAGCTTGAGTATTTACGCACTATTAGCTTTATTATCGTCATTGCCTGTGTCGTACAATTTACCGAAATAATATTGCATAAAATCAGCCCTACTCTGCATCGCTTGCTCGGTCTTTATTTGCCTTTAATAACGACCAATTGCGCAGTTTTAGGTGTTGCTCTATTGAATATCCAAGCTCAACATAGCTTTTTGGAGTCCGTTATTTTTGGTATTGGCACAGCACTAGGCTTTACCTTAGTTTTAATTCTTTTTGCCGCACTACGTGAACGTATCGATGTTGCCGATGTGCCTAAGCCTTTTCAAGGCGCAGCCATAGGTTTAGTGACTGCTGGACTGATGTCTATGGCCTTTATGGGCTTTACTGGGCTCGCTTAATGTTATTACTGTGTCTGGTCTTTGTTTTGCTTGGCCTTATATTAGGCTACGCTGCACAACACTTAAAAGCCCAAGGCGATCCCATTGTTGAGCAAGTTGATGCCTTATTACCGCAAACGCAATGTGGCCAATGCAAATACCCTGGCTGCAAACCTTATGCACAGGCCATCGCTCAAGGTACGGCAGATATTAACCAATGTCCACCTGGGGGCGAACAAACCATTGAGGCTTTAGCCAACTTACTCGGCATAGAAGCCAAACCGCTCAACGCTGAATTTGGTGCAGTCAAAGCGCCTGCCGTTGCCTTTATTGTCGAACAAGATTGTATCGGCTGCGTGAAGTGTATCCCCCCTTGCCCTGTTGATGCTATTTTAGGTGCATCTAAACACATGCATACCGTGATTGCTACCGAATGCACTGGCTGTGAGTTATGTATTGCGCCCTGCCCCGTCGATTGCATCATTATGGTTCCCATAGCAAACAAGCCTAGCGAATGGCAATGGTCAGCCCAACATGACTAAGCTAGCGCATTTTCATGGTGGCTTAAAGCTAACTGCACACACTTTATCAGTGCCAATCATAGACAGTAGTTTGCCTGAAGAGTTGATTTATCCCTTATTGCAGCGCGCTAATCATTATGCGACACCGATAATTAAACTAGGCGAGCGGGTACTAAAAGGGCAAATGATCGCTACAGTAAACACACCCTTTGCCGCACCGATTCATTCAGCCAGTTCAGGCATAGTCAAAGCCATAGAACCACGTATTATTGCTCACCCATCAAACCTAGCCGATGATTGTATTGTTATTGAAACTGATGGGTTAGATGCAGCATTAGCTTCTCGCTCATGCTTTGATTACCAGCAAAAGAGCCCCGAAGAGTTACGCGCTAAAATTCATCACGCGGGTATCGTTGGCTTAGGTGGAGCAACATTCCCTACCGCGACAAAATTAACCACCGAACAAGACATACACACACTAATTATTAATGGCGCAGAATGTGAGCCTTATATCAGCTGCGATGCTAGTTTAATACTGCAAAAAGCTAAAGAAATAATACTGGGTGCTTTAATCCTACAATATATTTTGCAAGCAAAACACTGCATTATTGCAGTAGAAGAAAATATGCCACAAGCAGCACAAGTCCTGAAAAACGCCATCACTCATTCAATACAATTGATTAGCGTTCCCGCCATTTACCCTACTGGCGGTGAAAAACAATTGATTCAGGTATTAACTGGCACTAAAATCCCCGCAAAAGCCCTGCCTGCTGAACATGGTTTTATTTGCCAAAACGTTGGCACGGCTTATGCCGTTTATCAGGCTATTATTCAAGGCTTACCACTGACTGAGCGAATCATCACCCTCACAGGCAAAGGCATAAATCAGCCGCAAAATATTCGTACGCGTATCGGTACGCCGATTAAACACTTAATTGCCCAATCTGGCGGCTATAATAAAAAGGTACAACGCCTTATTATGGGCGGCTCAATGATGGGGATCGCCTTAAGCTCAGACGAAATAGCGGTTACTAAAGCCAGTAATTGCCTTTTAGCCCTAACTAGCGGTGAACTAGAAAACAAGTCTAGCGAAATGCCTTGCATCCGTTGCGGAGATTGCGCTACTGTCTGCCCTGCAGAGTTGTTGCCACAACAACTCTATTGGTATGCCCGCTCCGGGCAATTAGAACAATGCCAAGATTATCAATTACTTTCCTGCATAGAATGCGGCTGCTGTGATGTCGTCTGCCCTAGCCATATTCCTTTAGTGCAACAATTTCGCGCGGCAAAAGGTGCAATCATTATTAAAGAAAAGCAGACTGCACAAGCCAATTTAGCCAAAATACGCTTTCAGAATCAACAACAACGTCGTGCCAAAGAAGAACAAGAACAATTAGCCAAAGCCGAAAAACGCAAAGCCACTATTGAAAAAATGAAAGCCGCGAGTTTAGCCAAAAAGAAGTCATTATAATATGCAGTTCCCCACCACTAGCTCCCCTTTTACGCCTGCCAGTAACACCGTTAATCGTGTGATGTTGCAAGTCCTTATTGCCTTACTACCCGCTATCGGCACTATGTTTTGGCTATTTGGCAACGTGCTATTAATACAACTATTACTCGCCTGTAGCACAGCACTATTAGCTGAGTCGTGCATGCTTTGGCTAAGAAAAAAACCGATAAAAATGCACTTATTGGATTTAAGTGCGCTAGTTAGTGCCATATTATTAGCTCTTGCAATACCGACGATTGCACCATGGTGGATCAGTGTGAGCGGCACGTTGTTTGCCATTATTATAGCTAAGCATCTCTATGGCGGCTTGGGCTATAATCCCTTTAACCCCGCCATGATAGGCTATGTATTTTTACTCATTTCCTTTCCGCAACAAATGACCTCGTGGCAACAGCCTTTTGATGTAATCAGTTCCGCCACCGTTTTAGATCATACGAAAACACAATTGGGTTTAGATTTTTCGATGGGTAAAATAACAACTTCACCATTATTTGGTTATATAGCGGGCAAAGGCTGGGAATATCTATCCTTAGCTTATTTACTCGGTGGTTTATGGTTATTGCAGCGCAAAGTAATCAGCTGGCATATTCCTGTTGCCGTGTTGTTAGGCTTAACTATTCCAGCATTGACAGCCTATCTAATAGATAGCTCGCGATTTAATTCGCCCTTATTTCACCTATTTTCTGGAGCAACATTTTGTGGCGCTTTTTTTATCTCTACCGACCCCGTGACAGCTGCAAGCAGCAATAAAGGACGTTTAATTTTCGGTGGATTGATTGGTAGCTTAATTTATATTATCCGCACCTGGGGCGGCTATCCCGACGCTATCGCTTTTGCTGTTTTATTAGCCAATCTTGCCGCTCCTAGCATTGATTATTACACACGACCTAAGACATGAGAGGTAAATATTATACTATCTCACATCCTGTGAGAGTGGCTTTAGTCACGATATCGCGACTAAAGTCGCTCCCACAAAGGCTCATGATCCCCTGTTATTTAATTTTGACTCCTAAGCGGGTGAAACAGCCATGACCTTCTCACCACCCACACTAGCTGCGCTACGCATAGGCCTATTTTCGTTTATTATCGTAGGCTTGGTTTCTTTGGTTTATCATGGCACCAAGGACAAAATCGCAGACAATGAACGACGCGCTTTATTGCAAAGCTTACAAAGTGTCATCGATAATCGCCGCTATGATAATGACTTAATTCATGACAAAATTCAGTTACAATCCAGCGGTCAAGCTCATACAGTATACCGAGCGCGCCAAGCAGGCAAACCCATAGCAGCCATTATCACCAGCACAACAACTCAGGGTTATAACGGCGATATTGATTTACTCATTGCTATCAATGTTAGCGGCACAATAAACGCTGTACGCGTTCTTAATCATAGAGAAACACCCGGTTTAGGCGATGCCATTGAACTAAAAAAATCTAACTGGATTTTAAGCTTTAATCAGCTAACTATAGAGGACTTAGAGCAGTGGGCTGTTAAACGCGACGGCGGCAACTTTGATCAATTTACTGGCGCAACCATCACCCCGCGCGCCATTGTTAATGAGGTCAAAAACACCACTTTGTTTTTCCAACAATATCAACATGAGATCTTTCAATAAATGCGCTCAGACTATTCGAAAATCCTGAGTAATGGCTTATGGCATAACAATCAGGCTTTAGTTGCCCTCTTAGGCTTATGCCCTTTGCTTGCCGTTAGTAATACCGTAATTAATAGCTTAGGTTTAGGGCTGGCGACAACCTTAACCTTAATATTATCTAATTTACTGGTTTCCTCATTACGCCAGTTTATTCTGCCAGAAATTAGACTGCCGCTATTTGTACTGATTATTGCTGGTGTTGTTACCATTATTGAATTAATCATGCATGCATGGTTTTATGAACTTTACAAAATTTTGGGGATTTTTATTCCGCTGATTGTCACTAACTGTGCCATTATTGGCCGTGCGGAAGTATTTGCCTCTAAAAATCGCATTATGCCTTCAATATTAGATGGTTTAGCCATGGGGCTAGGCTTTAGTTTCGCCTTGATTGTATTGGGTGGGTTTAGGGAACTACTAGGCTCAGGCACCTTATTAACGCAAGCGGATTTACTGTTTGGTGATGCCGCTAAAGACTGGAAAATCAATGTCTTTGACGGTAACTCAGGTATCTTATTGGCCGTATTACCCCCAGGCGCATTTATTGGTCTAGGATTATTAATTGCGCTTAAAAATGCCTTTGAACTACGATTAAAAGCGACTAAATCAGCTACCTCAAAAATTTATGAATAAAGACAAACGCCTAGAAATATTTAAACGCTTAGCCGAAGCGATTCCAGAACCCGTCACTGAGCTAAACTATAACAGCACTTTCGAATTGCTAATCGCGGTCGTTTTATCTGCACAAGCGACCGATAAGGGCGTTAACAAGGCCACAGCAAAATTATTTCCTGTCGCCAATACGCCGCAAGCTATTTTTGATTTAGGTGAAGAAGGCTTAAAAGGCTATATAAAAACCATCGGCCTATTTAATAGCAAAGGTGCAAATATTATTAAACTTTGCCGTAAATTGCTGGATGATTTTCAGGGAGAAGTACCGCAAACACGCGAGGAATTAGAGTCACTGGCCGGGGTCGGGCGTAAAACCGCGAATGTTATTTTAAACACGGCTTTTGGTCAACCGGTAATGGCGGTAGATACCCATATTTTCCGAGTATCCAACCGCACTAAGATCGCACCAGGAAAGGACGTTTTAGAGGTTGAAACTAAATTAGATAAACATGTACCTAAAGAATACAAACAGGATGCGCATCATTTATTGATTTTGCATGGCCGTTATACTTGCATTGCAAGAAAACCACGCTGTGGCAGTTGTGTCATTGAAGATTTGTGTGAGTTTAAGGATAAGGTTTATGCTCCATAAAGAAACTTGTGGAAGGATCTTTTAGCTGCGACTTGAGAGATCGCGACTCCCACAACACTCTAAACCTTAAATCGCGATATCAAAGCCTGTAAATCACTAGCCAAATGCGCCAAAATTTCACTACTCTCAGTGACTTGTTGTGAACCTTGAGCTGCATCTATAGTGACACCATTAATGTGTTCAATACTTCGGCTAATACTATCAGCTACAACAGATTGCTCCTCAGAAGCACTAGCAATTTGCGTACACATATCATCAATTTCTGTCACTGCGCTGCTAATATTTTCTAAAAACTCACTTTCTTTCTGAGTTTCCTGAATGGTCGTCTGCGTACGTTCCTTACTTTCATTCATCACTCCTACAGCCTTTCTTGTACCTTTCTGCAAGCGCTCAATCATACTTTCTATCTCAGTCGTTGAATCTTGGGTGCGACTTGCTAAAGTTCTTACTTCGTCTGCAACAACAGCAAACCCTCGCCCTTGTTCACCTGCTCTCGCCGCTTCAATCGCAGCATTTAAGGCTAATAAATTAGTTTGTTCTGCGATACTCTTAATCACATCTAACACCGAACCAATACTTTCTCCATCAGCTTCTAGCTGCCTAACCACCTCTGTAGCAACTCCAATCTCCTCTGAAAGCGCAGTAATTGCAGATACAGAACTATTAACAATCGTATCACCATTCTTCGTTTGTTGATGAGCATTTTTAGTAGCCATTGCTGTAGAAGATGCGCTTCTTGCTACTTCCTGTACTGTTGCCGCCATTTCCGTCATAGCCGTTGCCACCTGCTCAACTTCTTCTTGTTGGCGCTTAACACCTTGATTAGTTTGTATACTAGTCATGGACAACTCCTCAGCACCCGAAGCAAGCTGTTCAATAGAGCGCTCTAATTCACGCACCACATCAGAAAACTGACCAGCCATACTATTAAATGATTCAGCTACGTCAGCAAATTCATCCTTATTATCTAATTGCAAACGGGAAGTTAAATCACCTTTTGCCAATTTTGCAGAAGTTTCTTCAATGCTTAATATAGCTGTATTAAATGAATTATAAAAACCCGCAAATAAATACAGAGCCAATAAGGTAAAGACCGAGACTACAAGAGATAGAGTGATCATTTTTCCCGTTAACTGCTCTTCTCGCTGCTCTAATAATAAAACTAACTCAGGAATCAATTGATCCAATAATTTAAAATTAGCTTTAATCGCTCCAGTTCCCTTAGAAAAAACTTGAGCTGATTCAACTGTTGTGGGTGTTCTCTGTAAAACTTCTTGGTCAAGAAAAGCCAAATAGCTGCTAGCAACGCTTATTGCCGCATCAACATCTGGCTTAATTTTAGCGCCAACTTCTGGATTGCTTTGCGCAACCACCTTCGTACTTCTCTCTAAGGCATTAATACTTTTTTGTACCGTCGCCAGTAAACTGGATAACTTAATGCTCTCTTTCTGTGTCACTACGGTTCTGACCGCTAAACCTGAAGCCATACCTCTTGCTTGGCCCAGATTTTCTACAATTTGCGGTAAAGCATTAACAATAGAAGAGGCGACATAAAAGCTTTCCAACTCTGGATCCATAGTTAACCCTGAACTATCACTCACCAAAGAAACTAATTCTAAAACACTAGCAATCAACTGCGTATGTCGAGTAAAAATATCTTTTGCTTGCCCATTAAAGGCCTCAGATTCTAAGCGCTGCCAGACCGATTTAATTTCCTGCCATTTTACTGCCGCACCTAATTGTACGCCTAACTGCTTATCGACCTCATTAATCGCCAGAATATCCTGATTAATTTGCTCGCGCTTAGCTAATAATTTACTTTTAAATGCTGCATTGCCAGATAAATAAGCATTAGTCATTCCGCGGTGCTCAGGAAAGTGCTGAATTAATTGGCGTAAAGGCACTATATACTGCAAGCCTGTTTGCTCTTTCTTTGCGACATCAAGAGCGGCTAACTGGCCTACTATTAATAAATAAAAAGTAATCATCAGAGGTACTAAAAATGCGACAGAGATAAATAGCATTTTTTTAGAGCAACTCAATTGATTCATCAGTGCTGTTGCAGGTGCAGTTAACATATAAAGCCCCTTAAATTATGGTTTGTTGTAAATGTATCGGCTGAACTTAGGTATTCTAAAATATACTCATCCGCGGCTCATGAGCACTATGCTTATCTACAGCTTCCAACGGAGCGTCTGCAGCATGACTATCTACGCCTTCTAGTTGAATATCATGAGCAACGCCATGCAGTGAAACGATTAGAACAACTCCCGCTAAAATTAAAGCAATTTGCTGTAATGAGGTTTTAATATCCGTTTTCTTATGCAAGGTTGGAATCAAATCCGCAACCGCAATATAAATAAAACTAGATGAAGCAATCGCTAAAAAATAAGGCAGACTATCATGAAGGCCAGCTAAACTATAATATGCCAACACGCCACCAAGCACTGTTGTTAAGCTAGCAAGTACATTGTAAATCAATGCTTTCTTTTTAGAAAACCCACTGTGCAATAGAATTGCAAAATCACCTACCTCTTGCGGTATTTCATGGGCGGCAACTGCTAAACTAGTGACAATTCCCAACTGAACATCAGTTAAAAAGGCCGCGGCAATCAACACACCATCCACAAAGTTATGGATACCATCACCAATAAGAATCATTGTTCCGGCTGATTTATGCGAACCATGAGCATGACTGTGCCCATGGCTATGCTCTTGCTCATCGGTATCAACATGAACTTCACAACTACTAGAATGGCAATGTCGCCAAATCAATAGCTTCTCTAAAGTAAAAAACAGTAATAAACCCAGCATAATCGAGCCGGATAAAGTCTGTATCTCAGACGACCCTACCTCTTCAAATGCATGTGGAATCAGTCCCCAAAAAGCCACAGCTAATAAAGCGCCGGTAGCAAAACTAATCCCGTGCGGTAAAACTTTAGCGCGCATACTATCAGATAGCAGTAAAAAAACAGACGCGGCTAAAACGCTTAGTACACCACCGATAGCCGTAAAAATAATAATTAAAAAGAGTAAATTCATCGAAAAAATAATAAAGTGAGATTACCTGTGAGTGTATATACATATCCCCAAACAAAGCTTGAGAACCAAATACCTACTCCATCCAGATTAAAGTAGCCATACGCCCTGTCTGGCCATCGCGTCGATAGGAAAAAAAACGTTCTGTCTCAGTTACTGTACAAAACTGGCCACCATAAATTTTCTGCACACCCGCATTGTTTAAAATGATCCGCGCGATTTGATAAATATCCGCCAAATACTTATCGCGACTTTGCTGTATAAATACGCCAGTAAACTGTCTAGATTTCTTAATAAATAAATCATACACATCCTGGCCAACTTCAAAACAGTATGGCCCGATAGCCGGCCCTAGCCAAGCCACTATTTCAGTATCAGGCATCTTCGCCACAGCATTTTCCACAATGCCATTCAGCAACCCACGCCAACCGCCATGAATTGCGGCAACTGTAGTTCCTTGTAAATCACAAAGCAGCACAGGCAAACAATCTGCTGTTAACACCGTACAAACCACATTTTTCTGGTGTGTATAGCTAGCATCAGCAAACAACGCCTGACCTGTTTGATCCGCGCAAATCACATCCACACTATGCGTTTGCTGCAACCAAACAGGATCACTAGGTAAGCCCAACATTCGAGTAATTTGCTGCCTGTTTTTAAATACATGCGCTGGATTATCCTGCACATGATCAGCAGGGTTTAAACTACTAAATTCAGCCTGACTAAATCCGCCTGTTCTCAGTGTGGTCGCCGCACGAACATTTAAAGGTGCCGGCCAATCAGGAATGATCCAATGTGTCATTTTCCCTCAAGGCAAGCAACAAAGCTTGCATATCATCTGGCATAGGCAGTTCCCATTCCATGTACTCTTCTGTACGTGGATGTATTAAGCCCAATTTTTCAGCATGTAAAGCTTGACGCTTAAAGCTTCGTAAAACAGTTTCCAATCCTGCCCCGCAATCTTTAGGCATTTGGAAACGGCCACTATACATAGGGTCACCGACAAGCGGCATCTTTATATGCGCCATATGCACTCGGATTTGATGTGTACGACCTGTTTCTAGTTTAACTTGTATCAGCGTATTACGTAAAAATCGCTCAAGCACACGATAATGAGTTATTGCGCGTTTGCCACTGTAATTTACCGCAAATTTCTTACGGTCGGTGGGGTGTCGACCTATAGGCTCATCTAAAGTGCCACCTCCAGTCATTCGGCCTATGGTAATTGCTAAATATTCACGATGAATCTCACGCGCTTGTAATTGCTCAACCAAACTATGGTGGGCAGCTAATGTTTTAGCAACCATCAATAAGCCACTGGTATCTTTATCTATACGATGCACAATCCCTGATCGTGGAATCGTAACTGCATCCGGCAAATGAAATAACAAGGCATTTTGTAAAGTCCCCGTCCAATTGCCTGCGCCAGGGTGTACAACAAGCCCCGCAGGCTTATTGACGATTAAAATATCATCATCTTCATAGATAATATCCAGCGGAATATCTTCCGCTAAATACTCCGTCACTTCCTCCGCTTCCGCATCAAGGACAATCGTCTCGCCACCGTCTAAACGATCTTTTGCTTTAATTTGCACACCATTCACGGTGACGCGTAGCGCTTTTATCCAAGTCTGTAGTTTATTTCTAGAATAATCTGGAAAAATCTCCACTAAAACCTGGTCTAAACGCCTTCCCGCTAATTCTAAGGGTACTTCGGCCGTTAATATCGCCATATAAAATTTCTTTCCTAACAAACTGTATTTATCTACAACAAATTCTTTTACAATAAAGAATAAAGCAAAATGTTATCAATCTTACATCGTGTAGCCATCTCTATGCCATCATTTTTCAAAAAATTAACGTTTATTCTTTGTTTATCGTTTTTTCTGTCAGCCTGTAGTTATTTTTCCAGCGATAAAAACAACAAAGAAGACAATTACGCTGGCTGGACAGTAGAACAATTTATTGCCGAAGGTAAAGAAAACTTAGCCGATGAAAAATACAAAAAAGCCATTAAAGTGCTTGAGCAGCTTGATTCACGCTACCCTTTTGGCTCACATTCCGCTCAAACCCAATTAGATCTTACTTACGCCTATTACAAAAACGGTGATTCAGAAGCTGCACTGGCATCAGCAGACCGCTTTATAAAAACCAATCCACGACATAAAAGTGTTGATTATGCCTATTATTTAAAAGCGCTGATTAACTTTAATCGTGACTTAGGTTTTTTAGATCGCTATATTCCATCCGACAGCACACAACGCGATTCCGTGTTCACGCAAAATGCTTACCTTAGTTTCGACGAGCTAATACGCCGCTTTCCAAACAGCCAATATTTGCCTGACGCTAAGCAGCGCATGATTTCTTTAAAAAACTCACTAGCACGTCACGAATTACATATTGCCCGTTTCTATATGGATAGAGAGGCCTATTTAGCCGCCGCCAATCGAGCGAATTATATTTTACAACATTACCAACAAACACCCGCAGTTCCTTATGCTTTAGAACTGCAAATAGAAGCCTACAAAATACTAGGCTTACAAGATTTAGCGGATAATAGCGCGAAAATCTATGCTTATAATTACCCTGATGGCCCACAATATCCTGAGGCCGACTCCAGCAATACCACCGTCGTTCCCTTTGTGTGGGACTTAATCGGTTTTGATGACTAAAAATCCATTTACCACAGCGTAGTCCGCATGAAGCTTGAGTAATACGGGATTTATCACACATAAACCTGTATTTCACTTTGCGCTCTACAAGTCGCAAGCTACACATATAAACTACATTCCCCCTCTCACTTATTAATACTCAAGCTATGTATTTTCGCCAAATTTTTCTTAGTGCAAGTTTAACTGCAATTATTGCCAGCGTGATTTTTAGCTTGTATCAATTTTATTTTATTAGCCCGCTTATTTTTGCGGCTGAAGTTTATGAAGTTGCCGAGCCTATAGCTTCTGAACAAGTCGAACCTTGGGCCCCTGAAGATGGCATCGAGCGTTTCTTCTTTACTTGGTTGGCTAACGTCTTAATGAGTTTAGCCTATAGCTTATTATTAGCTTGCGCAATGGCTTATCGCGGTCCAAGCTCAGCATTAAAAGGTTTAGCTTGGGGCATAGGTGCTTATCTGGCCATTTTTGTTGCGCCTAGCTTAGGCTTACCCCCTGAAATACCGGGGATGGACGCAGCTGCTTTGGGCTCACGGCAAAATTGGTGGCTACTTACTATAACACTTAGCGCTACCGGCCTAGCTGCCTTAGCTTTTAGTCCTCGCCATTACAAGGGTGCTGGATTCATTCTTATACTATTACCGCATTTAATCGGCGCGCCAACACCTGAACTTCATGGTTTTAGTCATCCAGACCCGAATGCAGTACAAGCATTAACAGACTTATGGCACCAATTTGTCCTGCAAACCAGTATTGCAAATGCCTTGTTGTGGCTTATAATTGGCTCAACTACTGGCTTTTTATGCCAGCGATTTATAGACGGCATTTCTCCCTTACAACCCACAGATTAATAAAGGTTCAGCTATGAATACTAATAATTCACTCGCTCAAGAACAAAATATCACTCTCGCAAGCAGCAAAAACTCACAACTTTTTGCCGCGGCAGCCCTAGGTATCGTTATTTTATTTGGCGTTGGTTTTGCACCCATGGATATGGCACACAACGCTGCACATGACACTCGCCATAGCGTTGCCTTCCCTTGTCATTAATTTGCGGACGGGGCTTTAGCCGCAGTTCCATACGTAGGGCGGACTTCAGTCCGCAAGTCACACTAAAAACTTAATTATTACCAACACGAGCGCATAATGATATTTGTCACAGGTGGAGCAGGATTTATCGGGGCTAACTTTGCCCTAGATTGGCTACAAGAACATGACGAACCCGTCGTTAATATTGATAAACTAACCTACGCAGGCAACTTAGAAAGTTTAGTCACTTTACAAGAGGATAGCCGACATATCTTTGCCCATGCGGATATAGGCGACACGGTACTGATACCTGAGCTATTAGCAAAATATCAACCCCGTGCAATTATTAATTTTGCCGCTGAATCCCACGTTGACCGCTCTATTCATAGCCCAGAAGACTTCATACAAACTAATGTTGTCGGCACCTTTAATTTACTAGAGTCTGTTCGTGCCTACTGGTCTAAATTAGATGAGCAAGAAAAAGCAGACTTCCGATTTCTACACGTCTCAACTGATGAAGTTTACGGATCATTAGCCAAAGATGATCCCGCCTTTACTGAATTGCATCAGTACGAGCCCAACAGCCCTTATTCTGCCAGCAAAGCCGCCAGCGATCATTTAGTACGCTCATACCATCACACTTATGGCTTGCCGGTACTCACCACCAATTGCTCTAATAATTACGGCCCGTACCATTTTCCGGAAAAACTGATTCCATTAATGATCGTTAATGCTTTAGCCGGTAAATCATTGCCTATCTACGGTGACGGTCAACAAATTCGCGACTGGTTGTATGTTAAAGATCACTGCAGCGCCATTCGCCGTGTAATAGAAGCAGGCATTACAGGAGAAACCTATAATGTCGGCGGTTGGAACGAAAAACCCAATATAGAAATTGTACATACCGTTTGTGCACTACTTGATGAACTACGCCCACGCGATGATAAAAAAAGCTACACCGAACAAATTACTTTCGTGACAGATCGCTTAGGCCATGACCGCCGTTATGCTATTGATGCGCGTAAAATTGAACGTGAATTAGGCTGGAAACCTGCCGAAACTTTCGACACTGGCATACGCAAAACCGTACAGTGGTATTTAGATAATCAAGAATGGGTCGCTAACGTGCAATCTGGCGCTTATCGTGACTGGGTAGAAACCAACTACGCAGACCGCAGCTAATGAAAATTCTATTATTTGGAAAAAATGGCCAAGTAGGCTGGGAACTGCAACGCAGCCTTGCCCCTTTAGGCGAAGTTATTGCACTCGGCTCTGATAGCCAAGACTATTGCGGCGATTTCACTAACCTACAAAGCTTAGCCGAGACCGTTCAAAAAATAAAGCCCGATATCATCGTTAATGCCGCTGCACATACCGCTGTCGATAAAGCTGAAAGTGAAACTGAATTAGCGCAAACGATTAATACTGATGCGCCTGCGCTATTAGCGCGTGAAGCAAAAAACCTAAATGCGTGGCTAATCCATTACTCTACTGATTATGTCTTTGATGGCAGTGGAACTAAGCCATGGATTGAAACCGATCCTACTGCACCGTTAGGTGTTTATGGCGCTACTAAACTAGCTGGTGAACAAGCCATTCAAGCGTCAGGTTGCAAACATCTCATTTTCCGCACTAGCTGGGTTTATGGTGCGCGGGGTAATAACTTCGCAAAAACCATGCTACGCCTTGCTCAAGAACGCGACAGCTTAAGCATTATTAATGACCAAATTGGCGCTCCAACAGGCGCAGATTTATTAGCCGATGTCACTGCGCATGCAATCCGCACAATGCAATCTAAAAAAGAACTAAGCGGGCTTTACCACTTAGTCTCATCAGGCGAAACCTCATGGCATGGTTATGCACGCTACGTCATCGACACGGCACAAAAAATGGGACAGGAACTAAAAACAAGTACAGAATCAATTAATCCCGTACCGACTAGTGCATTCCCAACGCCTGCAGAACGCCCTAAAAATTCACGGCTAAATACCGATAAATTACAACGTAATTTTGGATTGAATTTACCAGAATGGCAAACTGGCGTTGCTCGAATGCTTTCTGAAGCACTGAACTAATTTAACTTTTTTGTAGGATGTGTAGAATGAAGCACCTGCTTTTTAGGTACGTAGTGAAACCCATCAACCCAGCCGAATTCATAGAGAAATAAGATGACCAAACGTAAAGGTATTATCCTAGCAGGCGGCTCAGGCACGCGCTTATACCCTGTTACAAAAGTAACCTCCAAACAACTACTGCCTATCTATGATAAGCCTATGATCTATTACCCGCTTAGCACCTTAATGCTAGCAGGAATAACAGATATTCTCATTATCAGCACCCCACAAGACACACCACGTTTTCAAGAGCTGCTCGGCGATGGTAGTGATTGGGGGCTTAACCTAGAATATGCCGTACAACCTAGCCCAGACGGCTTAGCGCAAGCTTTCACCATAGGCGCTGATTTTATTGGCAACTCGCCTTCAGCACTAGTCTTAGGTGACAACATTTTTTATGGCCATGATCTACAATTATCACTCAATCATGCGTCAGAACAAACGGAAGGCGCCAGCGTCTTTGCTTACCATGTGCATGACCCTGAGCGTTACGGTGTTGTCGGTTTTAATAAACAAGGTACCACAACATCAATAGAAGAAAAACCACTAATTCCTAAAAGTAATTATGCGATTACTGGTTTATATTTCTATGATAACCAAGTCATCGATATGGCTAAAACACTCAAGCCATCGGAACGCGGAGAATTAGAAATCACCGACATCAATAAAATCTACCTAGAACAAAAACAACTTAGCGTAGAAAAAATGGGCCGTGGTTATGCATGGTTAGATACCGGAACGCACGAAAGCCTTAATGAAGCCAGCACATTTATTGAAACCATCGAACGCCGCCAAGGCTTAAAAGTTGCCTGCCCCGAAGAAATCGCCTACCGTAATGGTCTAATCGACGCAGAAAAATTAGCTGAATTGGCACAGCCACTCGCTAAAAGTGGCTATGGCCAATACTTACTTAAATTATTAAAAGAAGACACTGCATTATGAAAGTGACTCCTACAAATATTCCAGACATATTGATTATTGAGCCAAAAGTTTTTGGTGATAGCCGAGGGTTTTTCTTTGAGAGCTTTAATCAACAAGCCTTTAATGAAGCCACAGGGCAAAATTTACAATTTGTGCAAGATAATCACAGCCACTCTGCAAAAGGCGTATTACGCGGTCTACATTACCAAATCCAACAACCCCAAGGTAAATTAGTGCGGGTAACTAGCGGCGCTGTATTTGATGTAGCTATCGATATTCGTAAATCATCACCGACTTTTGGCCAATGGACTGAAGTAGAATTAAACGCTGAAAGCCGTCGCCAACTTTGGGTACCTGCTGGCTTTGCTCATGGTTTTGTTGTTTTAAGTGAAACTGCAGATTTTCTATATAAAACGACGGATTACTATGCGCCCGAATTTGAACGTTGCATAGCGTGGAATGATCCCGCTATTGGCATAAATTGGCCAATGGGTGAAGAACCTCAGCTTTCTGGGAAAGATCAACAAGGTACATTATTAAATGATGCTGAGATATTTTCTTAACCCTAACTTCCTAGCCATAAATATCAACACAAATTTAAAGGCTATGTCACCGTTAAGTGTAGATTTAAATTAGCTCTTAAGCCTTCCCTCTTGGTAACATAGGTATCGACATAAACAAGGCCTACAAGAAATTAATTTTAATATATATTTTCAATGGCTTGCGTAGATGGGTAGAGTGTCTTCTTGCGAAACCCATCACTTTACCTGATTACCCATAAGCTTCAGCTACCTTGAAAAATATTTTTAAATCAAATGAGTTACCATTATAGCCCGCATGTTGTTACGGAATGCGGGCTACAAAAGGAAGCTGAGAGTTATACGTAATCAAATCAGGTCACTTTATGCGCATTGTGATGGGGGGTAAATACATTATTTTATGCTCCTCAGCACCAAAGCGCTTATGCATAATCTAAATCTAACGAAACGCAGGTAACTTGGCCCAACATTTTATGAATCACCGCCTGACCCTATAATTTACTGTAAGTCCTGCCCAGCCGTCCACAACCAATCACTCACTTCACATTGCGGCACAAAACCAGAAACTGATTCCATTAATATAGCTCTCATTTCTAAGCAATCATCCTCCTCGATTGCCGTTTTTAAACGGTCCAAACGCATATTAAGCTCATTCCAAGGAATAACCTCTTCTTCAGCTCGCATAATCCTACAGTGCGCCGTATCAGAAACATTATCACCAATGAGTAATTCCTCGTACAGCTTTTCACCTGGCCTTAGTCCTGTAAAACTAATTTCAATCTCACCACTAGGGTGATGCTTATTTTTTACTTCCAAACCGCTTAAATGAATCATCCGCTTTGCTAAATCAACAATTTTAATCGGCTCACCCATATCTAATACAAAAACATCACCGCCGTGTCCCATTGCCCCCGCCTGTATCACTAACTGAGCCGCCTCGGGTATGGTCATAAAATAACGAATAATCCGTGGATCCGTCACTGTCACAGGACCACCTCGCGCAATTTGCTCTCTAAATAAAGGAATAACAGAGCCTGAAGAGCCCAGCACATTACCAAAACGCACCATCGTAAAGCGGGTATGATGGCCCTCCTCTAAACTTAATCCCTGTAAAACCAACTCAGCAAAGCGCTTAGTCGCACCCATCGTATTCGTTGGCCTCACGGCTTTATCGGTAGAGATAAGAACAAAAGTTTCGACATTGCATCTAATGGCAGCTTGAGCAAGGCATAATGTCCCTAATACGTTATTCTTAACCGCTTCCCCTGAATTATGTTCAACCATAGGCACATGTTTATAAGCCGCAGCATGATATATCGTTTGCACATTAAAGGTTTCACACACCCTATTGAGGCGCACTTCATCTGTGACAGAACCTAGTATTGGGATAATTTCAAATTCACACATAGCCAACGCAACAACAGCACGCCTAAGCTCCTTATCAATAGAATAAAGCGCAAACTCATTAAGCTCAAAAAGTATGACTTTAGCAGGCTGTAAAATAATAATTTGCCGACACAATTCAGAAGCAATCGACCCGCCTGCGCCCGTTACCATAACCACTTTATCTGTAATATTTGCACTCAATAAAGACTGGTCAGGAGCTACAGCATCACGCCCTAATAAATCCGCAATATCGACTTCTTGCACCTCATCGAATTTAATTTTACCTTGTGCTACATCACTCATTCCCGGCATAGTTCTCACATGCACAGGATAAGGCTCTAATAATCGAATAATCTCACCTCTACGCCCTCGGGATGCAGAAGGAATTGCCAATAAAACATCTGTTATCTGATGCTTTTCAATCAAATAAGCCAATGCAGTCATGGGATGGATCCTCAAACCATTGACCTTTTGCTTATGCAATAACTTGTCATCATCGATAAAAGCAAACGATTTAAACTCTTGCCCACACTCTAATGCAGAGGCCAACTGCACACCAGCACGGCCCGCACCATAAATAATCACTTTTTTGGTACAACACTCATTAACCTTATTGTTCACCAACCCTGAATAAACATCTGCTAACCACCAGCGAGCAATAAAACGACTTCCACCGATAAAAAACAAAAGCACCAGCCAATTTAAAGGCGTTACGGTTCTGGGAACAACGCCTATTCTTGTTTGGAAAACGACGACAGTAAAAATAACTATATACAGTGAAATTGCCTGAAAAATAGCCCATATTGCCCGGCCACCAATGTAGCGAATAATGGCGCGATACAAGCCGAATCGAATGAATATAGGAACCGCAAGAAAAGGACTAAGACAAAACAAAATCCAGATATCCCCTTTAGGTATATATAACCCGCCTAAGCGCAAGGAAAATGCTGCCCATAAAGCTGATATGACCAGCACACTATCTACAGCAATTAAGATGGCCGCTTTTGTACGCCGAGTAAGGCCAAGAAACCAGAAGGCTAATTTATTCATTTATAAATATAAAATAATAGGGGAAATTGATAAGTGCTCGCTTATTATATGTTTGAATTATCGCGCAGGAAGGGTAGGCTAAGCTGTCGAAATTAACCATTTTATACGTGTTTCACTTTCCCTCTTTATGGATATAAAGAATTTATAGGAGGCGCATCAGCGGCTATTGATGCGCTTCGTTCCTCAGCACACCCTATAGATTCTATTTTTTGTAGCTAATAACCAGGTTCATAACACTCTTTATAAACAGTTTTTTTCGACAGCCTAGGGCTATCCCATATTTGTCTTAATTATTTTAACCAGTCACCGCTTTGAATGTTGATTAAAATCTTAAATCCTTAGATATCTTACAGCGTCTTTTCACCAGCACCCTTAACAACTAACAACTCATCCAAAGTAGGCAAGCCAAAGCTATCTTTACTTTTAAACGCGATCTCATACCCCAATACATCTAAAATAAGATCCATTGTTTTTAATGTAATAGAGCCTAACTGAGCTCTTTCCAGTTTCCCCAAAGTAACTCTGCTTATTCCGGCAATATCTGCCAATTGCTTTTGCGTTAGCTTTTTATCCTTACGCATTATTTTAATTTTTGGCCCAATTTCGTCTAATTTCAACGGGCATCTCCTTGTGCGTTTCATTTTTAAGTGACAAATTCCAAGTATCAAGCATTCCCTGCCCTATTGTTAAAAACCTTGGGTTTTTTACAATATAATCCTGCAAATCAACGATAGAAAGCTGCACCGCCTTCACACAGTCATCATAAAATATATTTGCACTCTTCTCTGACATATAACAACTGTCAACACCAAATTTAATTAACTCTCTACGAGCAAACCACAACTTCTTACCAAACATGCTTAATGCAGGGCGCTCAGTAGAGACATAAACGGCGGTATTAACAATATCATAAGCAGGTGAAAATCGAATATTACTCATATCACTATCATAAAGTACGCCAAAATTTTTTAAATGTGCATCCCCATTTTTAAGCAAATAGCTCATGATGACCGTTTTATAAAAAGACTGCATATCCTTACGTTTATTAGCTACAACTCTGTAAAATACCTTTGCTACCTGTTCGTAACTCCCCTCATATTTTTGCTCTTTATTTTTACCAAGAAGCCCCAACACCTCTTCAAACCCCAAGTAGCTATTATTTTTCTTATCCAGATTAAAGCGTTCAACGATTAAAAACTGTTTATTCTCTGATAGTAAAATAACAGGAATTTCCACGCCTGCTTTTTCAACAGCCTTAAGACAAAAATATTCATTTTCAGCTAAATGAGGATATTCAGCTCCCCATGTTTTAATAATATATTCTTTCGTAGTGAGCGATTCTTTGTCCTGTAGCAACGCCAATGTTTTAGGCTGCACGCCAGAAATAGCATTTTTACCTAAAAACATTTTAACTAATTTTACAAAAGTATCTTCACTATCATTTTTTAAAACATCATCCAAACCTAACACATCAAAGTTGCCAGCAGAAAGATCACTATCAAATAAAAGCCGACCATGAATGCTAGGACAAAGATAAGAAAACAACAAAAAGTCATTAATATAACCATGCTGTTTGTTCAGATAATTCTTTAATACTTCAAATAAATACCCCTCAGGCATATTCATATCAAAGATGGGATGCAAGCGACTCTTCCAAAGGTAGGTCGACGCTTTATAAGGCATAATTAAAGAAACGGGGGGGCTGTCAGACGCATAATTAAACCCATAGCATTGACTATCACCTTCAAAAAAAAGCTCACCAACTTTTTTATTGTGTATTTTAACCGCTATTTTATCCATCACAAGCACCAAAAATGATAAATATAGTTATCATAATATTTAAAAATGATGAAAATGTAAACTTCTTTTATCTTTCCTAATCAATCGAGTCCGACCCGGTAGCATACCTGCTTAGGCGGCTGTCCATTCAGACTCAATCGTATCTGATGACAGATCAACAGCACAACCCCATTCCATAAAATATTTTCCATTATGTATTTTCAGAAAAACATCTTCATTTTTCAACTCAATAAATGCTTCTGATTTTAAGTAGGGCATACTTAGTAAAAATTAATTTAATATTTTTGCCGAATAGACTGAAATGTTAAGAGTGTATAAAGGCTAAGAGCTCTTCCAATAAATGATCACAGGTATCTACACTTTGTTTATACCCAGCGCAGTCAATTAAGAAATTATACCGATACTCTTCTGCACAAACAGTAACGACCTGTAATGCCATAAGATATTGACTTTTATCGGTTTTAAATGATGTGTTAGCAATTAATTCTTCTAACAATTTTTGTAATTTATGGCTTCGACTGTAGGCACCAAATTTACTTTTTGTTTCTAATAAATGCTTAATGAGTAACTCGATCATCTGCTGGTAATGAAAGCAATGAATAGAGCAATCTTTAATATTTGTTTGATTTAAAATATCCAGTGTTATCGCATGCTCCCATGCTTTACCTGCTAAAGTCTCAACATTCTCAAATTTCTCAAATTTTTCTTGATACATACTTTTAGTCCTAAATTATCGAAAAAATCAACATCTCCACCTATTTTGGTAATCAGCGCAGTGTTTTTCAAGAAAACTTATCGATCACTTTTGATAATGTCAGAAAAAATCCATCATCCCAAATAGCATAACCATATTTTTATTGAGTGACTTTTGTATTGTGTGCTCAATACTCACTTTCAATATATTAAACTCGCCACATCCAAAGTTACCTCATTGAGTTTTTCATCAAGATGGTTAATAGGATTATATTGTGACTTTAACAAAAGCGTATAAATATCATCTTGGGTTAAGTCCTCACCACGGACCAAATTTTTCCTCTATCTCCTTAACTTTTGGCGTAATCATTTCGATCAACATATCATCAACTTTTGTTTTATTCATAAGCATACTTTCTCGTTTCATATCCTGACCAATAATACTCCCTTTTGTTGACTCTTTAGTTCATATTTTCGTCCTGAAATTTACAACTTGAAGTATCACGAGTATAAATTTTCACACCAATACGATCAATATGTTCAATTAAATCACTATTTGTTAATTTTTCATATTGAGATAAGTCAACCATATAAGGCAAATACAAATCATCAATCTGACCTTCAATTTGCATCAATTCAAGAAACGGAAGTAACCGCCCATTAATTGTCAAATCAATATCTGATCCCACTTTATAATTACCTTTTGCGCGCGAACCATAGAGAACTACAGATTCAATAGCATCATGTCTTTGAAATACACTACAGAGTTTATTTAATGTCGACCTTTTTAACCCAAATAATAGGGGAGTATTATCTGTTGCCATATAAAGATTCCATCACAGCTTTAAGTGTTGTGAAAAGAGGGTAATAATCATTAATAATCGCTATAAACAATGATTCAGCCGTATTCTCATCATAAGTATGTGAAGAGATGTTTCTACTCTGAATCATAGACATCCACAAATCACCCTCAGTAATTAAAGATACTTTAAAAGCGACTCGGGTAGCATCTTTAGAACCCCTTATATTTTGCTCACCCTGATCTTCCAAGTAATCTTTAAGAACATTCCATGCCAACTCATGCGTAAATTCAAACGCCTGAATAACGCCTTGCTTTTCTAATTGAGACAACACTCTTTGCCGGCTAAGTAAAACTGCTCCCTCTAGCTGATCCAATGCTCTATTAAAGTTAACAAACCGTTGTTTCCACCTAATATCTGTTTTTGAAGAGTTCATTATTAATTTGCTTCTGTTATTTTCTTTAACGGCTTATCCATCGTAGTCATAGATTTACAGCCTAGTAAATCATGTGTTTTGAACTGTCAATCTACAAGGGAGGTCAAATAAATGAACGCCTGATCAACACCCACATTAATGCGAAACCCCAGAACGTTTAATCACCTTCAAAAAAGTAATCCACAAAATTTTAAAATCAAAGATAAAAGAACATTTTTGTAAATATTCAAAATCCAAATCAACCTTCTGAGGAATAGGCAATTCATCACGACCATTAACTTGCGCCCAACCCGTTAAACCGGGTAATAACTTATCTACACCTTTTTCTGTACGCAAGGCGATTAAATCATCCTGATTAAATAAGGCAGGTCTGGGCCCGACAAAACTCATATCACCTTTTAAGATTGACCATAATTGAGGCAGTTCATCTAAACTTGATTTACGCAGGAAATCACCGATAGGTGTTAACACGCTTTTAGGGTCTTTCAATAAATGCGTCGCTACAGCAGGTGTATCAATTTTCATACTTCGAAATTTAGGCATTTTAAAAATATGATTGTTTCTACCTACTCGATCAGACCAGTACAGTACAGCTCCTTTTGATGTGAATTTCACCAATATAGCAACTAAAAAAATAGGCACAAGCAATATTACAACTGCCATAACCGCCAAAGCTAAATCAAATAATCTTTTCATCCTGAATTTACCCACAATTCTCATCCAAACAACATACTGGGCTAAAGGGTAAAATAACGCTTCTAAATCACCTCTAGTTGATACCTTTCATTGATAATTTGCCGACATCTCCCTTATCTATTCACTAATTTATTAATCGCATCCAAAATACGCCTTAATTCATTTTTTAGATGATAAATAGCATTTAATAGCTCTATCGCAGTTAACTCATTCTCTGCATAATCATGCGCAATCTCATTCCTTAAATCTCGTATTTCAAACCACTCATCTACATCTATAATATCTAACCGTTCTAACTGACTTAATATATCCAAAAAAGGCTTGTTAGTATTTTCACCTTGGTACACCAAAACTGATTTGAAAAGTTTAGCTCCCATACAATCCTGCAACTTAGAAAACCGATAAATAATTTGATCGTTATAAGCTAAATACTGTTTAGAATCTAAAATAACCAAAAAATCACTACGGCTGATAGGGAATATAACATCCAAAATCAACTCATCGAAAGCACCATTTAATCTATCCAAATGCTTATAACTTTCACTTAAATTATCTGCAACTTTCTGTTTATAAACTAAAGCTTTACCCCCCACTTTATCGCCTCCTTCTCTATTAGCCGAGTCTTATCCGTATTGAAAACAACATCTATTTTTTGATCACCTAACTCTCTTTTTACTCTCGCTAAGAATTTTATCTTTTTTTGAAACAGATCAGAGGTATTCTTTAAAACTAGATAGAGGTCAATATCCCCGCCTTTTTTAGTATCATCGACCCGGCTACCAAATAAATAGATCTCCCCTTCTAAAAAAACTTGATAAAAATATTTCTTAATTGTCTCTCTATATTTTCTCGGCAATCTCATGGGTAAGTTATCCTAATATCAATTTTATGCCGATTGATTATACAATCAATCGCAATCTTAAAACTGCATTCCATACTTATTGGATAATAATCTATCTTATCCAATAAGCTGTAAACATTAATGCCCAGCTGTTTTCTTCAACTGCTCATCCATCGTAATCACAGGTTTCCAGCCCAATAAATCACGCGCTTTAGAGATATCCACCTGCAACGAACCAAACAATCGATTCGCCACTTCTTCTTTACCAATCAATTTTGCTACAAATTTCATCCAACTTACTGGCACAGGAATCAGCCGAGATTTTTTACTCAAAGCTTTAGCCACTTTACGCAATAATTCCGTGGTAGACACATCCTCACCATCGGAAATTAAAAATATCTCGTTAGCCGCTTTAGAATAATCAATACAATGAATAATAAAACTTACCAAATTATCTACGGCAATTAACGATCGTTGATTATGAATGGCGCCAAAAGGTAAAGGCACACCTTTATTAATCCATTTCATCATTGAAGCAAAGTTTGCTCGCACTCCAGGACCATAAACTAAAGGCGGTCTAATAATAACTACCTCCATCCCCGTTTCTTTAGCCAAAGCCAATAAACCTTGCTCAGCCTCATATTTAGATAAGCCATAAGGATCATCGGGCACACATTTGTCATTGGGTTTGAATGGCTTATTCAGTTCGGTTATTTCACCATTCACCTTAACCGAACTAATAAAAATAAATCGTTTAACGCCAGTATCAGCCGCCATTCTTGCCAATGCCAACGTTGCATCTCTATTAATGGCACGAAACTCAGCCAACGGATTGGTTAAATCATCAGCCATCACATGCACCCGAGCCGCCAAATGAATAACCGTATCAATACCCATTAAACTTTTAGACCAATCAGTGCTTATACTTAAATCTTCAATAATAACTTGATTAATGCTTTCTGGTAAAAAAGCTGATTGTTTACGTACACTACAAATTAATTCTTGTTTTTGTAATACCAGTTCGTTTACTAATGCACTACCAATAAACCCTGTTGCACCGGTTACTAGAATCTTCACACTATCTCCGTCACAAAGTTTCCACAATTAATCTTTTCATATAAAACACAGCATACAATGATGAGTTTCTCAAAATTATGCTCCATCCTTCCTACAAAACTGGTGATAAATAACGTTAATAAGCGTTTAGTTTTTAAGCTACTTTTAAGTTTTCACGATGATTACTTTTAATTAAATCACCGCTACGCTCCAGAACAAAATACCCTTGCTCTAGCAACTCATCCTTAGTTTCTGTATTAAAATAAAAAGAAGCCATTGCACCATATAATTTATAGTCTTTATAGATAGGATACAATTTTTTGAAATTGTTAAACTTTCGCTCTAGTTTTTTTATATCCTCAATATGCGCCTTATACTTCACTTCAATAATAGCAATCGACTCACCATTCGTTAAAAATATATCATATTCTTCTTGAATTTTTCCGCGATGCTTAAACATACTTTTACTAATATCATCAAACGTCAAAGCCCCTAAATGATTATCTTTTAATAAGCTATTATAAAAAAAGCCCTCAGCCACATCTCCTTGATTATGAGTAATAGCCCCCAAATGGATACCAATACGGCCAAGTTTCTCATCCGTCTTCTTTAATTGTTCATCTGTCTGCTTTAATTGCTCATCTGTTTTTTTCTGCTGCTCACTTACTTGCTTTTGCATCTCATCTGTTTTTGCTTGTGCAACTGCCAGGCCGGCCACTAACTGCTTTAATTCATCATCTGTCATATCAACACACCCTTCTTATACCTTTAACTTATATCAATATAATACCATAACCCACTTAATGCTCAGCTGAATCAAAAAGCGTCACTACTTTTTTAAACAAGCCGCTTACGACATCAAATCCTACGCGAGCATTCGAGTCAAGATGATATGATTAAATAAAGGGAAAATAAGGGGACATAACATTTAATTACTCTCTAAGTTTTTGGTCCAGGCTTCTTTTTTAACAAATCACGACCCAAAATCAAACCCGCTTGCTCAACATACACCTCACCACCCAACGGCCGCCCCGTACTTTCATGCTTAATAATTTCATCATTAACATTCCTCATAGCACCCATTAAAAAATCGCTCCAATGACTAACATAAGATAAAAGCGGCTCCGTTGTAACAATGCCTTGAGAATCACACCCAGCCAAATATGCATGTACACTACTCCACCTATAATCCCAAGCATTATCCACCATCCCAGCAGCAACTGGATTTAACTCCACATAAGCCGCCGCCCTAAGTAACCACTCCTCACTCATAGGATAAGAAGAAAAACGCCCTTGCCATAAATAACCACTCCAGCCATTACGACGATTAATTTCATTCGTATACCGCCGATGTACCTCACCAATAGCCTTTGCTAACCGCGAAGAAACACCCGGCCTAACAATAAGATGTATATGATTAGTCATTAAACAATAAGACCAAATCTCAACACCCTCTTTAGCACACCACTCCTTCAACAAGCCTAAATAAAACTCATAATCACTTTCTTGAAAAAACACATCTTGCCGACGATTTCCGCGCTGAATAATATGATGTGGTTGCCCAGGCAATACCACCCTTGCTAATCTAGCCATAAATTAAATAACATCACAATAAGTACCATTTTCTTTTAGCTCTGCCCTTTAAAAATGGAGCTTGAAGAGAATTTTAAAAAATACCTTCCAACATAAAGAAAGATAAGTATTATGCCCCTTCTTTCTCACTTAGTATGAAAAACAGGGGACAACAGAGCAACAACAATCGCTAAAAAAGCGATGGCCATAAATAAAGTAGCCATCATATATCTCCCAATTCATTTAAATGTAATTCTATTTTTTTACTAATACCTATACAAGCTACTGAAAAAATAAGCAACAAACACACCAAGATAAAACAACAAACCAAACTTATTATCAATAAATAATTTTGATACATCCGCGATCATTATTGTAATAACAATCCAAGATAAGTATTGTGTCCCCTTATTTTCTTTCCCTTATTTTCTTGGTGTCCCCTTATTTTCCTTTATTTTGATTTACCTGAACCGCTAAGTCCAGTAAACCATAAGATACAAGGTCGTTGATGTTTTTGTTTTGATCTATCGTCTTTAGTAACTGCATATTCGCACCCATCATGAACACCCATTCGCAAGCATCGTGAACACGGATTCTTATCGAACGTGAACACCT
>CBDUDP010000026.1:0-62297 GCA_965365945.1 uncultured Gammaproteobacteria bacterium
TATCATGCACAATAATCTCTACAAGTACCCACAACAAATTATTTCGATTAAGTTTTTAAAGAGCGAGGAGGGAAGAAGTATTCCGTCCTGTTGAGCTCGACCATTATACAGAGCCAACTCATTGTGTCAATCTTTATTTTTAGGAAGTTTTCGAAGTGACTAACAAAAACACAAAGCCAACACGAGAAACAAACAACCTAACAACAAACATCAACTGAACCCCGAAGAGCTCAACCTCAACAACCAATCCGTTAAGGAGCAGACCATTATAACGAATAAAACTAAACGGTCAAGCTTTTATTTTTCAATCTAAACCCGAGGAAGTTAAACAAACTAAGTAAGAACAAATCCGACTAAAAACCCCTTCGCCCTTCAGCACCGGAGCGTTGAAGAGCTGGCTATTTTACCGCTTTATCACTTCCGGTCAAGCGTTTATTTTAACTTTCTGCTTTTTATTCACTTTTAAAGTAATTCCCTATTTAATTAGTATTGGATACTAAAAACAAATCACTTGGCGGGCTCAAATAACAGGCTAGGCTTCCCTAATAAATAACCCTGCCCATAATCTACGCCTATTTTACGTAGCCTTTCTAACTGAGCTGGCGTTTCCACAAATTCTGCAACCGTTTGCTTGCCCTCTAATTTTGCGGCTTCAGCAATAAAACGCACGACTAATTCAGAATAAGAATCTGCCAGAAAGTTACGAATATAAGATCCATCAATCTTCATATAATCAACATTAAACTTCGGCATTGTGGCTAAATTACTCGAACCTACACCGATATCATCCAAAGATAACTGACAGCCTAATTCCTGTTTGAGCCTGCGCATTAATACTGTTGCATCTTCCATATCTTGATCTGCGACATTTTCAGTCATTTCAAAACAGACTTGTTTGGTATTTATTTGATAACGTTCAAATTGCTCTTTTACGTAGTCAAAAAACTGATGATAGCGCACAGTATTACCTGCAATATTTAAGGAATAAACGGTTTCCTTATCTTTATTAGTCTGCATAAACTGGCAAAATTGATGCACCACATAAAGATCGATTTCTCGGCTGACATGGAATAATTCAGCGGCTGATAAATAGGGATACGGCGCATGGATGTTGCCTTCTGCATCTTGATAGCGTAATAAGACCTCCACTTTTTTTGCTGTAGAGTTAACATCAAGTGGCACGATAGGCTGTGCAAATAATACAAATGACTTATTCAACAAGCCTTCTCTGATAACCGGCAGTAAACGTAAAGCCCGCCGATAGTTTTCTAATTTTGGCGCATCAGGTTTGAGCAATTTAACAATACTACCACCAGTAAGGCGAGCCTCATGCAAAGCCACATCCGCCGCGGCAAATGCGAGTTTTGGTTCATCATAATCGGGCGTTAAGGGCGTGATACCACAATACAGCTTAGGGTAATATCGCTTGCCTGCTATCGTAATACTTTGCTTGTCCAGTGTATCCACTAATTGCTCTGCGATCACGACACTTTCAGCGGCGGTTTTAGGCATAATCAGACCAAAACGGTTATGCTCCAATTTACCAAATATGGCTTGTGGGTAATGAGCGATTTCCTGCGCAATAAACTGCTCTACTCGGCTGATTAATTGCTGCTCGGCAGAAAACCCTTGGAGAAAACTGGCCACCTGTGTGGCATTATTAATTTCTGCAAAAATCAAACAGCTGGTTTGCTGCCGATTAGCGAATAGATCGCTTAGTACCTGTAAAAACGCTTCTTTTTCAATCATCATCATTGTTATTTATCTCACTTCAGGGTGATGCCGTTTATAAGCGGCCACACTGGTACAGGTAGAAACACAATAAGGCACCAAATAAGTGAGCAAAATCCTAAGGATTTCATCTGGCAATAAATAGCCTCTTGCCCACAAAACACTGCCATAATTAATCAGCATCAGCAGTGTACCGACTAAAATCGCCATTTTTAACGAATAGAAGAAGATATCTTTACAAAAAGCGAGGCTAAACCAAAGTTTCATTATTTTACTGCTTCTTTAGCTTGCTGCATTTTTTTAGCAATTCGCTGTTTTGCGCTATCTGATAACTGGCAGTTTTCTGCGTGAGAATGCCCCTCTAATGCACCCAACGCCTTATTCATAAACTGCAATTGCTTCGCGTATCGACTACAGGTTTTACACATCAAGAAATGCAGTTTCATTTCCATGCGTGTGACCCAAGGCAATGAAATATCCATCTCTTTCGACGTGAGCTCTATGATTTCTTTACATTTATACATGATCTTATTCCTTACTAAACCAATTGGTTTCTAGGCATTGCCTTAATTTTACGCGAGTACGAGATAGCGTTACCCACAATTGATTATCGGATTCAAAGCCCAATAAAGCACAACATTCTTCTGTTTCTAAGCCATCGACCGTGCGTAATAACAATAAATCCGCCATACGTTGCGGTAGTCGCGTCAGGCAGTCATTAAAGGCGAGCCAAAATTGCTCATCGTCCATGCTTTTATCGGGCGTGCCCCACTCGACTAAATCGACCTGCCAATTGCCTTGCTGATCAAATTGATACGCCAAGACATCGTTAGCGCTTTCATCGTTATTCAGTAGAGTCAGTTCACGACTGTGCTTTCTATAATGATCAATAATCTTATGCTTTAAAATCCCGACCAACCAAGTTCTGACGGTAGAGTTACCGGAAAATTTATCAAAGGCTAAAAAACCAGCTAATAAGGTTTCTTGTACTAAATCTTCGGCAGTGGCTTCGGAGCGCACCCGCGCTAAGGCAAAACGATATAAAATATCACCGTAATCATTGAGCCAGTTTTCAGGGGATTCGTTATTAGATTGAGTCATAGAAAATGTGTGTGTTATTTATGCGCGTTACTTATTATAAGTGGCAACACGCATAATCGGCACTTTCCCTTCTTTATTCGATCAGTTTTAACCACGTTTCCAAGCATGAAACTTAGCCACCCACTGCAATAATTTCTCAGGCTGATGATTCTTTTTCCACACACCCGCGACATATTTATTCGCTTCCGCCATCGTTGGATAAATATGAATCGTGCCTAATACTTTATTTAAGCCTAAGTTATATTTCATCGCTAAGACAAATTCTGCGATTAAATCTCCTGAATGCTCACCAACAATAGTCACACCTAATATTTTATCTTTACCGGGCACGGTTAATACTTTAACAAAACCATGCGCCTCACCATCCGCAATCGCACGATCTAAATCATCAATGCCATACACGCTGGTTTCATAAGCAATGCCCTGCTCTTTCGCTTCTTGCTCATTCAAGCCCACTCGTGCCACTTCAGGATCGGTAAAGGTTGCCCAAGGAATAATAGAATAATCGGTTTTAAACTTTTTAAACGATCCGAATAAGGCATTAACTGAGGCATACCACGCTTGATGTGCTGCCGTATGGGTAAATTGATACGGCCCTGAGACATCACCGCAGGCATAAATATTGGGGAAATTGGTTTCTTGAAAAGCATTAATTTGTACCGTGCGACGATCAGATAATTGCACGCCTAATTCTTCTAATCCATAACCCGTGGTATTGGCGACACGACCAATCGCTAATAACACTTGATCAAAAGGAATGCGTACTTGCTCGCCTTTATGCTCGGCAATTAATATTTTTTCACCATTTTCGATGATAAATTCTTTCGCGGTATGCTCTAGCTTAACGTCGATGCCTTCTTTAATAAAATTAGCCGTCACGACTTCTGATACATCCATATCTTCACGTATCATTAAACGTGGAGCCATTTCTACTTGCGTCACCTGCACACCTAAGCGATTAAACGATTGCGCTAATTCACAACCAATCGGGCCGCCACCTAATACCACCATGCGTTTTGGTTTATCGCGTAAATTCCAGACATTATCCGACGTTAAATAATCAATTTTATCTAAACCCGGAATGGGGGGTACAAAAGGACGCGCACCCGCGGCAATGACAATAGAGCGCGTACTAATCGTTTTAACACCGTCTTCAGTAGTGACTTCCACTTCCCAAGGTGAAACAATTTTTGCCGTGCCAACCACTACATCAACACCCAATTCGGTATAACGTTCGACTGAATCATGCGGCGCAACAGTACTTACCACCCCTTGAATACGCTCCATGACTTCGCTAAACTCGAAATCAGCCTGCATGGACTTGATGCCAAATTCTTTAGAGCGCTTAGTCATCGAAATTAACTTACTCGATTTAATCAAGGCTTTGGAAGGTACACAGCCCGTGTTTAAACAATCACCACCCATTTTATGCTTTTCTATTAAGGTGACTTTAGCTTTAACCGCTGCAGCGATATAAGACGTCACTAAACCCGCTGAACCGCCACCAATCACGACGATATTGTTATCGAATTTCTTGGGTTTATTCCATTTTTTATACATTTTCTTAGCTCCTATTGCTGTGACAATCTTCTTAGCGATCAAAGGGAAAAGCCCTAATAATATAAATGAACCCAATAAAGCAGGGGATAAAATACCTGTTAATGAATCAATTTTAGCTAACTGTGTACCCGCATTCACATACACGGCCGTACCCGCCAACATACCTATTTGACTGACCCCATAAAATGTCCCTATTCGCATATTTGTTAGGCCCATTAACAAATTAATCATAAAGAAAGGAAACACTGGCACTAACCGTAAGGTAAACAAATAAAATCCACCTTCTTTTGCTACGCCCTCATCAATTGCTTTAAGACGTGCGCTAAATTTAGTTTTGACCGTATCACGAAATAAAAACCGAGCGGCTAAAAAGGCCAAAGTTGCGCCAATACTTGAGGCAAAAGAAACAATCAAAGTTCCCCACAACACCCCAAATACAGCCCCACCTGCTAAAGTTAAAATCGCGGCACCCGGTAAAGATAATCCTGTCACCGCCACATAAACCAACATATAAACGGCAACTGCAAGTTTTGGATTGGCGGCACGATAATTTTCAATCGCTGACTGCTGGGATTTTAAAGTATCTAAAGTTAGATAATGCCCTAAATCAAAATAGAAAAAAGCACTGATAAACGCCGCGATAAAAATCAGCAAAATAATACGAGAGGAAGTCATTTTGTGTCCGTTTAAATAATAAGTTATCCATAAGTCGTGGCTGCGACCAAAAACTTACAGGGCAATAAAAATAAAAGTCAGCCCACGTACTAAGCTAGCTCGGCACTTCGCTGTTGTGTTAGGCTATTGAGCAATAATCAAGGAACACTCTATGATAAACGTATTTGTTATTTGCACGGGAAATTCCTGCCGTAGCGTGCTCGGCGAGGCTTTATTTAATCATTTGGGAGCTGGACGAATCCAAGCTTTTTCTGCAGGTAGTCACCCCAAAGGAAAAATAAAACCAGTAACACTCACCACCTTACAACGACACGGATTACCCACTCAGGCGCTTAAGAGTCAATCTTGGAACGAATTTGCTAATCAGCCTATGGATATTGTCATCACGGTTTGTGACAATGCAGCCGAGGAAAGCTGCCCAGTTTACTTAAATAACGCCATTAAAGTACATTGGAGGCTAGCTGAACCCAGTCATATTGAAAGATCTGAAGATGAAATCATGGATGCGATTGAACAAATCTACGGGATACTGGAGCAACGGATTAAAAAAATGCTATCTCTATCACTGGAAAGCATGTCACCCAAGCAATTAAGCACAGAACTCAACGCATTAGCTGACAACGAGGATTAAATCATGACTGGAAAACAACATGATATGGGATTTTTTGAGCGTTACCTGACGCTATGGGTAGGCTTATGTATCGGCATCGGTATTCTACTAGGTGCTTATGCACCGCAATTTGCCAAAACATTAGATAGCATTAGTATCAACGTGAACGGTGCGCCGATTGTTTCTATTCCTATTGCAGTTTGCCTGTTTTTTATGATGTATCCGATTATGGTAAAAATTGATTTTTCCGAAGTCGTCAAAGCTGGGAAAAGTATCAAGCCCGTAACACTGACGCTGCTGGTTAATTGGGCGATCAAACCGTTTACCATGTATGCCATTGCTTACTTATTCTTAGGCATATTGCTGCAACAGTTTATCGGTATAGGTGCGGTTGATTTAATCAAAATGCCATTTGGCATAGATTTACCTGCAGGCAGCCATTATGGTTCAGGAACTGTGATCATGCATGAAGGCGTAAAAATGCTGGAAGTGCCCTTATGGCGTAGTTATTTAGCTGGCTGCACTTTACTCGGTGTCGCCCCTTGTACCGCAATGGTTTTAGTCTGGGGCTATTTAGCGCAAGGCAATGCGGGACATACCTTGGTTATGGTCGCCATTAACTCTTTGGTCATGTTGCTACTTTATGGCGTTATCGGCGGTTTTCTATTAGGTGTCGGTCAATTACCTGTTCCTTGGCAAGCCTTATTACTCTCGATTAGTATTTATGTCGCCCTGCCATTATTTGCTGGTTATTTTTCCCGAAAATGGATTATTGCGCATAAAGGGCTGGCGTGGTTTGAACATAAATTTCTCCATCTACTCACACCGATCACTATTATTGCCTTATTGCTCACCTTAATCCTGTTATTTTCATTTAAAGGTGCAGTGATCATTGCCAACCCACTCACTATTTTATGGATTGCCATTCCCTTAACGCTACAAACACTCCTTATTTTTTCCATAACCTATTTAGCAGCAAAATTATGGGGGTTTTCTTACGAGAATGCAGCGCCTTCGGCATTAATCGGCGCATCAAATCATTTTGAAGTCGCTATTGCCACGGCGGTTATGTTATTTGGATTGTCATCAGGCGCAGCGCTGGCAACCGTTGTAGGAGTACTAATTGAAGTACCTTTGATGTTAGCGTTAGTTGGTTTTTGCAAGCGCAGTAAAAACTGGTTTCAAGAGGCAGAATAAAAACACACTATTTTTTAGACTTCGGTGGCGGTGGCGAGTACTTATTATCCAACGTTTTATCAATTTTAACCGCAAGGCTTTCTACCGTTTTAATGGTTAGCTTTATATTAGGGCCTTTTGCCTCAGAAATATAATTACCTATTAACTGAGCATCGCTAACTCGTACTAAATGCCCCATTAAATAAGAAAATAAATAACTAGGCTTATGCAAACGACCGACAAGTACGTAATCAGCACCAAATTCCTTACCTAATTTAGCAGCAACATCATGATGATCAAATAAATAACCCACACCGCTATCAGCAAATTTTTGGCTCTCTAGATCTATATTAATAATCGTGTAATCCGCTCTGCCAAGCTCAGCTTCCAACAAGGGCTTTATCGAGGCGGTGCGCTTAATTTCAGCAGGTATTCGCGGCTTTAACGTCATATCCTTGAGTTGAAAATCAAGGATTGCAATTTTGGTTTCTGAAAATGCATTAATACTCGTTAAGCAGAGAGTGATTAAGATCAATAAGCGTTGGATTTTTTTTATATTCATAGCGTTAGTTATCATTAGCGTAACGTCTCATTACTAAAGGGTACAAACAGTTTTCAGTTTGTTATTCCTGCATGTTGTTAGGACTTTACCCATGAATAATGAGAACTTACCCATTAGTACGAAATAGTATTTTTACACTAAGCAGCTAGTATTTGTACAACTTTAATTTTATCTTCCCTGAAAAAACCAAGCTACATATTTTAAATCTATTGGCACTTATTTACTAATACCATTAACTGACCAATCATAATCTATATCCGCATCAATCTCGTAAGCTACCGGTAAATCAGCACGGTAACCGCGAATAAAAGTACCTACTCCACCGACTTTTTCAAAATCCTTTTTGAACCACTTAAAGATTTTAGAGACAAGGATTTCGTCTTTCGCTATGTGTAAGCCTTTTTTATTATTACGTAAAAAAGCATTAGCTTGTTCATCTAACTGTTTATTTAATGTTGTCGCTGTATAAGGTTCGTTTCTTAAATCAGGGCAGCTCACCGAAGCACAAACAATGGCTAAATGAATACGCGGCTCGCCCATCGGTCGAATTTTGTTATTCTCAATATCATCCAAAGAAACCGTATTACCACCAATTGTTCCCGCATCACGCCCCCAAACTGGCTTAAAAAAACTACCTACATCTTTAATACTTTCTAAAGGCCAGTGATCAACCACTGTTTTTAAAGCCAAAATATTGTAGGTGTTTATATAAAAGGCTAAGGTTTCTTCTCTACCTTTTAGAGAGGTAACAGGGTAAGTTGAAATCTGCTGATAGACTTTGTCCACCAAGCCACTTTTCTTTAACGCGGCATAATCTACTAAAGCTAACGGTGTACCATTTTTCTCTCCGTGTTTTACCGACTTCAATACTTCCGCATAACCTTTCCAATCTGGCTCTTGCGCCGCAACGTTGTTTGCTAATAATAATCCGGCAATCACTTTTAATACTGCATATTTCATACAACACCTATTTCGTTAAGTTAATAAATAAATAATATTAACGATAAGTCGAGGGTATTTCTGAAACCTTACACCTATTAAAAATAAAAGGGGATTCATAGCGCTTTATTAACCTCCAGTAAAGTCGCTACCCAACTAGAAAGCTCTTTATTTGCCAGCTCAGTTAAATCAACAAATCCCTTTACCGCCCCCGCAGCATCAGGTGATTCTGTATTTTTTGAAAATTTGAATATGCGCTTACTCAGCAAACGAGAACCGTTACTAGAAAAAGCACTTACTCTCAACACCATAACAACCCGAGCATTATTTGCAGATTCGAATTGTTGTTCAAATTGCATCAGCTGTATCTTTATATTTATCAGCTTACCTTGCGCAGCAATATTTAACCGGTGCTCTAAGAGTGTCGGTACTGGCGCTTCCCAACGATCCAGATTGTAATAAGCAATAGCAGTAGGATTACTGTACAGCAAGCGATAACGTATACGTTCGTCCCATAACCAACTCGGCGCATCCACATTTACCGTCGAATTATTTATGTTTGCCTCCTTCGCTATCCCTAAGTCGTGATGAGTAGGAACAGATAAATTAGGCCTCATACTACAAGCTGAAGTCATGATTAGAAATGAAATAGCCAAGATTTTTTTTGTGATAGGTTGTTTCATTGCGCTTCCTTAAAACCTGGCTCACCAGGAGCGGGGTGTAATAATTCAGTACCGAACAAAAAGGCTTGCGGTTCAGACTCCAACATCGAGCCCACTCGATCAAATCTACGGGTTGTTGCTTGTAATTGCATAATCAGCGTATCGGCTCTAGGCAAGGTTTTATTGAGTAGTCGCTGACCAACCATCGTGCCTGTCTGCATAAGTTCGCCTGACTGCTTAGATAGTACTGTCATATCTTGACGTAATTGCTGACTTAATAACGTAAATTCATCGGCTAAGTGATTCATTTTAACCAACGATTGATGAGCGTCTGCAGTCAATATTGGCACTTGGTCTAGTATTTTTTCCGCACTGTTTTCCAATTGATTTAATTTATAAGTGGCCGTATCAACATTCACTAAAATCTGTTTTATGTGCTGCATATTATTATCACTTAATAAGCTATTCAAACGAGTCATCAGTTCACGTGCTTGTTCAACCGTCTCTTCTCCGGAATCTGACAATCGCTCAATTAATGAGGGCTTTAAAGGAATACGATTTTCAAGAGCATTGCCTGGAGATAAGCGCTCAGCATTCGAACCATTATCCTGCAGTGCTATCTGCGTTAATCCAGTCACGCCTTTCATTGCTAAGGTAGCAAAAACACCTCGCGTAAAAACTATATCTTCATTGATTTCCAAAGCCACAAGAATCACATCGCTATTATCAGGGTCGAAACCAATAGAACGCACTTTTCCTGCCTCGATACCCCGATAATAAACCGTAGACCCTGTTTTTAGACCCGTCACCGATTGCTGTGTTTGTGCGATATAAGTCTGTGTTTTATGCTGCACATCACTTAGCCAATAAACAAGAATGACCGTACTGCTGATCAGTATAGCCATAAATAAACCAGTCACTAATGCAAAACTATCCTTCCCCATGCGCTGTCTCCTGCAAATGAAATATCCGCTGAGCGCGGTGATTATGAAAAAATTGTTTGATAAAAGGATGCTTATTATTAAGTACCTTTTCCAACGTATCAAAGGCAACTAATTGGTGATCCGCGAGTACCGCCACTTTACTACAAAGATCCCTTAATATATGCAGATCATGAGTCACCATAAACACTGTAAAGTTCAGCTCATAGTGCAGTTCTCGTAATAAAGTCACAAAGTCTTCGCTCGCGATAGGGTCAAGCCCAGAGGTAGGTTCATCAAGCAATAATAAGTCTGGCTCCAAAATCAAAGCGCGAGCCAGAGCAACACGCTTGATCATGCCTCCCGATAATTCCGAGGGACTACGCATGGCATCATGTGCTGTTAGGCCGACCATGCCGAGTTTCATACACACCATTAGTTTAACTAATGACTCATCATTAATACCTAGCTCACGTAGTGGAAACGCAATATTTTCAAATACGCTTAAAGCACTGAAGAGAGCACCATTTTGAAACAGTACGCCAGTATGATTACGCCGTTTCCGACATTCCATCGTACAGGCTTCCTGCACTTGCTCACCTAACACTCTTAAACGTCCCTGGCTCGGTTTTTCCAGACCAATTATTTCGCGCAATAAAGTGGTTTTCCCACTCCCTGAAGCTCCTACTAAACCCAGTATTTCACCTTTTTCAAGGCACAGACTAATATCTTGATGCACCAATTGCTCACCAAAATAGGTCCAAACATGCTCTACCTCTATTACGTGCTGCTCATTCATGGGAACCCCACGTTTCTAAATAAAATGGAAAAAATGGTATCCACCATAATCACGGCCGTAATACTCGCCACGACAGCATTTGTAGTTTCAGCCCCTAAACTTTCCGTATTCGGCTTTATTAAAAAACCGAAATGACAAGAAATGAGCGCAATCATCACACCAAACACAACGCCCTTAGCCAGACCAATATAGACATTCACCACAGGTACAGATTTAGGTAATTGTTCAAGAAATTGCTGATAACTAATATCTAAAGCTAAATCTGCCGACACCATGCCACCTATCATGGCAATCACATCGGTCCAGATAATAAGCAAAGGCATAATTAAAGATAACGCGACCACCTTAGGCACCACCAGTCGCAATGAGTGAGAAACGCCTAAAGCGGATAAGGCATCCAACTCCTGAGTAACCCGCATAATACCAATTTCAGCGGTCATCGCAGAACCGGATCGTCCCGCGATAATAATCGCGGCCAGCATAGGGCCAAGCTCGCGAATGATACTCAGTCCAAGCAGGTCAATAATATAAATTTCCGCACCAAAGCGCTGCAACTGTAACGAAGATAGGTAGCTCATTGAAACACCTACCAACAAGCCCACCAAGGCGGTAATCCCCAAAGCGCTTACCCCAGCCTTGTAAATAGTAAGTGAAATTTCCTTAAAAGGGATTGCTCGTGGATGACTTAGCAAAAACATGACATCCAGCGTTAATCGACCAAATAAAGTCAACCAAGTACATATATGCCAATAAAACCCTTTTAACTGCATCAATATATAAGCAAATATTGCAGAAAAATTTATCTGCATAGGCTCTGCTACGGGAATGCTACGACCATGCCAATGCTCAAATAAGCGCATATCATCTGGGCGTATAATTAAATCAGCAGGTAACTGCTTATTCCAAGCCTGCCACAGCAAAAAAGCAGCGGCGCTGTCTAAGCGATCAATCTGACTAATATCCCACTGCTTTCTCTTGTCTCGACCAAGTTTTTTAATTGCCTTAAGCTCTGGAGACTCAGCGAGTGAACGCAAAGTCCAATGCCCCTTCAGAATAACCAAAGTACGACCATCATCTTCCTTAGAAAAGGTAATTTGAGGTTTGCTCATACTCATTAGATTGTCGCGCATAAAATACTCACTTAAATATAACGTAATGATTAGTCGCTATTAACACCACAACCTTACCCTCAATCAAGGAGAAGGTTAAGGGGAAACTTTTTTTATCTCACTTAATTTATTTTGTAAGGAACACCCCCCTAAGCTGACCAATAGGCAGATGAACATTCATTTCAACCCTATGTAAATTCCCTGTATAAAAAACTTTAATAATCGTTTACAATTCACATTTATAGTAAGTAGTTATAGGGCGCTTGAAATTAGTTGATAACTCAACTCGTAGAATTCAAAATTCAGTTTCTTCGGAAGTGCAGGTTCAATTCCGGCCCTCGAACCATTAGAAACTATGAAAATGAATCCAGCCTCGACTGGATTTTTTTTGTTTCTACCGTTCCTATTACACAAAACATGAAAACCTTAGCTGCCCCCAAGGTTTTCGCAAAAAATTTTCCTATAAAATTTATAGCTACGAATTAAACTCGAAACATAAATAATATAGTAGGGCGGACTTTAGTCCGCTTTTTTTAGCAATGACAGACTAAAGTCCGCCTTACCATGTTCAGCTGTCCCGCCTGAAACTCGTAGCCAAATTTATCAAATTACGTAATCATTAATTAGTGGAGAAACAAACTCATGGGTAGAGCCTACGCAAACCGTAAAGATTCCATGGCAAAAACATCAGACGCCAAAGCCAAAGTCTACAGTAAATATGGTCGTGAAATTTATGTTTGCGCAAAAGCTGGTGGGTTCGATCCAGATGGCAACTTAGCATTACGCGGCTTGATTGAGCGCGCAAAAAAAGACCAAGTACCTAGCCATGTCATTGAAAAAGCGATAGATAAAGCTAAAGGCGGTGGTGGTGAAGATTTTGCACCCGCTCGCTATGAAGGTTTTGGCCCTGGCAGTAGCATGGTTATTATTGAGTGCTTGACCGACAACCCTAACCGTACTTTTGGCGATGTGCGTCAGTGCTTTACTAAATCAAAATGTAAAATTGGTACTCAAGGCGTTGCTAGTCACATGTTTGATCATGTAGCTATCTTTTCCTTTAAGCATAATGACGAGGAAGCAATCCTTGAAGCATTATTGATGGCTGATGTTGATGTTTCAGATATTGAAAGCGAAGACGGTAAAATCACAGTATTTGCACCTCAAGCTGAATATTTCAAAGCTAAGCAAGCGTTAATTGATACTTTAGGAGAAATTGACTTTGAAGTGGATGAGATTCAATTTTTACCGCAAATCACGAAACCTATTAGCGGCGAAGACTTAGAAATGTTTGAGAAGTTCTTAGATATGCTTAATGACTTAGATGATGTACAGAATATATATTATGACGTAGAGTTTTAAGACTGTATTTTTCTAAAATTAACAAAAACTTCTCATTACCAAAGTCTTGCACCGATAATCTATGCCTTAGTCTCTGGCTTACGGCTAAAATATGCGGAATGACTCCCTGAGAACTAATATCCACAGACTTTAAATATTTACAGCATACGACTAAAAATGGAAAGAACATCCCTACTCTTTCCATTTTTAATGACAGTCTTATTGTGTCTTTTCTACTTTACATCTCCCCGTTACTACACCGCCTTGACTTACAGTAAAGCCGCCAGTACCTTCTGTTGGACCTTTTCCTGGTATACCAATACGACATGAACCTTCTCTGCCCTGAATATCTATAGGCAACTCTTCATCAACGTCATACTCAGCTTTACATGTTGCTATCATAAAGTTTCTATTCTCCGTGAACTTGACCTCAGCAGGCCCCATATAAGAAAATTCACCGCCCGTAGCTTCGATATGACAATGCCCTTTAACAGGGTTGATACCAATAAAAGGTACATCAGGGGGCGCAGGCATCGCATTAACATTCATAGCAGAAACAAGTAATCCAGCACCCAAAAGAAGTAATTTTTTCATATTTTATTTAGCCTAATTAATTTAACGTTAGAAAAACCGAACATTTCAATATTCGGATAACTTAAATTAATGCAATTTATGGACCATATAAAAGTTTAAAACAAATCAAACACCTAGCCAACAGAAGCAATTAAACTATGTTATTTAACACTAATATACCTAAAAAACCCACCCAAAACATTACTTTCATTTAGCTCACTTATTATTTAAAAAGCGCTTTATCTGCGGTGCGAAATACCATAGTAAAAATAGAATGGCGGCAGTTCCTAGCACAGGAATAGCAAGGTCTGGATTAGTACGCAAAATAACTTTTGCAATGCCTAAAACAAATAATACAACGACGACCTTTAACAGCGCCAGCAACCAGCTCAACGCTGAGCTCATAAACTTTTGTCCTAAATTCATAGTGATTTTCTTATTCCAAGAATTAATTATTTTTTAAATAACTAGCCTAAACCCTAGGTTTTTTAATAGAATGGATTACGCTATTATCTAAAATCTCACGGATAGAACCTAAACCATGCGAAATCCTAATCAGCCAGCAGATATTTTAATCGTAGATGATACACTGGAAAACCTTCAGTTGCTGTCAAATATCCTTAAAGAAGCCGGTTATAAAGTTCGCCCCGCCTCAAGTGGTAAATTAGCTTTAAAAGCGGTTGAACACCAATTACCTGATCTTATTTTATTAGACATTAAAATGCCGGAGATGGATGGTTATGAGGTTTGTCGAGTACTAAAAAGTCAGCATTCGACTAAAGATATCCCCGTGCTTTTTATCAGTGCTTTAAGCGATATTGAGGACAAATTAAAAGCTTTTCAAGCGGGTGGTCTTGACTATATAAGCAAACCTTTTCAATTTGAAGAAGTCAAAGCGCGCGTTTCTACTCATGTGCAATTAAAAGCTTATCAAGATGATATGGAGGCTAAAATTGAATTAGGCATAGAAAAAGCAGAAGCACTAACCCAAGAAATCATCGAAACACAGCGTGAAGCCATTATGACTATGGGGGAAATCTGTGAAACGCGCTCCCATGAAACTGGCTTACATATTAAACGAGTTGCTGAATATTGTTATTTACTCGCACATTTAGCCGGTAGTGAAGATGCATGGATCATTAAACAAGCTTCACCTATGCATGATATAGGCAAGGTCGGTATTGCTGATCATATCTTACATAAACCAGGAAAATTAGATGCCGACGAGTGGCGCGTTATGCAAACACATAGTGAGCTAGGCTATAAAATGCTATCCGTTTCACATCGGCCCTTACTAAAAACTGCGGCCACCATTGCCCATGAACATCATGAAAAATGGGATGGTAGCGGCTACCCGCGCGGATTAAAGGGCAAAGAAATTAGCTTTGCCGGACGTGTTACTGCTATTGCCGATGTGTTTGATGCGCTTGGACACGCTCGCTGTTATAAAAAGGCCTGGCCTTTAGATGAGATATTCAGTTTTTTCAAAGAACAACGCGGTAAACACTTCGATCCTGATTTAGTTGATTTGATGCTTGCATCAATCGATCAATTTTTAGCCATTGGGCAAAAATATCAGGAAGGGCTTTCTGATGAATAATAGGCATACATTAACTTGAACAAAGCTTCTGGTTATCTACCCAATACGAATCAATTTACACTTAGCATAGAGTCGCATTTTTACTTTAGATAAGCGCCTTTTGCGAAGCCCATCACTTTATGCGTAGGATTGATGTGACTAGTATTATTTAATTATAAATTCCCTTATTGGGTGAAGGCGCTTTTATGAAAAAAGTATATCATTTACTAGCGGGTTTAAGCCTTGCTTATAGCGGCTTGGCTTTAGCTGTTGAGCCAATAAAACCAGAGTCCGTCGGTTTATCAAGTATGCGTTTAGGCAGGTTAAGCCAAGTGATTGATCAGCATATCGAACAGAAAAAAATAGCTGGCGCAGTCACACTCGTCGCTCGCAAAGGTAAAATTGCTTATTTACGCCCTAGTGGCTTAGCTGATATTGACAAGCCGATGCAGGCAGATACTATTTTCAGAATTGTATCAATGACCAAGCCGCTGACCAGTACTGCGATCATGCTCCTGTACGAACAAGGTAAGCTTCTCCCATCTGATCCTGTCGCAAAATATATTCCTGAATTCCAAAACCAGAAAGTTCTGGAAATGAATCCTAAAGGCAGTGAATTTCCTTATAAATTAGTGCCCGTTAAACGCGACGTTACTATTCATGATTTACTAACGCATACCTCAGGCCTGTTATATTTAGCCTCAACGGGCTGGTTTCCAAATGATAAACGCGAACAAGTTGTCAGCTTTTATCGCGAAGCCGGTATTACCGATGGCTTTTGTCGCCCCGATGAAACTATCGGTGAGATGGTTAAACGCCTAGCTAAGTTACCTTTATATGCACAACCCGGCGAAGAATGGGAATACGGACTTTCTGCGGATGTTTTGGGTTATTTAGTCGAAGTTGTTTCAGGCATGAAGTTTGATCAGTTCGTGCAGACTCAGATTTTTGATCCGTTAAAAATGCAAGACAGCCATTTTTATATTCCAGAAAGTAAAATAAGCCGACTCTCAGCTGACTGGAGCTCTGATTGGCACGGCTCTTTAGAGCGCGTAACCGGCCCTTTAATTGATGGTGATTTAGCTTTGTGTCCTAATGATGCTTATGCAACTTCGGGAAAATATTTATCTGGCGGAGCCAGTGTTTTATCCACGGCCTATGATTACTATCGTTTTGCACAAATGCTGTTAAATAAAGGCGAGCTCGATGGTGTGCGTTTATTAAGTCGAAAAACAGTTGAATTAATGACCGCAACCAATCATATTGGTGAGCATGACGCGACCTTATTGCATAGCCACGGCTGGAAATTTGGCTTAGGTTTTGCCATACAAGAAGATCGCAGCCACAATGTTGATAGCGGCGATGTTGGCGTATTTGAATGGGCGGGGTATTACTCAACCCGATTCAGTGTAAATCCAAAAGAACAAACCATCACTATTTTCCTTTCACAAACCTCACCCTTTGGCGCTCATTTTGGTTTATGGGATAAAGTGACAGCCGTATCTACTTCTGCCATTGCTGATTAGCACGGAGAGCAACTATGACATTAACGTATAAAATTCTCAGTCTTTGTAGTTTGGCTCTTTTATTATTCTCGGCTAATAGTTTTGCTACTGGTCCTAGAGTTGCACCAAGTTTATTTGTGACTGACAAAAACATCATGTATGCACAGGAATACTCGCCTTTTGTCGGTAATACACATGAACAACAAGGCTTATTAATGGAGCTTATCAGCAGCGTGCTAAAAGCAGAAGGCATAGCAGGCACGGTTAATATTTTACCGACCCAAAGTATGGTGCAATATTATTTTAGCCAAGAAATGCCTTTGGCAATTATTGGTCCAGACTTCAAGCTGTCGAAAGCTGCAAACAGAAAAGCGATTTTTATTCCTGTTTTAGGTTTAGATACATTTTTTTATGCTTATCAAAAGGGCGAAACGAAGGTTTTAGATTGGACGGGGAAACTGAAAAATTTAAAAGGTAAAACTTATGGCACTAACAAAGGCGAAGATATCAGTGCTTATAAGCAAGCTGGTATCAATATAAAGTACGCCAGAACACCGGCCTTAGTAAAGCAGTTACAGCAAGGGAAAATAGATTTCATTGGCATGCCTGAAGCTACGTTTAACTATTTAAACAAGCAACACTCACCAGAGCAGGCAGCTTTGTTTATTAAAATAACACCTAAAGCAGGTAAAATTCTTATGGGTATTACCTTTAATAAAAACCACTCTGAAGGCCAACAAGCGGCTAAAGCATTTAAAACAGGCTTAAAAAAACTGATTAGCAGTGGCCAGTATCAATCAATTTCACACAAACATATAGGGGGCGATATTGCTACCGATGAATTTATCAAACGCATGCAATAAGTAAGTACTGGCGCATAATTATTTTAACCTTATGCGTTAATGATTCAGGTAGGATGGGTAGAGCGTCTTTTTCCGTCCCGTTAGAGCACGTAGTGAAACCCATCAAATCAGCCACGATATGACTCATCGGCACCGAAGATTTAACAGGCGTAGGTTGATGGGTTTCATGACACACCAAAAAGCAGGTGCTGTATTGTACCCAGCCTACGGAAATGTTAAATTAAATTTTTATTAGGTGCTTATGAATGAATCTTAGAAAGCCTTTAGCAGCTGCGTTATGCCTTTTTTTATCTCTAGCTTCGTGGACTAGTGCAGCAGAAACTATCCATTTCGGAGCTAATGAAAGCCCGCCTTATTGGTCATCTATAATGCCGAAACAAGGGTTGTGCGGAGAGATTTTACAGGCACTTTCTGCCGAAGCGGGGCTGAATGCGGAAGTCACCTTTAAGCCGCTAAAACGTTTAATTGAAGATACGCATAATAATGATTTAGGCAACCCTGTTTTTTATATCAAGGAGCAGGATTTTGCTGGCATTATTCCTATCGCCCTATACCAAGCTTCGTTTTATTACTATCAGCCGAATCATCTAGAAAAAATCACCCTGAATAAGCTCACCGACTTAAAACAATACAAAATTGGCATATTGAGTGGTTCTTTAATTGACCAGCAAGCTTTTGAGCGCGCAGGTATTCAGTTTGAAACCAGCTATAGCCAGGCCTCTATTTTTAAAAAACTTAAATTAGGCCGGATTGATTTAGCGATAGAAATAGATTTCATTGCCGAACAAATGATTAAGAAACTTTATCCAATGCAGCGACAAGATTTTGCACACATCAGCATTACTCATAAACCGGAGGCTATCGCCATCATGATTAATGAAGAAATGCCCGGTGCAAAACAAATAGCGCTGCGCTACCGTAAAGCGTTGAAAAATATTATTGCCACCGGGCGGTATCAAGCAATATTAGCAAAACATTACAAAGGCATAGCGATGCCTAATAATTGGTATGAGGAATTGGCACGCTATGACCGCCTATATAATTTTGACCTAGACGAATAAAAATAACGTGAGTATAAAATCAAAAATCATCATCAGCCTTTTATTAATTGTCATCTCTGTTCTAGGGGCTTCTGCTACTTATCATTACTTTCAAACTCAGCAAACCTTACATGCTGAGCTTGAGCTACGCGCTACACATAAATTACAGCGTCTTGAAGAAAACTTGATTCTGCCTTTATGGGAATTGGATGAAGGTTGGGTCTATAAAATTATACAGACAGAAATGGCCGATGATGAAATGTATGCCATTAGCGTTACCGGAGCCGAAGATTTAGAAGAAGCCTTGGTGCGCGATCAAAACTGGCAAGTGATTTCTCAAGTAACGGATGCTGTAGCAGCCGAAAGCACCTTAGTAAGGCAGACTAAAATATTACGCAACAATGAAGAAATTGGTGTGTTAAAAATATCCTTAAGTAATCACTTAGTCACTGAGCGTCTCAAGCAAGACCTTATTAATAACCTGATAAGCACCGCAGTGCTGATTGTTTTAATTGTCTTATTCTTAGGGCTAATTTTAACCTGGAGTGTCCTGAATCCTTTACAGGCTATTTCCCTTGCTGTGCTAGAGCTTACTAAAGGAAACTATGAGGTCTCCTTAAAAAATAACAGCCACGATGAAATCGGTCAACTAGCTAATGGCTTTGAGAATATGCGCCAAAATATCAAATTAAGGGAGCAAGAGCGCAACAGTGCAATCACAGCACTAGAGAAATCTAAATCTGAACTACTACAATTAAATGAACACCTAGAGTTACGTGTCTCTGAACGCACATCAGACTTAGAGAAAAGCAATTTACAATTACAAGAAACAAGCTCAGCATTAGAGAATGCAAAAAATGCGGCGGAATTATCTAACAAGGCAAAAAGTATTTTTTTGGCCAATATGAGCCATGAATTACGCACGCCTATGAATGCTGTTCTTGGTTTTTCTCGCTTAATGTTAGATGACCCAAACATAACACTGGAGCAAAAAGAAAACCTGGATATTATTAATCGTAGCGGTAACCATTTGCTCAACTTGATTAATGATATTTTGGATATGGCTAAAATCGAATCAGGCCGCATGCAAATGGAGCATGAGCCTTTTGATTTAGGGCTTTTGGTGCGCGACATTATTGATATGATGCATGAGCGAGCAACATCCAAAGGCATTGGTTTATTCTTGGATCAATCCTCATCTTTTCCGCGAGCTATTGACAGTGATGCCGGGAAAATACGCCAGATTTTGACTAATTTACTTAGTAATGCCATCAAATGCACAGATAGTGGACAGGTGTTATTACACTTAAGCTCTTATGAGGATAATTTAGATCAGCCTATTATTTGCTTTGAAGTAAAAGATACGGGGCGTGGAATTAGCAAAGAACAATTACCGCTGATTTTTAGTGCGTTTATTCAAGTCGGGGAGCAAGCGGAACAAACAGGCACAGGTCTTGGCTTAGCGATTACCCAGCAGTTTGCTGAACTGTTAAAAGGTCATATTTCTGTTACCAGTGAACTAGGCAAAGGCACTACTTTTAAAGTCGCCATCCCCATTATTAAACTCGATGAACAGAACTTATTAAGTATTACGCCAAAAGGCAATCATAAAATTATCGGTCTAGCAGCAGGGCAACCCAACTACCGAGTTCTGATTGTTGAAGATCAAATGGAAAATCGCTTGTTATTACGTCGGATTTTAGAATCTGTAGGCTTTCAAGTGATTGAGGCGGTTAATGGACAGCAAGGCCTAGAGCAATTTAAACAATGTGCTCCGGATTTTGTTTGGATGGATAGACGTATGCCGGTTATGGACGGCATTACCGCAACCCATAAAATTAGAGAGTTAGCTAAAGGTAAAAATACCCCCATTGTTGCCGTTACAGCTTCGGTTTTTGAGCAAGAGCGTTATGCACTTTTACATGCTGGAGTTAATGAAATTGTTAATAAACCATTTCGCGATGAAGATATTTTTAACTGCATGGCTAGATACTTAGACATCGAATATCAGTATCAAACCCAAGAAATCGACATACAAGCCACAACACCAAATATGCTTGATGCCGAGCAGCTAAGTCATTTTGAACCTGCGTGGCGACATCAGTTAGCCGAAGCTGCTAATAGTTTAGATATAGAGTTAAGTTTAGAAGTGATTGCTAAAATTCAAGAAGCAGAACCAGTTATTGCCGAGCACTTAAAGCACTTAGTTGAACAGTTTAATTTTGAGAAAATTATTGATCTAACCGAATCATGATAATACAAAATTCTGATACTAGCATAGGCCTGTAGCTTTTTTGCCTAAACCAAAACGTTAGACTATACTGGGAACGTTCCTAATTAAATATGCTGAGATATATTGAATTCAATTATTTTGTCGCTACTTTTAGTTCTTCTCCCTATCTCAGCTACTTCACAGAGCATTACTCAACAAGATAGAGCCTCCGAAGACATGATTCAATCTGTTGAACTAACAACAGAGGAACGCTTATGGCTAGATACGCACCAGCCTATTCGTATTGCTTTCGACGGCGATTTCCCTCCTTATAGCTTTACAGATAATGGGAAATTAACTGGGATCGCTTATGACACGCTGCAATTAATCAGTCAGAAGCTGGATATTCAGTTCCAAATAGATAAGCGCACTGCTTGGAAAGAGGTTTATATAGCTGCAATCAACAAAGAAGTTGATGTCGTTGCTACCATGGTTAACAGACCAGAACGCCTTCAGTTTTTTGCCTTTACCCAGCCTTATGTATTTAAATCATTAGCCATTATTACCAATAAAAATGGCAAACAAATCACTAATCGTAACCAGCTTCCGGGGAAAATCGTGGCGCTAGTAAAAGATTATCAATATTCAACCCGCATCCTAAACGAATTCCCCAATATCACACCTTTTTATGTCGACAGCATGCATGATGCTTTAGAAACCGTCGAAAGCGAACAAGCCGATGCGGCTATCAGCTTTTTTGCCGCTAGCGCTTATTTGCAAGATAAATACCTACTAACACAACTTAAATTTGGTGCTTTTTATGATCGCAATAGTGCTAATGAAAGTATTGCTGTACGTAATGATTGGCCTATTTTGGCCACGATTTTACAAAAAGGCTTAAATACATTAACACCTGAAGAAAAACAAACGATTAATAAAAGGTGGCATACTCAACTGGAGCTGCCTATTGATTACGCAACTATTAGTAAGTTTATTATCCCTTTGCTATTCATTGTTATTGCATTACTACTATGGATTAGACAAATACGTTATCAAAATAAACGCATTAACAGGACCAAAAATAAACTTGTACAATCTAATAACGCACTTGAAAACTTAAAAAAAAACTTAGAATCTCAAGTCTTGCAGCGCACTGAACAACTACACAAAAGTGAGCAACAATATCGTAGTTTAGTAGAAAACTTACATGATGAGTACTTCTTTTATCAACATGACTTAGATGGCGTATTTTCTTATTTAAGCCCTTCAATCACAACAATTTTAGGCTATAGTGTTGCTGAATTTTTACAGCATTACAGCACCTACCAAACTAATCACCCAGATAATGCCTTGATTGATGACTACACACGGCGCAGCTTGAACGGTGAAAAAGTACCTGCTTATAAGGTTGAGCTATTTGATAAAAAAGGTAATAAACGCTGCATTGAAGTTTTAGAAAGTTCAATACTCGATGCCTCAGGGCAATGTGTTGGTCTCGAAGGTATTGCACACGACATCACTACATTAAAACAAGCACAGGAGCGACTTAACTGGCTCTCGTATTATGATGATTTAACGGGTTTAGCTAATCGCCGCTTATTTTTAGACCGACTTGAACAATCACTTTCCCTTGCTCACCGGCATAAATCCTCAGTCACTTTACTATTTTTAGATGTTGACCGCTTTAAAATCATTAATGATAACTTAGGTCATGCAGCTGGTGATGAAGTGCTTAAGGAAACCGCTAACCGCCTACTCTCTGACTTACGTGACTCAGATCTTGCTGCACGTGTTGGCGGGGATGAATTTACGCTAATTTTGCCAGATACAGACGCTACTGCAGCTGAAATCGTAGCTAAAAAAGTATTGGAGCATTTATTACAACCCTATATACTTAATGAACAGCAGTTTATTTTAGGCTCTAGTATTGGTATTGCCATTTACCCTGCCGATGGCAATAATGTAAAAACATTGCTACAGCAAGCGGATAGTGCCATGTATTTTGCAAAAAAAGCAAAGCAAGGCTACGCATTTTGTTCTTCTGAGCAAATGTACGTTAATAACCGCCGCCTTACATTAGAACAAGACTTGCGTAAGGCGCTTGCACAAGATTGTTATACTCAAGACTTTGAATTAAAGGTTTTTTATCAAGCGAAGTTTTGCCTAAAAACTAATAAAACCATTGGCTACGAAGCGTTAATGCGCTGGCATCATGCTGAATTAGGTACAATACCCCCTATTGAGTTCATTTCTTTAGCGGAAGAGTCTGGGCTTATTGTCGAGCTTAGTCGCTGGGTAATGACTGCAGTTTGCTTGCAAACAGTCCTTTGGTCTGAGGCTGGTTTTGACTTTGGCAAAATAGCTATCAATATTTCTGCTGTAGAACTTATCAACTTAGACTTGGCAAACAAGGTCATAACTCAAATCGATAACACTGGTGCGCAGAGAGAATGGATAGAAATTGAAATTACCGAAAGCGCCTTAATGAAATCAGCGGAAGTAGCGATTAAAGTCATGCGCCAATTAGTCAATGCTGGCATTTTAATTGCAATTGATGATTTTGGTACAGGCTATTCCTCTCTATCTTATATGAAAAATTTACCTGCATCGCTTATCAAGATCGACCGCTCTTTTATTCATAATTTACTTAATAGCAAGGAAGATCAGGCGGTGATTCATGCGGTATTGGCCATGTCGCACGCATTGGGCAAACAAGTCATCGCTGAAGGCGTAGAAACACAAGAACAGCTACAATTCCTAACTGAAAGTGGCTGTGATATGGCGCAAGGCTATTGGATTGCAAAACCGCTCGCAGCGAAAGATATAAACTAAACCTTTCTGAATCTGGAACAGCCATCTATGCGCAAACGTATTAAAAAATATCTATTACTTGTTTCTGGCCTGCTATTTCTGGCTTTAGGCATCATTGGTGCAGTATTACCTATTTTACCTACCACGCCGTTTCTGATTCTCGCATTGGCTTGTTTTGCTAATAGTTCACCACGCTTCCATCAGATGCTATTAAACAATCGCTGGTTTGGTGCGGCATTACAACAATGGGAAGAAAGTCGTTCAATTAGCCGAGCTTCTAAAATTAAAGCAATGCTTATGGTTGTGCTTACTTTTTCGGTGTCTATCGGGGTACTGCATGGGAAATTGTCGTTACAGCTAATGCTACTGACTTTAGGCTGTGTATTGCTAGTTTTTATGTGGCGACTGAAAGAAGCTGAAGCTTTACCTGCTCGGATTAAGAAATAACCCTATTTATGTCGTCATTCTGCCTACTTTTAGCAGGAACCTATATGTTTAAATAGTAGATTCCCGCCCAAAAACTGCGGGAATGACGAAGTTGTTGTCTAAATTTGTTTATCTCGAAATCAGCTTATTCATGCTCAATTCAAGCGTAAAATTACTCAGCTAACCAACCTTCTAGGGCAACTATAATTTCTTTTGCTTGCTTCTCACTAGAGATATTAAATTTAGATTTCTGCTGATATTCTCCATCACGTTTTTGATAACGGCGAATAGTGAATTTATCAGCGCTGTATTCTTCTTTTGTTCTATTCCAGTCTTGGTAACGGTAAATAACAGTTGCCCAAGCGCCTTTCGTTAACACTTTTTTATCTAGCTCTTTAACTGTCTCTATTCCACCATCTTCATAAGTAACGGTTAGTTCTTCTACTGTTTCTGCCATTTTTCTCTCTCAATTATATATTGCGCTATTTGCATAGCTAAAAATAAACTTTTACACTTTGCTTCCTGAGGCAAAGACTAAAGATAAGTTATTTTATGCGCAAAAGCCTCTCTTGCGAATAAAAACTTGGATATTTGCCAAGCTAGTCTGATATAGACATAATAAAGTTCTTCACTCAATGCTTACGATAACGCCACAATATGCCCATAAAAGAAGTAATATTTGAGCACTATTCTGTTTTCGGCCAAACTGATGTAGGTCTTAAGCGCACACACAATGAAGACAGCATTCTAATTAATGCACAAAATGGTTTACTACTGGTCGCTGATGGCATGGGCGGACATGATGCAGGAGAGGTGGCTAGCCTTGCAGCCACTACGCTGATTAATCAGTTATTTCAACAATACTTACCGAAGACTAAGTCCTCTCAAATACCCCCCCCGACAATATGGCACAATATCTCTGCCTTTCTCAATTTAAAATCGATTATCCAACCTATTGATAGCAAGCATTACTTGCAAACCATAGAAGATATTATTGTCGCAGCTAATCAACATATATTCCAACTCAACCAAGAGCGAGGTGCACCTGAAGGTACTGGCATGGGAACTACGATAGTAGGTTGTTATCTGATAGCTAATGCTCAGAAATTAGTTGTCTTTCATGTCGGTGATAGTCGTTTATATCGTTTTACCAAGCAGCATCAATTAAAGCAAATAACCAAAGATCACTCAATCTTACAGTTGTGGCGTGATAGCGGTCGCGTTGGTTATCCGCCTAATTCTAATGTTATCTTACAAGCGCTAGGCCCCTCGGTATCAATACAGCCGGCAATACAAATAATCGATATAGACTTAAAAAAAGACGCCTATTTCTTACTTTGCTCAGATGGGTTGAGCGATATGCTAGAAGATACAAATTTAGCCAAAATTATGACAGAATTAGATAATAAATCTTTAGAATTCGTAGTACAAAAGCTGATTGACTCAGCGAAGAAAAGAGGCGGGAAAGATAATATTTCAGCAATTATCTTACAAACAGAGTAAAGGTAGATTAAAAATATAATCCACCTTTTAGCTAAACTTACTCAACGGCAGTTAAACCTTTCAAGCTTGTAAAGTACGCCGCAATATCTTTAACTTCATCTTCTGATAAGCCTTGTACCATAGATTGCATTAATGCATTTTTACGTGCACCTGATTGATAGCCTTGCATTGCTTTCTCTAGGTAGTTCTGGTGCTGTCCAGCCAATCTTGGGTTAGTCACGCCAGCATTAGTATCATCGTTATGGCAAGCCATACAAGATTCTGCCAATTTCTTACCTTTTGCGGCATCGCCGCCATTAGCACTAGCGCGAGCAGAACCGGTAACCGTTGCTAAATAAGCCGCAATATCTTCGATCGTTTTATCAGATAAATCATAAACATTCGCCATCATTGTGCGGTGAGGGCGCTCTGATTTTTGATATGCTTTTAAAGCCGCTACCGTATAGCCTGCAACCTGACCACCCACTTTAGGCACATAATAGGTTGGGTAAACATTACTTGTACTAGGTGAAGTATGACAGCCACGACATGCTTCAAAAGCATCTCTTCCTGCTTCAACACTACCTGCTTGTGCCATCATCGGTACACTTGAAAATGCAGTGATACCAAGTGCTAATGTGATCATTTTTTTATTCATAAGAAATATCCTAGCGTGAATTAAATTTTGTGCTTATCTTACTAAAAAGACGCGATTATTAATAGCATATTCCTAATATGCTTGTGTTTTATTAACAAATGGCCGGGCATAACTTTATGCCTATTATAACTAAATATTAACGAGCTAAAGTCGCCCCCTACGATTGGCTTATTATTTATCCAAGCCCAATACCAAGCCCAATACCAAGCCCAATAAATAATCACTGTAATAGCCGTCATCCCGAAATCTTTATCTGGGAATCCACGCATACACTATAGATTCCTGCTAACAGCATGCAGGAATGACAAGCTAAAAAACGGCTTGCAATGAGAAGCTACCCATAACAGCTCTTTCTCCCTCTGGAGAAGGCTTTTAGCCTTGTGTAGGGCCTATGCTTATTAAGATAACCTTACTCGCGGGTCGACTAAGGTATAAGAAATATCGGTCAACAGTAAGCCAATTATATAAAGTACCGACCCTAGAAAAACCATAGCCCTGACTATGGCAAAGTCCTGACTATTAATCGCATCAATCGTATAACTGCCTAAGCCCGGTATACTAAAAAATGATTCAGTAATCAAACTCCCCATAAATAATAGCGGTAGAACCACCACAACCCCCGTTAAAATCGGAATCATGGCATTTTTTAAGACATGTTTAAAGAGCACTTGAGTTTCCGTCAAACCTTTAGCCCGTGCAGTACGTACATAGTCTTGCTCAATCTCTTCTAAAAATAAGGTGCGATACCAACGCGCGCCAGATCCCACGCCTGATACGACACTGATCAATACCGGTAAAATCAAAAATTTGAAGGCATTCATTCCAGTGTCATAGCCAGAAATAGGCACCAACATGAGCAGTTTACCCATGATAAATTGTCCGCCAATAATATAGAACAAAGAAGAAATTGACATAATAATAATGCACAGCACAATCGCACTAAACTCCAAATAACTCTGGCGAAACAGAACCATCATTAAAGCCACACTAATATTAACCAATAAGCCGACTAATAACGATGGCAAAGCAACCGCCAAGCTCGGCCACATACGTTGCTGTATATCCGCACCGATATGTCGTCCGCTATCTGAAATACCAAAATCAAAGACAAATAAACGTAAAGATTTTTGATAAAAAATCGTCTGCTTTATTTTTTCCAGCCCCGCTACTTCTTGATTGATTAATAAGGGCAACTGATAACCCCTTTGCAATTTCCAGTTATCAATTGCTTGTTCAGTCACATGCTTTTGCCCTAATTGCATGCGCGCCATATCATCAGGGCTATTGACGATAAAAAAGAGCATAAAGGTAAGGATATTTACACCTAATAGCAAAGGAAAAGCATACAAAATACGACGTAAAATATAATTAAACATTACTTAATAGTCTCCTTAGCACGGTGCTGAAAACTGCGTACAGCTGGAAAAATAAGGGCTATCAATAACAAAACAATTAACACGATTGGCCAAAATACCGGCTGATTCCATTGCAGTCTCAATTTTTCGCGTTTTTGCGCTTCTATCCGCCTATATTTCAAACCATTATTCGCCATCAAATTAGGCTTTAAATTGTGATACCAACTATGGTAGAGAGAAAAGCTTTTCGGATGTAAGCCAAAAACCCAAGGGGCATCATAGCGTATGAGTTCTTGCATTTGTCGAATCACAGCGAGCCGCTCAGGGCCGTTGTTCATATAGCTCATTTTTTTAAATAGTCGATCAAACTCAGGGTTTTGATAATTGCCTGCATTTTCTCCGCCATGAACGACTTTCGCATTCGGGCCATATAATAAGAAAAAGAAATTTTCCGGATCAGGATAATCGGCATTCCAGCCCCACATAAAAATCTGCGCATTCCCATCACGCATTTTCTGCTGGAACCGGTTGTAATCCGTCGCTCTAATCACCAGCTGTATGCCTAATTTAGCAAACTGTTTACGATACCAATTTAAGCGCGCACGGTCATCTGGGCCACTCGCAGCAGTATCTAAATATAAAACTAAAGACTCACCCGTTTTTGGATCTATACCATTAGCATAACCCGCTTCTTGCATAAGAATTGATGCTGCAGTTAAAGGCTTGCGTTGCATTTTGCCATTACGCCAATCGTAAACGTAGTGATTAACGCCCTCCTCGCCTGCACTATAGCCAAAAATACCTGGCGGTATAACGCCTTGGGCTGCAACGCCACGGCCATTATTAAAAATGGAAATATATTCCTCATAATCCATAGCTATAGCAATCGCTTGACGTAATTTACGTTCTGACTCGCTGCTACCGCCAATAACGGAGTCGAGCATATTAAAGCCCATATAAAAGGTTGAACTATTGACTGCCGTTTGCAATTGTATACCTTGATTTTGCATACCCGCAGTCAGTGCGACCTCGCCGTCACCGGTAAATTGCACGGCCTGATCAAAGCTATCAGAAGCGATACCCGAGCCATCATAATAACCTTGCAAGAACTTATTCCAGTAAGGAATGGTTTCTTTTTCTAATAGATAAATCGCTTTGTCGATAAACGGTAAGCGCTTACCAGCATCGTCGAGCATGCCACTCGTTTTATCTTCAGGTTCGCCTTCACTAGGATAAAACTCATCATGAAAATTCGGATTTTTAAGCATGACCATACGTAAATTAGGGTTATTTTCCTCTAACATATAAGGTCCTGTCCCTAAAGGCTGCCAATCTAAAGTGATATTCTTATCGATTAAGGCCTTTTGTGAATAAAATTCGTCCGCTTCCCAAGGCATAGGCGCGAAAAAAGGCATGGCCAACCAAAATATAAATTGCGGATATTTACCTTTGATACGGATTTTATAACGATACTTATCGAGTACTTCTACACCATTAATATGATTACCTTTTAGAGCGGTACGTGGTTTATCTTTTATGGTCTGAGCATAATCACCTAAGCCAACAATATATTGCTTCATTAATTCAGCAATCGGTGAGGAGATTTCTGGGTGCACTAGCCGTTTAATTTGCTGCACATAATCAGCTGCCGTTAATTCTCGTGTTCCAGTTTGTTTAAAATCAGCTAACAATTGAATGCCTTCTAATTGCGCGGCACTTAATTGATGATAAAGGTACTGCCCTTGCTGATTAACAGCTAAAGCTGGGTGCGGTTGGAATTGAATACCAGGTTTAAGCTCAATAATATAATCAGAATAAGCAACTTCATCACTCGTGCTGGTTTCCGCTAACGGCTGGCCTGTAACATCAAAATAATGAATTTCAGGCATACTTTTAGCGGTTAACGGCTCTAATTCATAAGGGCGCTTTAAATAATGATACTGAAAAGGAGGCTCATAGATTTGACCAATAAAAGCATATTCATTGGAGCTGTAGGCTTTTGCGGGATCTAAGTGCTTAGGTCGGCCAGAAAAAGAGGAATATAAAACGGACTGCTGACCGACTTGCCTATCAGGATAAGGGTCATTCAACACGCCATCACTACAAGCTAATAACACCAAACTTAGTAGCCATATTGGAAAAAATTTAAATAAATCTCTCATTAGCTCTTTTTAAAAAATATAACTTATGCAAACCTTCTCTTTTCCCATAAAAAAGGGCCTATAAATAGACCCTTAGTTTAGCACTACTTTTGTGAAGCTTTACTCAGAAATAATGACTTCTCCATTATCATCTGCGGAGAGTGTTATATCTTCTTTCTTGGAAGGGTATACCAACTCGCCATCAGTATCCATTTCATACAAGTCATATGTACCATATGGAATAAAAGGGAATATTACTTTTATTAAATTGTTATCTTCTGTATCGATAAAAGATATAGCTGAACTAACCGACCCCTCAAATGCAACCAAGCCCTCTTCTAGGCTTGCCTCTTCCTCTGTTAATTCACTCTCAATCTCGTCACTCGTCCAGCCAGCTGGGTACAAATAATAAACCACATCTTTAACGTCAATAATATCTTCCGTTACAATTATATTTCCCGACAAATCATTGGTAATAAGTTTAAGCGTTGGCTTTAATGAGTATATTGGTGGAGTTCTATTAGGATTTTTTACAACAATAGATTTCCTCACATCAAAGTCAATTGTTAACGAAGTTGTGACGCCCTCTTTAATTTCAAACCCAGAAACCAACTTTACTCCATTATTCCTGATACCCGAGTTTATATCTAAATTATGTATAGTATCATCTAATAAGGTAATGGTATTTTTCTCAGGAGCTTCACTTAAATATAAGCGTATTTGACCATATTCACCCGCATTAAACTCCTGCCCATCAAACAAGAACACCTTGCCTTTAGAGTACTCTAATAGGTCAATTTTCTTCTCCTCTTCGTCCTCATTATTAGCATTAAAATACTCCTCCCAGCCCTCACCATCTTTAGATATCTCAATACTTGTGACCGTTATAACCACTGACTTAGCATCATCAATAGGCGCATCCGTAATACCTAGCACCAATGTAGCCGCTTCTAGGCTAGGAGGAGGGTTCTCAATATCAGGTGAAGAACTATCACACCCTGCAATAAAAACCAAAAATACCAATGTTGTCAAATAAACAAAAAACCGTTTTAAATCTCTCATAAATTACCTTAAAAATTAAAAAAGTATTCTTAATATAGCCTTTCAAGCTCAAACTAATTGCGACTTATAGCTCACTTTATGCAACCATATAAAGCTCTATTTAGCTGGAATATTGTTCCATTAATGCATTTTGCACTTGAAAAATGCCTTCACCCTCTGACACGATACTTTGCACATAGCTACCATCACCCTGCATAATCCACGAGCTAGCATTATCTTTTAGATATAAACCTAAGTCAGCTAATACACGTGCTTTTAACGCTTTATGCTCGATAGGAAAACAAGCTTCCACACGTCTAAACATATTACGATTCATTACATCTGCACTCGCGGCATAGACCTCTTGATTACCGCCATTTTCGAACATATAAACACGCGTATGCTCTAAAAATCGACCGATAACAGAACGTACTTCTATATTATCAGAGACACCTTCAATACCTGGGCGCAAAGAACAAATACCACGCACAATAAGCCTTACCTCCACACCTGCCTGAGAGGCACGATATAAAGCTTGAATAATCTGGCCTTCTACAACTGAATTGACTTTAAAAATGATTTTAGCGGGCACACCTTTTTTAGCAAATTCAATTTCTCGCTCAATTTTTGCTATCAAACCTTTATGCAAAGTAAAAGGAGATTGCAATAACTTATGCAGCTTAGTCACCTTCCCTAAACTGGTCAATTGCCAAAAAACTTTCCTGACATCTTCACACAACTCTTTATTACTAGTGAATAAGCCATAATCGGTATAAAAGCGTGCTGTATTAGGGTGATAATTACCAGTTCCTAGATGCACATAATCACGAAATTGCTTACCTTCTTTGCGAATCACCAAGCACATCTTGGCATGGGTCTTATAACCCACCACACCGTAAACCACATGCACAGCAGCATCTTGTAATTTAGACGCTAAAGTAATATTAGCTTTTTCATCAAAACGGGCACGCAACTCAATCACAACCGTCACTTCCTTTCCGGCTCTAGCTGCTTTTAGCAAAGCATTAACAACCGGCGAGTCTGCGCTAGTTCGATATAGCGTTTGCTTAATCGCTAAAACATCTGGATCAGCAGAAGCCTGTCGTATAAAGTCAATCACTGGCGTAAAGGACTCATAAGGGTGATGCAGTAAAATGTCTTGCTTTTTAATCGCGTCAAAAAAGTTTTTATTACGCGATAAGGCAGCTGGAATCGATGCTTTATAAGGCATAAACTTTAAATCAGGACGATCTACCAAACTGGATATTTCTTGTACCCGACTCAAATTAACAGGCCCGTCGACTAAAAAGACTTGATCTGCGGCAATTCCAAAACGTGCAGCTAAAAACTGAACAGTGCCTTCGGTACAATTCGCATCAATTTCCAGGCGCACTTCATCCCCATAATTACGCATGGCTAATTCGCCTTCTACCGCATTCAGCAAGTCGTCAATGGCATCATCATCAACAAAAAGATCACTGTTACGTGTTACTCTAAACTGATGGCAACATTTAACCGTCATACCATTAAACAGTTGATCAACAAAGGCATGAATAATCGAAGATAAAAATACAAAATCATATTCACCGCTACCCGTTTCATCACTAGGTAACTGAACAATTCTAGGCAGCGCTCTAGGAGCCTGAAGAATTGCACGGCCACTATTACGCCCAAATGCATCTTTACCTGTTAAGGAAATAATAAAGTTTAAACTTTTATTTAAAATACGCGGAAATGGATGCGCGGAATCTAAACCTACTGGCGTTAAAATAGGCAGTAATTCTTCATGAAAAAACGTTTTTAGCCAGTCCCTCTGCTTAGCTGTCCACTCATTACGACGAATAAAACGAATATTCTGCTCGGCTAACTGAGGAATCAGTAATTCATTAAGCACTCGATATTGCTCATCAACTAACTTATGCGCCTTAGGTGCAATAGCATCTAACTGTTCTTGCGCATTTAAGCCATCACACACCGTCGCCAATGGATCTAAAGCTGCTAATTGAATAACACTAGCAACTCTGACCTCATAAAATTCATCTAAATTAGAACAAGAGATGCATAAATAATTTAAGCGCTCTAATAAAGGTAAGTTTTCATTTTTTGCTTGCGCTAAAACACGATCATTAAATTCCAAAAGGCTGAGTTCACGATTAAAATATAAAGCAGGGTCATTAAGGTCCACTGCCTCAACAATCTCGGTAATTTCAGTACTTTCTATATTTGCTTTGTTTTCTGTCATAGTCTTATTCACTGTTTCCCTTGATCTCAAATATGCCTAAATTTATCAAGAACTAAAACCACGATTACCCTGCAAACCACCGGTATGAATAGCAATAATTCTTTGTCCTGACTTAAAATAACCCTGGCTAATTAAATCATAAATACCATACAGCATTTTTCCTGTATAAATCGGCTCTAATTTTATGCGTTGCGTTTGTTCGAACTGCTGTATAAACCGCAATAACTCTGGATTTATTTTAGCAAATCCACCAAAGTGGTATTGTAATTGGATAGCCCATTCATTATTATGACACGCGGTATTTTTTAATAAAGACTTTACCTCGTCGTTTAAATAAGCGGCACCTTTCAACGCGGCAAAGCCAAACACCTGTTTATCATTAGGCACAGCACTCACTATCCCCGCCAACGTCGTTGCAGTACCGCAAGGCACGCATAAAGTATCATAATCTAAATCAATTTCTGCGACCAATTCAGCAACGCCCAGCAAAGCCAAGTCCATCGCTCCTCCTTCAGGCAGCCAATATTCGTCTTTTTGTAAACCAGGCAAAGTATCGTATGCTTTATACTCCCTAAGCAAACGGTAATCACTACGAGAAACAAATTCCAAGTGCATTCCCCAAGCCGCCATATCGCTTAAAGTGGCATTTAATACCTCAGGGCGCTCACCACGAATGCGCGCTTCTGTCTGTATACCTAATAATTTACCGGCATAAGCTAAAGCATGTAAATGATTGGAGTACGCGCCACCCATAGAAATAATTTTGTGCGTATTTAATGCTAGTGCGTGCTCCAATATATATTTAAGTTTACGCCATTTATTACCAGAAATAATCGAGTGCAATAAATCGTCTCGCTTTAAGTAAAGCTCAATACCCTGCTCTTGTATAAAAGGTTCAATAATTTGAGTTAATGTCGAACCCCCTAACCTCTTCTCTATTACAATCAGTTGTTTATTTAACATAGCAGATAAGTATAACCCTTATCTGCAGACAAAAAAAAGCCCTCTGAGTCTTAAAGACAAAAAGGGCACAAAGTAGAGCTGATAAAATAGCTCTTATAACACGAGGAGGTTAAAAATTTACATCTACTACTGAATAAAACGCTTAAAAATTAGCTTAGTTCTGCTTTGGGCATGATATTACTTAAAACAGTTGCACTAGCAAACAAGACTGTTGAAATAATAAACTGGCCAGAAATAAATCCCCAAAGCCCAACAATAAATAAAATACCTGTTGCAATGTCTCTATTAAGGTTTGTCATGCTAATATCCTGTTAAAATATATTCTAAAAAGGTAGAGACTTTATTTCTCTAATGCTGAGTATTTTACTCTGTTTTTATTAATCAACAATACCCAAGGTATTAAACTAATTGCTTCCAATTAAGAAACAAAAGGCTATTTTATGTACGAAGAAGATCGAGAAAGAAAGACTACGGACGCCTACGAGAAACTACTTAAAAATATGCCTAGCATAGGCTTTATCAACCGAAAAAAGAGAATCAAAGCTTATATACAGCTATCTGAAATGGCCGAATATATGATCAAAAACAATGAAATTAATGAAGGCGAAGTTTTATTCATTTTTTCCTTACTGATGCGCAAATGCTCTGACTTCCAAAAAGCAGCTACGATGACAGCACTGACACTGAACTCTATAGGTAAAGGCGTAATTTCACCTATAGGCATAAAATTTAGTTTAGATGTCCGTAAAAACTTAAGCTTACCTAGTACTCATCATAGCGATAAGACAATAGACTCAGGTGAAAGCGATGTTTAAATCAATATAATTCTATTTTTCTAACGCCCTTTCTTTGCTTATGCTTACATTGATTAAAAAAATCTTCGCTAAAAAGACAATTACCGAAGAAGTCGACCCAATTATAGAAAACCACAACCCTAATTTTGTGACCGACCCAGCTAAAATAATACACTTACTTAGCCAGATTGAAGCTGAAACTGCTTTTTGTAGTATTGAGCTACAGGGATCAAATGAAACCTACACGTCACATATCATGGAAGTGCAGGCAGATAAACAAAAAATTCTACTAGATGAACTAGTGCCTAGCTCAGGTAATTCGCTACTAAGGCAATGCAAAGAACTCAAGTTAACGACATTCCTAAACAACATACATTTATCTATATCCCTAACAGACATATCCCCAGCCGAATCTCTAGGCGAACACTTCTTTACTGCCCCCTTACCTAAGCGCATTTACTATCCACAACGCCGAACCTCGCCTCGGATAGCTATTAGCGCTTATAACCTAACCTTTCAAGGTACCTCCAATAGAACTCACTTTACCATCGGCGGCATAGTCTGCGATATATCTCGCAGCGGCATAGGACTTATTGTTAATAGCAGCAACTCAAGACTGATCCGTGGAGATCAATTAAATAACTGCACACTCACTCTGCCCAATGATATCGCTATTCACTTTAAGCTAATTATCCGTTCTTCTAAACCCTATAGTAATAGCCGAACTAAACTTCTGGTTGGCGGACACTTTAACCAGCTCAAATCAATTAAAGAACAAAATCAACTAGAACAATTTTTCGCCTTAGTTGAGCGCTCACAAATACGTCAAAAGAAAGATTATTAACTAACTCGCCAGCACCTATAAAAGCTGGACTTATGTAAATAGCTCGTAGATACTTAGCGAGTTAAATAAACTTATAACACTTACTGGAGAAATAAAAATGGGTTTTATGCAAGGCAAACGCGTACTTATTGTTGGCTTAGCCAGTAACCGCTCAATTGCATGGGGTATTGCACAAGCAATGCACCGCGAAGGTGCAGATATCGCTTTTACTTTTCAAAATGAAAAATTACAAGGCCGCGTAGAGAAAATGGCCGCAGAATGTGATTCTAATATCACGATCGAATGCGATGTAAGCAGCGATGAACAAATCGACAACGTCTTCGCTGAATTAGGCAAGCATTGGGATGGTTTAGACTGTATCGTACATTCTGTTGCATTTGCCCCTAGAGATGCACTTGATGGTGATTTTGTTAACGCTACAACACGCGAAAACTTTAGAATCGCTCATGACATTAGCTCATATAGCTTCACAGCTCTAGCTAAGGCTGGCAGAGAAATGATGGCTGGGCGCAACGGCTCATTACTGACATTAAGCTACCTGGGCGCTGAACGCGCGATTCCAAACTACAATGTTATGGGTGTTGCTAAAGCTAGCTTAGAAGCTAACGTTCGTTATATGGCGGTTGCTTTAGGCGCTGAAGGTACACGCGTTAATGCTGTCTCTGCCGGCCCAATTAAAACGCTCGCCTCAGCAGGTATCAATAACTTCAAATCCATGCTCAGTAAAGCAGCGGATACTGCGCCATTAAAGAAAAATGTAACAATTGGAGAAGTAGGAAATGTATCTGCCTTTCTTTGCTCTGATTTAGCATCTGGTGTAACCGGTGAAATCACTTATGTTGATGGCGGTTATAATATTGCAGGAATTGCTTCATCTTAAGTTTTTAAAGTAAATCGCTTGGTCGTAGCATAACGACAGCAACAAAAAAGGGGCGATCATCGCCCCTTTTTTATGCCTGTTAGTAAGGGGAGGTTTACTCCTTAACTGTCACCTTAGTCACTGCGCGTATACCTTCAATCACAGCGCCGTAATCAGCCTGACCTAAAGCTCTAGCAATATTCGCTTTAGCCAACTTGACTTGTTCAGCCTCATCATCTTTAGCGCCATCAGCGACCGATAATAAACTCACTACCGTTTGATTGCCTTCAATAGAATCAACGACTAATATCGTTGGCTTTCCAGCTATCGGCTTAGCTGCCTTAAATACAGCTTGGTTAACTTGCCACGCTAAATCTCCGCCATTACGCTTTAACTCAGCAATTTCAGCAACGACCAAACCCTGCTCTTTAACTGCGTCACTTAAAGTAACACCTGCGGCTAGCTGCACCTTAATATTCTCAGCAGCTGCACGAGCCTGTGCTTTAGCTTTATCACTTTGAATAGCGCCAACAATTTCTTGTTGCACTGTTGCTAGCGACTTAGCTTCAGAAGGTAGGTGCTCTAATAAACGTAAAACGACTAAACGACCATCACCTAGCTCAACTGGCTCACTATTATGTCCTTGTAAAACAGCCTCAGAAAAAGCAATATTTCTGATACTCTCTTCACTAGCAACACCCTCACCCATGCTACGCTCAAAAAGCCCACTTTGTTTAATAGTTAAACCTAGATCGTCAGACACAACTTGTAGATTATCTGAATTCTCAAAACTCACTTCTGTTAGTGACTCACCTAACTGATAGAAGTTGGTTTCTGCTTCCGCACGCTGTACAGCCTCTTTCACCTCATTTTCAACCTCTGAGAAATCTTTAGTTTGAGCTGGAACTAGCTCGGTCACCGTAATTAAGTGATAACCGAAAGCAGATTTAACGGGCTTAGACACTTCACCTAAAGTCAATTTCGCCGCTGCTTTTTCAAAAGCAGGTTCCATAACGCCAATTTCAAATAACCCTAAATCACCACCACTTTTAGCAGTTAATGAATCATCAGATAAAGTAGCCGCTAAATCAGAGAATTTTTCATTCGCTAATCGTGCTTGCGCAACCTCTGCTTTAGCTAATGCCTGCTCTTCAGTGGTATCTTTCGTTTTAGCAAATAGAATGTGACTTATTTTTCTACGTTCTTTTTTCGAATATAACTCTTTATTCTCTTCGTAATAGGTTTTGATTTGATCTTCTGTAGGAGAAATATCCCCCATCAAATCAGCCACCGATAACTCTACATACTCAACTGAAACCTGTTCAGCTGACTGGTATTCATTCACATGCTGCTGGTAATAAGCATTAATCTCATCGCTTGTAGGCAACTCATTAACTTGTTGTACGTTAATAGCTACATACTCAATATGCCTCGTTTGGTTTTGAATTTTGAAGAAGCTATCAATATCATGCTGAGAAACAAAGCTGCTTTCAGTAACCGCTTTTTGATATTGCTCCATGAGCAATGCTTTACGGATACGGTTAACAAATTGTGCAGACGTCATACCTTGAGTAGCTAGAAGCGTCTCATATTGCTTCTTATCGAACCGTCCTTCACGCTGAAAATACTGTAACGAAGCTATAAATTTACGCACCGTCTCATCGGTAACTGATAACTTCTCAGCTGTCACATGCTGCAATAAAAGTTCATCACGAATTAACTTTTCAATTGCCTGTTTTTTTAACATTTCTTCAGGTAATTGCATTTCAGCATACTGCTGTTTGAATTGAGCGTAAGCCTGATTTACGTCTCGCTGCACAAACTCTTTATCACCAACAATAACAACAGCGCTTTCTTGGCCGCCCTCAGTGTAATTTTGCAATCCCCATAATGCAAAAGGGACACAAATCAATATCAAGATGACCCAAGCAAAAGTACCTTGTGTTTTTTCTCTTATTTTTGACAGCATTTGATTAGCCTTAACCGATTGATTGAACTATATGACGCCTGTTTGTTATTTATCTAAACAGACCCTTTGAACGAGTTATATCCCATTCCCCTTTTTACAAACACTTAATTTTAAACAAAAAAAAACCCCGAGCCAAAAATGGGTCGAGGTTTCTTAATATGGCGGAGCGGACGGGATTCGAACCCGCGACCTCCGGCGTGACAGGCCAGCATTCTAACCAACTGAACTACCGCTCCAAGTCTGTGGTGGGTGCTGAGGGGTTCGAACCCCCGACCCTCGCCTTGTAAGGGCGATGCTCTCCCAGCTGAGCTAAGCACCCGACTCAAGAAATAGTATTATAATGCTTTTTTATAATTAAGCAACATTTCTTTGAAAAATGTTTTAATTAGCCATTTACGCTATCTTTTAAACCTTTACCCGCTTTAAAAGAAGGAATTTTTGCCGCTTGAATAGTAATTTCAGCACCTGTTTGTGGGTTACGTCCTTTACGCTCAGCTCTATCTTTTACAGTAAACGTTCCAAAGCCAACTAAAGCAACTGAATCGTCATTTTGTAAAGCCGCAGTTACTGACGACATAAACGCATCAAGTGCACGCCCTGCATCTGCTTTAGTTAATTCTGAGGCGTCAGCCATTGCATCGATAAGTTCAGATTTATTCATTTATTCTTCTCCATAGGTAATTTACACAGCATACAATTATGTCGACCGGCCTAAAAATAAAAACCCTCAAACCGTGCGTATTTATATCAACTACACACCAGATATGTCAAGCGATACAGCTTGATACAAAAAAATTAATGCGCAGTAACTGATTTTACTTTGGACTTAAGCCCTTTCTTCTCTGCCTGAGTACTGATTTTTTTTATCGGCTCTGGCTGATACTGTAAAGCAATTTCTAAAACCTCGTCAATCCAGCGCACCGGCTTAATTACTAGGTTTTGCTTCACGTTATCCGGAATATCAACCAAGTCCTTTTCATTTTCATACGGGATTAATACGGTTTTAATTCCACCTCGATGCGCAGCCAGTAATTTCTCTTTCAGCCCGCCAATAGCAAGCACTTCACCACGTAAAGTAATCTCGCCCGTCATCGCTACATCAGCACGCACCGGAATCGCTGTTAATGCTGAAACAATCGCTGTACACATACCGACACCAGCACTAGGCCCATCTTTCGGCGTCGCTCCTTCGGGCACATGTATATGTAAATCCTGCGTCTGAAATGCTTCATCACTGATACCTAAAATACCAGCGCGTGCTCGCACAACAGTCATAGCTGCCGCGATAGATTCTTTCATCACATCGCCAAGCTTACCGGTCGATACTTGCTTGCCTTTTCCTGACATAACAGCCGATTCAATGGTCAACATCTCACCACCAACCTCAGTCCAAGCCAATCCAGTTACTTGACCCACTTGATCCTTATCTTCCGCAAGGCCATAACTAAAACGGCGCACACCTAAATAATCAGACAAATTATCTGATACAACATTAACAATTCCTTGCTTCTCTTTGAGCAATAACTGCTTAACAACTTTACGACAAATTTTGGAAATTTCCCGCTCTAAACTACGCACACCAGCCTCACGTGTATAGTAGCGAACAATATCCTGAATAACAGCTTCCGTAATCAGCACTTCCGAGCCCATTAAGCCATTATTCTTTAGCTGCTTAGGTACCAAATAACGCATAGCAATATTGATTTTCTCATCTTCCGTATAGCCCGCCAAACGAATAACTTCCATTCGATCCAATAAAGGGCCGGGGATATTCATCGTATTTGCCGTCGCCACAAACATGACATCAGACAAATCAAAGTCAACTTCTAGGTAATGGTCAGCAAAAGCTTTATTTTGCTCTGGGTCTAACACCTCTAACAGTGCTGATGCTGGATCACCACGAAAATCGCCTGCCATCTTATCGATTTCATCAAGCAAAAACAAAGGGTTACGAACCTTAATTTTTGACAAGTTCTGTAAAATTTTACCCGGCATTGAACCAATATAGGTGCGACGATGACCTCTTATTTCTGCCTCATCACGCACACCACCCAAAGCCATTCTAATGTATTTTCTATTGGTTGCTCGCGCTATGGATTGCCCCAAAGACGTTTTACCTACCCCTGGCGGCCCAACTAAACATAAAATAGGCCCATTTAGCGACTTCACTCGCTGCTGCACAGCAAGATACTCTAAAATACGCTCTTTGACCTTTTCCAACCCATAATGATCTGCGTCTAAAATTTCTTCAGCCAACTTCAAATCATGACGTACTTTGGTTTTCTTTTTCCAAGGCACGTTCAGCATCCAATCTATATAATTACGCACGACAGATGCTTCTGCCGACATCGAAGACATCATTTTAAGCTTATTTAACTCTGCTTCCGCTTTTTCCTTTGCGTCCTTAGACATCCCTGCCTGAGCAATCTTTTGCTCCAGTTCTTCCACTTCACTGACCGCATCATCCATGTCACCTAATTCTTTCTGAATAGCTTTCATTTGCTCATTCAGATAATATTCCCTTTGGTTCTTTTCCATTTGCTGCTTTACGCGAACACGAATATTCTTTTCTAATTCAAATAAGTCTGCTTCGCTCTCCATCAGCAACATCAGCTTTTCAAGACGCGCCACAACATCAGACAACTCAAGCAATTCTTGCTTTTCTGACACTTTCAAACTCATGTGAGCAGCCATCGTATCCGCAAGACGACCTGGCTCATCGATTCCAGACAAGGCATTTAAAACCTCAGGAGGAATCTTACTATTCAATTTCACGTAGCGGCCAAATGAATCCACGGCAGCCCGCACCATGACATCAAGTTCTTTGTCAGCAAGCGTGAATATGTCATTAATTTCAGTCAATTCAGCAAAAATACAACCCTCTTGCTCATGATACTTGACCACCTGACTACGCTGCTCACCTTCAACTAAAACCTTTACTGTTCCGTCAGGCAGTTTTAATAATTGTAAAATATTAGCCAAAGTCCCGACTTGATGCAACTCTTCAAAGCTAGGATCATCAAGGTCGGCTTCTTTTTGAGTCGCAAGCAGAATTTGCTTATCTTCTGCCATCGCCTTATCTAGCGCTTCAATCGACTTTTCACGCCCGACAAATAAAGGAATAACCATATGCGGATAAACCACCACATCCCTTAATGGCAATACTGGAATTAAATTTTCATCAACAATTACATCTATTATTTCATTCGTTTCCATACAGGGAACCTTCATTTATTTTTTAAATATATCTTTCTAATATAAGGGTACTTATTTTATATAACAAGGCGTAAGACATAAAAAAAGCGGAGGTTTAATAATAAACCCCCGCTTTCAATAATTCTTAAAAAAACTTATACGAATCTATTCAGATGCTGCAACCTTCTTTTCATTCTCATAAACAAAATAAGGGTCATTTTCACCATCAATAACCAACTTATCTACGACAACTTTTGAAACATTATCAGCCGACGGAATTTCATACATCGTATCTAACAAAACATTTTCTACAATAGTTCTTAAGCCTCTTGCCCCAGTTTTTCGTTGCATAGACTTTTGCGCAATCGCAGACAACGAATCGTCACGAAACTCCAACTCTGTGCCTTCCATTTCAAACAGCTTTTTATATTGCTTAATTAATGCATTTTTAGGCTCGGTCAATACTTGAATCAGTGCTTCTTCACTTAATTCCTCAAGTGTCGCAACAACCGGCAATCGTCCTACAAATTCTGGAATCAAGCCATAGCGAATTAAATCTTCCGCCTCAACCTCAGCAAATAACTCACCAACATTTTTAGCGTCATCTTTAGTTTTCACTTCAGCAGAAAAACCAATACCACCCTTCTCAGAGCGCTGCTTAATGACTTTATCTAATCCAGCAAAAGCACCACCAACAATAAATAAAATATTCGCGGTATTTACCTGAATAAACTCTTGCTGTGGATTCTTTCGGCCACCCTGAGGTGAAACAGATGCAACCGTACCTTCAATTAATTTCAATAAAGCTTGCTGAACACCCTCCCCAGAAACATCGCGCGTAATTGATGGGTTTTCAGATTTACGAGAAATCTTGTCAATCTCATCAATATAAACGATACCAGCTTCAGCTTTCTCTACATCAAAGTCACATTTTTGCAGGATCTTTTGAATAATATTTTCAACATCCTCACCAACATAGCCAGCTTCGGTCAAAGTCGTTGCATCAGCAATGGTAAAAGGAACGTCAAGAACTTTAGCTAAAGTCTCAGCCAACAAGGTCTTACCTGAGCCAGTTGGACCAATCAGTAAAATATTACTTTTACCCAACTCAACATCATCGCCCTTTTTCGTGTGACTGCGTAGGCGCTTATAATGATTATAAACTGCAACCGACAGTATTCTCTTAGCTTTATCTTGGCCAATCACATACTCATCTAGCGCTTGTTTAATTTCCTTCGGTTTCGGTAACTTTTGCTCACCTTCCTCAACTAGATCATCATTGGCAAATTCTTCCTTAATGATGTCATTACAAAGATCAACGCACTCATCGCAAACATAAACAGAAGGACCAGCAATAAGCTTTTTTACTTCACTTTGGCTCTTGCCACAAAATGAACAATATAAAATTTTATCGCTATCACTTTTTTTGCTCATTACTTAACCTTAAAATAATTTTGTAGATTTTTTATCAAGATTCTGCCCTGTTAGACAGCACTTTGTCAATCAACCCATACTCAACAGATTCTTGCGCACTTAAAAAGTTATCTCTATCAGTATCCGTCTGAATTTTCTGCATATCCTGACCAGTATGATGCGATAAAATTTTATTTAACTTCTCACGTATCGTTAAAATCTCACGCGCATGAATATCAAAATCAGAAGCTTGACCTTGAAAACCACCTAATGGCTGATGAATCATTACTCTTGAGTGAGGCAAACAATATCTCTTACCTGCCGCACCACCCGTTAATAGCAATGATCCCATACTAGCCGCCTGACCAATACACATAGTACTGACATCTGGCTTAATAAATTGCATGGTGTCATATATTGCCATCCCAGCAGTCACCGAACCACCCGGCGAATTAATATATAAATGAATATCTTTGTCAGGGTTCTCAGATTCTAAAAACAACAACTGAGCCACAACGAGGTTAGCCATGTAATCTTCGACTTGGCCCACCAAAAAAATTACGCGCTCTTTTAATAGTCGCGAGTAAATATCATAAGATCGCTCACCACGCGCAGTCTGCTCGACAACCATAGGCACTAAGCCGCCAGCTGCTTGAGGCATGATAATATTTCCCATTCCGTTATGGCTATTCATTATTTTCTTCCTTATTACTATGCTGCAGGATCCATCACATCGCTAAATGCTACACTCTCGTCAGTAACTTTAACTTTACCTAACACCCACTCAACAGTTGCATCTTCAAGTACTAACTGCTCAACTTCAGCTAAACGCTTCTTATCGCCATAATACCAGCTAACAACTTGTTCAGGGTCTTCGTAGCTTGCTGCCATCTCATCAATAACCACACGCACCTGATCGTCGCCTGCTTTAATTTCATTTTGCTGAATAATTTCAGCCAAAATCAAACCTAGAGCAACTCTACGCTTTGCTTGATCTTCGAAATCAGCATTAGCAGGCTTTACATCATTGATGTCCACATTACGTTTTTTCGCATTTTCGTAATAAGGCTTCATTAAACTTTCGACTTCTTGATCAATCATTACGACAGGCAACGCTACAGGAACAGCTGCATATAATGCATCCATAACTGCGTTTTTAAGTCTTGATTTAAGCGCCTGATCTAATTCACGCTGCATATTTGTTTGCACATCAGCACGGAATTCCTCTTCATCACCACTCTCAATACCATAAGCTTTAATAAACTCAGCATCGATTTCTGGCAAAGCAGATGATTCAATTTTCAGTACTTCTATTTCAAACTCAGCTGCTTTACCCGCTAACTTTTCATTCCCATACTCTTCTGGAAAAGTAATTTCGAAAGTTTTAGTTGCGCCTACAGCAAGACCCGTCACCTGCTCTTCGAAGCCAGGAATCATGTTCTTAGAACCAATTTCTACTTGGAAATCATCTACCGTACCGTCAGTGAAGTTTTCACCATCGCATACACCAGAGAGTTTAATAGTTACTTTATCGCCATCTTGAGAATCTTGCTCGGATGCTACCCATACTTTACGCTGTTCTTTAAGCTTTTCAATCATCGCAGCAACATCAGATGCCCCAACAGCAGCAACAGGTTTAGTAACAGCAGCCGCATCAACAGCCTCTAAAGAGATCTCAGGATAAACTTCAAAAGTCGCTGTAAACTGAAAACCTTCATCAGCTTGCACTGGTTCAATTTGAGGCATTCCAGCAGGGCGTAAATCATTATCTTGGACTGCTTTAAAATAATTCGTTTGGATCAAGTCACCTGTAATTTCTTCTCTTACACGTGCTCCATACATTTTTTTTACGACATTTTGAGGAACCTTTCCAGGACGAAACCCGTCTATTTTGACCTCACGCGCTAAAGTCTTTAAGCGCTCATTAATCCTTCCCTGAACAATGTCTTCAGGTATGATAACAGTCATTTTTCTGCTTAATTCCGATGTCTTTTCGACAGAGACTTGCATTGATTATCCTCAATTGTATAAATGAATCGCTTACGAATACCCGTGATGGGAAATGTATTTCTGAGAATTAACGATGATTACCGTTAATAAATCTATTTGATAATAAGTGGTGCGAGCGGGGAGACTCGAACTCCCACATCATAGATACTGGTACCTAAAACCAGCGCGTCTACCAATTCCGCCACGCTCGCAAACTTAATTTGAAGAGCAATTATAACCATCTTTTTTAGAAACACAAATAAAATTTTTAAATTTTTATTACACTGAACCATTTACCAGCAGCGACTCTTTCAAGGGAAGTTAAAAAAATCTTTTTAATCAAAAACGTACAATTTCTCACAAAATAAACCCCTTACTTCTACTATAATTAAAGTCGAAACAAATAACCCGAACGGAGGTCATTAATGAACATTTTACCTGATAGCAGTGCCGTCCAATTATTTAACAGTGCTCAACAAAAATCGAATGATGCAGCCGTACAAATAGCCAAGACTCCTATTCAAAGCAACGAAGTTGGTAGCATCAACTTTAACCAAAAAGACATTCTCAAGCCTATACTGAGCCTAAAAGAAGCGGAGTTTGAATCTTCTGTCGGTGTAAAATTGCTTAATGCAGAAAAGGAAATGCTAGGCACATTTATAGATGAAAAGGCATAATCCTCACAAACCCACTTGAGTAGAATGGCATTTCATTCTATTCAGGCCCTTTAGCAAAAAAGGTATCCATAGACTCTCTCCCTCCTTTTATTACCTAAAACCGCCCTTCTCCTACAGTACCTACTTCAAATAGCTTAATCAGGTATACTCTATCTCTTTTTTAATTTATATAGAGATAAACATGAGACCTAGCGGACGTGCGCCTGAGCAACTTAGAGAAGTTAAATTTACCTGTGGATTCACCAAGCACGCAGAGGGGTCTGTCTTAGTTGAGTTCGGAGATACGCGCGTACTATGTACTGCAAGCGTTGAAACCAGAGTGCCGCGCTTCCTAAAAGGAAAAGGCCAAGGCTGGATCACTGCCGAGTACGGCATGCTACCCCGCTCAACACATACACGCATGGGGCGCGAAGCAAGCCAAGGAAAACAAGGCGGCAGAACTCAAGAAATTCAGCGCCTTATCGGCAGATCACTGCGTGCCGCAGTGGATTTATCGGCTCTAGGCGAACACACTATTACTATCGATTGTGACGTTATTCAAGCCGATGGAGGAACGCGTACCGCTTCAATTACTGGTGGCTTTGTCGCACTTTCTATAGCTATAGAAAAAATGCTCAAACAAAAGAAAATCAAAAAAAATCCGATTCACGGACAAATCGCCTCAATTTCAGTAGGCATTTATAACGGCACGCCAGTTCTCGATTTAGACTATAAAGAAGACAGCAATGCAGAAACAGACATGAACGTAGTCATGAATGATGCCGCAGCCTTTATTGAAGTTCAAGGCACCGCGGAAGGACACGCCTTTCGCCAAGAGGAGCTTAACGCCATGCTAGAACTAGCTAAATCAGGCATTACAGATCTATTAGCTAAACAATCTGCTGCCTTAGCAGATCACCAGTAAAATAATACGCAACGTTTGCAGGTATTGATACTGCAGGCGTTGCATCCTCTACTATCCAGCATACAGAACTGCAAATTCTCCCTCTTTACTTTAAAATAATTAATTATGTTATTTCCTAATTCTCAAAAAATCGTCTTAGCCAGCGGCAACAAAGGAAAAATAAAAGAGATTCAAGCTCTTTTAAATAATTACACAATAATTACTCAGCAAGAATTTAATATTCAAGAAGCCGAAGAAACAGGCAGTACGTTCGTTGAAAATGCTATTATCAAGGCAAGAAACGCCGCAGTTCACAGCAACTTACCTGCCATTTCGGATGATTCAGGTTTAGTCGTTGACGCATTAAACGGTGCTCCTGGTGTCATTTCCGCTCGCTTTGCAGGCCCACAAGCCAACGATCAAGAAAACCTGCAGAAACTACTTAAAGACATGGAAGGCATCCCAGAAGCGCAACGAACTGCACGCTTTATTTGCGTTATCGTGTTAATGCGCCATGCGAACGACCCTTTCCCAATCATTACCCAAGCTAGCTGGGAGGGCCTCATATTATCTGAGGCACAAGGTACAAATGGCTTTGGTTACGATCCTATCTTCTGGGTTCCAACTGAAAACTGTAGTTCAGCTGAATTACCGGCAAGTAGAAAAAATCAATTAAGTCATCGCGGGCAAGCATTAAAAGAGTTAAGCAAATTTTTATAAGCAACAAAAACATCCCTCTTAAATCCAAGAATTGACTAAGCCCGAATAACAACTAGGCTTTATGATTTAGCAACAGCACCTACTTTTTCTACTACATACGCCATATGCTAACCCGCCTAATCCTTTATATTGCCTACAGCTTAAAAAGCTCGGCACACTATCAAAGCGTGAAAGTTTTTTTCTACGACTTATTAAAAAACCCACAGAGCAAAATCAAATCCTACTTTGATATTTTCATGATTATGCTAGTTATCAGCAGCGTATCACTACTACTTTATGAAGTTGAGCATAAAACATCAGCATGGGCGATTTTATTTGAAAACTTTGTAGTCACTGTTTTTATCTGCGAATACCTACTACGCGGCTGGATATACTCTGATATACATAACCTGATTATCAAGCAGCATGAAAAAACCGAGTACTTAGGCACTCCCTTTCATTTACATAAAGTCTTGGGGCTCATTATAGCCAACAAATTCAGCTACTTCTTTTCTCCAAGCTCTATTATTGATCTACTTGCCATTCTGCCAAGTTACAGGCCACTGCGTATTCTGCGAATTTTCCTGATTTTTCGCTTATTCAAGTTATTTCGCTACTCACAAAGCATGCAAATGTTCACCGGCGTACTAAAAAATAAACGCTTCGAACTGACGACGCTAGCCGTTTTTATGAGTTTTTTAATTTTCATTGCCAGTACAGCCATATACATGTTTGAAAATCAAAATATGGGAGGAAAAGTCAATGACCTTTATGATGCTTTTTATTGGGCTGTTGTCACCGTATCAACCGTAGGCTATGGCGATATAACTCCCGTAACTACAGGCGGGCGTCTAGTAACCAGTGCGCTGATTATCGCTGGATTAGGGGTTCTTGCCTTTTTCACTTCAATTATAGTCGCGGCTTTCAATGAAAAGATGAGCGAATTTCAAGAAGAAAGGATTAAGGGCCGCATTGAAAAACTGAACGACACAACCATTCTTTGCGGCTTTGGTCGCGTAGGTCAAGATATTGCTATACAACTACGCGCGAATAAACATCATTTTGTCATCATAGACAACAATGAACAACACATCGCCCTAGCTAAACAAAAAGGCTATATCGCATTATTTGATGATGCCAGTCGAAATTCCGCCTTAGAACAGGCAGGTATTAATAATGGCGCTAAAGCCGTGTTATGCACAACAGATAATGATATAACCAACGTTTATATCACTCTAACGAGTCGCTATTTAAACCCAGACATCACCATCATCTCACGCGCCAATCACGAAGAGAATGCCAAGAAAATGCTCCAGGCAGGCGCAAGCCATATTGTCCAATCATTTAATATTGCGGGGCTTTTAGCGGCTGAGTATATCGGCCATCCAGTAGCATTCGAAGCGATACATGGCATCCTTCATGACCAAAAAGATATACAAATGGAAGCATTAAGCGTATGCGAGGACTGCTTTCTCACCGGCATATCTCTAAAAGAGGCTAATTTTAATCAATATAAAACTCGCCTAATTGGCGTGATTAGCGAAAACCCCATTCATGCCAAACGCAGAAATCGTTATAAATTGCGCAATCAACACTTTTACTTTAACCCAGACTCTAGCTTTATACTCTATGAAGGCGACATCTTAGTTTTATTAGGTAGGCAGCTAGGTATTGAACACTTACATGACTTAATTATCACCAGTCGCCTACAAAAAGCGCTAGAGAAACCATTATGACCGATAAACTTATTGCCATTTTTGGTTATAACAACATGACCTATGAGCTGGTTAGTCAACTTAACGAAAAAGAAAATAAGCTGATAATATTAGATGCTGACCCTGTAAAAATAGAACAAGCTCTGCAAAAAGAGCTGCCCGCACAACTTATGGATTACCGCCAAGACGAGGATCTTATTACGCTAGGCATAGGCTCTTCAGTAAAAACGCTTTTTTGCTTTTTAGAGTCCGACTCAGAAAATGTATTTCTGACTCTTTCGGCACGCGTACTCGATAAAAAACTTAAAATCATTTCCGTGGTCAATCACCCCGAATCCGCTGAAAAATTATTGGCCGCTGGAGCCAATAAAATTATTGACCCGTTCGAAATATGCAGTAAAAAAGCTTATCAATTACTCACTAAACCCAGCATTACTTGGATTTTAGATGAAGCTGTTTTTGGACGTGCTGATTTACATATGGCAGAGGTTACAATCCCTGTAAATTCGAGCTTAGACAATACACTTATTAGCGAATTACACTTAAATGAGTTATATAATCTCTTTTTAATTGGTGTCGTCGATAAAGAACTCGGAGAAAAGTTGTACTTTTCTTTAGGAGAGCAAGACCATGTGCTTGATGCTGGTGATATTTTAGTGGTACTAGGCTCTAGTCGAGATATTAAAAATTTTAAAAAAGAAATAGGAGTTATTGAATGATTCAATTTAAACCCAGAACTTGGTTTTTCCTCGGCTTTTTCGCCTGCTTTTCTATGCTCGCAGTCGGTGCATACTTTCAGTTCGTTGATGAGCTAGAACCTTGCCCTTTATGCATCTCTCAACGTATTGCCATATTAATAACCGGCATTACTTTTCTTATTGCCGCACTACATAACCCCGCGCAAAAAGGCATCCAGATATATGCCGTTTTCGGTGCTATATTTGCTTTAGCAGGATCAGCCGTTTCCGCGCGTCATGTCTGGCTACAAAATTTACCTCCAGAAGAAGTACCTGAATGTAGCCCTGGACTTTCCTATATTTTTGAAAACTTTCCGTTAACTGATACCCTTAAACTCATGGTTAACGGCACCGGTGAATGCGCTGATGTCTTATGGACATTTTTAGGGCTCAGCATACCCGGTTGGACCTTCGTTGCCTTTATCGGTTTAGCGTGTGTCAGCTTGTATCAACTCATTAATAAAGCTTAATACCATGTATAAAAAAACCGCTCTACTAGCTTTATTAACATTCAGCCTTAATAGTTTCGCAGAGACCACTGCCTTTCAAAAAGCAATCAACGGCTCACACCGTTCAGCAGAACATAAGGCACGTGACATTTACAGACACCCAGAAAAAACACTAGAGTTTTTTGATTTGCAGCCGAACATGGCTGTGATCGAAATATGGCCAGGCGGCAAAGCTTGGTATACAGAAATTCTAGCGCCTTACTTAAAAGATCACGGCAAACTCTATGCCGCTCACTTTGACAAAAATTCAGCTATTCCTTATTTTGTCAAAAGCTTAGCGCAATTCAAGCAAAAGATAGCTGCGGCCCCTGAAGTCTATGGAAAAGTTATCACCACCACCTTGGAAACATCTGGACAACTAAAAATTGCCCCAAATAATTCAGCTGATCGAATACTTACTTTTCGTAATGTACACAACTGGATGAAAAACGACCGAACTGAACAGGTTTTTAAATCTATGTATCAAGCTTTGAAGCCAAGCGGAATATTAGGCGTAGTCGAGCATCGCAATCCTGCCAGCACCAAACAAGATCCAGCCGCACTCACGGGTTACGTTACTGAAGCCTATGTTATTCAGTTAGCAGAGCAAGTAGGTTTCAAGTTAATTGCTAAATCTGAAATAAATGCCAACCCAAAAGATACGCATATTCACCCTCAAGGAGTATGGTCATTACCGCCCTCATTAAAAGGCGGTGAAACAAATAAAACGAAATTTATTGCTATCGAAGAAAGTGATCGCATGACTTTAAAATTCATTAAGCCTGAATAGTTTTTCAAGTACTTACGCACAAATGCCTATTAACGCCCATAAAATATCCAATGCAATTGCTAAAGCGGCAAGGAAAGAAACGTAACATGTTGTTTAATAAAACAATACTTCTCTCTGTTGTTTTTTTAGACAATTTCCGCTGCCCCTCTACAACCAAGCATTAGATAGTCTTTTCCCAACCTTATTAACAAAGTTATCCACAATATTTGTGGGTAACTTTTTTATCAACTTTATGAGTCACTTAAGAAATAAAACTATTTTGTCAGGTAGCGTGTTTTTTTTAAACAGCAATGATAGAATCAAACCATTAGTAAGGTAATTTTTTATAAATCATGTCCACTGACTCCCAACCCATTTCTGCAAGTTCACCTGCTTTTGAATTCAAAAGTGGAGTAATTACTATTCCGGTACTCAACCTATTTAGTACCGATATCAATGTAATTACTCACCAACTACTCGAAAAAATAAAACAAGCGCCTGAATTCTTCACCAATTCATCGCTACTACTTGACCTCAGTGCCATACAAGACCAAGAACTGAACCTTGCCTTACTGGTTGATGCCATCCGTAACTCAGGTATGCGCCCTATTGGCGTCCGAGGCGGAACAGCCTACCAACATCAAGACGCAAAAGATTTAATGCTGCCTGTTATGGCCGCACAAAATAGTACTAACAACGCCAAACAAGAAGCGCCCGTAAAACTAGAAGCAGAAGTATCTAAACAAGAAAGTCCTGACCCAGTGGCAAGCACCACGACTATAAGCACGATCATCAATCAACCTATACGCTCTGGACAACGCATCTATGCTAAAGGTGATTTAATCGTCATTGCCCAAGTAAGCGCTGGCGCTGAAGTCATAGCCGAAGGTAACATACATATTTACGGCACTTTAAGAGGCCGCGCTTTGGCCGGTGTACAGGGCGATGAGAGTGCTCAAATTTTCTGCTCTGATTTACAAGCCGAATTAGTCTCTGTGGCAGGAACTTATCGTATCAGCGAAGACTTAGATGAATCAAACCGCAATAAACCGGTACAAATTTATCTGAACAACCAAGCATTAATTATTAAAAATATTTAGGAGACAATCCATTGGCTAGAATTATCGTTGTAACATCTGGAAAAGGCGGAGTGGGAAAAACCACCACCAGTGCCGCAATTGCCATGGGACTTGCTAAAAAAGGACACAAAACAGCCGTTATCGATTTTGATGTAGGTCTACGTAACTTAGATCTTATTTTAGGCTGTGAACGTCGCGTTGTTTATGACTTTGTAAATGTTATTAATAACGAAGCAACTTTAAACCAAGCCTTAATTAAAGATAAGCGCTGCAACCAGCTCTATATCCTTCCAGCGTCACAAACGCGCGATAAAGATGCATTAACTAAAGAAGGCGTAGGCAAAGTACTAGAGGAATTGTCAAAAACTTTTAAATACGTCGTCTGTGACTCACCAGCAGGTATTGAGCGCGGTGCGAATCTAGCCATGTATTTTGCTGATGATGCCTTTGTTGTGACCAATCCTGAGGTCTCATCAGTACGTGACTCGGATCGCATGTTAGGGATTTTATCCAGTAAATCAAAACGCGCAGAACTCGGTGAGGAACCCATAAAAGAATACCTTTTACTCTCCCGCTACGACCCTAAGCGGGTTAAATTAGGCGCTATGTTAAGTGTTGAGGACGTACAAGACATTCTTTCTTTACATTTGCTCGGAGTTATTCCCGAATCACAATCAGTACTCAGTGCATCAAATGCTGGTGAGCCCATTATTCTTGATGAAAATAGTGATGCTGGACAAGCCTACTCAGATATTGTTGACCGCTATTTAGGCGAAGACAAGCCGCACAGATTTATCGATGAAGAAAAGAAAGGCCTCTTTGGACGCCTATTTAGGAGTTAATCATGAGCTTACTTGATTACTTTAAAACCACTAAACCTAACTCTGCTAAAGTTGCAAAGGAACGATTACAAATCCTCGTCGCACACGAAAGAAATGCACGCAACCAACCTTCTTATCTGCCTGCATTACAGCAAGAGCTATTAAAAGTTATACAAAAATATATCCAAGTTGACCAAGACGCTATATCCGTCAACTTTGATAGCGACGATGAGCAAGAAACATTAGAGCTGAATATTGTTCTTCCTGATCACACGGATTCTTAATTTTTTTATTTTTTATCTTAATAAGGTGTAACTATGAGTGATTCAATTGGAAATGCTGCAGGTGTAATCTGGAAATTTTTAAATGACAACGGCCCGTCAAGTGCAAATAAAATTAGCACCGAAACGGGCTTAAGCAAAAATGATTTACAGCGCGGTATAGGCTGGTTAACTTGCGAAGGTAAACTAAACTTTGAAGTAAAAGGTCGTACAGAAACTATTTCATTAGTATAAAGTCAAATTTTGATGGAAGCGGAAAACATAGTTTCCGCTTCCATCAAAACAAGTATTAACTTGAAAACCCTCAGTAATAGAGCGCAGCGCACTATGATTCGCCATCATTATCATTACTGACTGTAATAACCCCATACATAAGTCGGCATAGTTATTTTTCCACCACAAAATTACTACCGGCACACGTCAACCTGACCTTTCTCAACCATCCTTTAGTGTTTCTCTAGGCCATTTTAACTGCCGCTACCACTGAAATTTCCACCAACAACTCAGGTCTCGCCAAACTTGCTTGCACACATGCACGCGCAGGAGAATAGCCTTCAATCACCCAAGCATCCCATACTGCGTTCATTTGCGCAAAATCCTGCATATCCTTAATATAAATAGTTGCTGAAAGAATATGCTGACGATCACTACCAGCCTGCGCTAATAAATCATCAACCTTATCTAGCATGGTCTGAGTTTGTTCTTGAATGCCTTCATTAGCATCTTTAGCTACCTGACCACACAGATAAACGGTACTATTATGAATTACGACTTTACTCATGCGCCGTCTGTCTGTACCTATTCGGGTAATACTCATTTTCTCTCCTTTCACACCTTTCACACCTTTCACACCTTTCACACCTTATTATTATTGTAACTACTCATTATTCACAGGCCAATGTATATAAAAATATCGTCATCCTATGCTTATAGTCGCTAGGGTACAATTAATAACTCTAGCACAAAGGCAGGACACACTATTGATCGTCATGCGTGTATAACACCGTCGGGAATGTAAGTACCTGCCTTTATTTAAGAGAGTTAAGCTGAACAGTTCGAAAGGTCATCATGAACCTGCATTTAGGATTGCGAGCTAAGATCTCAATATTAAATTAGGAGATTTAAGATGAAAAAATTTGTCGGCATTGATATTTCCAAAGAGACATTTGATATTTATTTTGAGCAAGAAGGTAAAGGCTGTCATGTTAAATTACAGCAGACAGAAGAAGACTACAAAGTCTTACTTCGTTTAATTAGTAAAGATGCAATTTGCATCATGGAAGCCACGGGCAATTATCATTTAAAGTTAGCCCACTATCTTCATCAGGCAGGTATAAAGGTTATTGCCGAGAACCCATTAAAAATAAAGTGGTTTTCGCAAATGAGTTTACAAAGAACTAAAACAGATAAGGCTGATGCTAAGCTTATTTGTGAGTATGGACGGCTTATTTTATCATCGAACAAACTCCATTGTTGGCAGCCGGATGAAACGGAAATAGGTCATTTAAAACAATATGATACAGTTCGACATCAATTGATAAAGCAACGGACTGCTTTAAGTAATAGTGAAGAGGCTTTGAACGCTCTGACTCATTTAAATGATGAGGTCACTCAAGTATTGAACGACATGGTTACCGCTGTTAATAAAGCCATAAAACAGCTTGATAAAGGCATGCTTAAGCTCGTTAAAGAGCATCATTCAGAGACGTTTGATTTGGTAACGAGTGTACCAGGGGTTGGACCCAAAACCGCGACCCTGATGATTTGTTTAACTGATGGGTTTAATAAATTTTCCCACGATCAAGTAAAGCAATTTATTAGCTACATTGGGATGAGTCCAAGAACATTTGAATCGGGAACTAGCGTTAAAGGACGAGCTCATATTAGCAAGGTAGGGAATAGTAGGATGCGATCAATGTTGTACATGTGTAGCTGGACAGCCAAAAGAAAAAATCAGCAATGCATAGCACTATATGAGCGTTTATCAGGAAAAGGAAAGCCTGAGAAAGTAATAAAAGTAGCCATTGCTCACAAACTTATTCGCCAAGTTTTTGGGGTTATAAAAAGTGGAGAACCTTTTTCAAAAGAGTATGCTTAATGATAATTTCGTTGACATTAAGCACAGTTCATTCCCGAAGTCTTTTATCGGGAATCTAGGTATCATAATAAATTCCTGCTAAAAGCATAGGGTGACGGGAGCAAAAAGATTGCTACCCTACAATAATGAAAAGTTGCCCAATATTAATCAAATCGACTGAGGCTAAACGGGTCTATAGGTAACTCCGAACGCCCATCCAAAATCAGTTGTGCCATAATCCGACCAATAACCGGTGACAATTGGAAGCCATGTGCAGAAAAACCAAAGGCATGATAGGCATTTTTCATGCTCTGTGAAGCGCCAATAACCGGAATATTATCTGGCATAAAGCCTTCAATGCCAGCCCAAGCACGAACGATACGCACATCTTCAAGTTGTGGAAAAAAGTGCATGACCGTCTTGGCACTTTCAGACAATTGCAACCAGTCTATATCAGTTTTTTCCTTAGCAAAATCGAGTTTAGCGACTAATGCCCCACCGATAATCAAGGAGCCATTTTGCATTTGCTTAAACGATAATTTACGACTCGCAGCCCCCATAACCGGATCAACAAAATGCGGTAAGCGTTCAGTGACCATCAACATTAATGCTTTAGGTGTTAAAGGCACTGAATCATGCAGTAACCCCGCTAATTTTCCTGCCCATGCACCAGCACAGTTCACTAAAATATCACTGTTAAAAATGCCTTTTGAAGTACGCACTTGCCAACCTTCACCCTCTTGTTCAAGCCTGTAAACTTCGGTATCAGAGTGAAAAATGACACCTAACGATTCTGCTTTCCTACGAAAGGCCGTTAAGGCGTGATACGGACGCCCATAACCATCTTCTCGGCACATTAAAGCGCCCACACAATGAGGCGCTAATGCAGGAACTAATTGATAAAGTTCTTTTTTACCAATCATTTCTTCATGCTGATAGCCCAAGCCTCGAACCATTGCCGCGCGCTGCTCTAGCTTACCCATATCTGACTGATTTTCGGCAATGCGTAATTGCCCCGGAAAGCGCGCATCACAATCTGAATCAACTAGGCTTTCAATGTTACGCCACATGTTAGCGGCTTCCACGGTTAAAGGGATTTCTGCTGGATCTCGATTAAGCTGCCGTAAACCACCGGCATTCGCTCCAGAAGCATGACGGCCTGGACTCGCTTTATCAATCACGATACAACGACATCCACGCATGGCTAATTGCAATGCAATAGAGGAACCCATCAAACCTGCGCCAATAATAAGAACTTCAGTATTCATTACACATCCCCCTTAGCTAAACCCGCTAACTGCTTCAAGGTTAAAGGAGCAATGGGGGGGCGACCTCGAAAATGGCTATTCACAGAGACGGGTTGCCCCCCTGCATCTGCAACAATATGAGCAACTGCATTAGCACATTGCCGTCCCTGACAAGCGCCCATGCCACAACGGGTTAAGTACTTCACGTCATTACCGCCGCCATGCCCATTATCAACAGCAGTCCTTATTTGACCGGCGGTAATTTCTTCACAACGACAGACAATGGTATCCTGATCGGCAGTCGCCAATAGCTTTTGGGGAATCGCAAAATAAGCCTCTAAAAAAGGACGAATACGGCGATCATCATTCATCCATTTACGCTCTTTTACTGATCGCTGGTCACGCTCTGTTTGTGTAATAACCCCCAGAGCAAACAAAGCTTGCAACCCTGATAATCGCCCCGCATGTTCAGCTGAGCGGCCACCATTAATGCCCGCACCATCACCCGCCACTAAAATACCTTCAATACTGGTATTACCCCAGTCATCCTGCTTTGGTCGCCAGCATTGCTGACTGCTATCCCACTGATGCTGACAGCCTGCGGCCTGAGTTAACCAAATATGCGGAATTACACCAAAATGAGTTAATAATAAATCCGTTTCAATACTATGCTCCCGTCCTAAATGACGATAATGGACTGACTGTAAAACCCCATCCCCTTTTGCTTGTAATTCGCTCACGCCAATTTTGGTCTGCACGCCCGCACGCTTTAGGTCTCTTTGATAAACCAATCCTTTGGTCAAATAATGATGCGCTAGCAAGGCTTTGGGCAACTTAGGTAAAGCCAGAAAATGATTACTCAACGGCGTGACATCTAATATTGCTTTAATATCTACACCAACATTCATATACTGCCAAGCAAGTAACAATAATAGCGGCCCAGACCCTGCCAATACCACCCCATCACTCGGCACGACACCCGCTGATTTGAACAAAATTTGTCCTGCGCCTGCTTGCATAACACCCGGTAAAGTCCAATCCGAAAAAGGTACTGGTCTTTCCATCGCTCCGCTTGCCACCAGAATTTGATCCGCGGTGATTATTTTGCTCTGGTCATTATGCAATACCCCCACTTCGCGCTCATTATTCAGTGACCAGACGCGTGTATTGGGAAAATATTCAGCTTTGCTATCACGAAATTCAGCCGCTAATTGCTTGCCGCGTAAGTATTCCACACCTAATTGCTGTGCGCGCTGTTCTGGCACTGATTCGATAGACCGGTAAATTTGTCCCCCAGGCGCGGGCTGTTCATCCAATACCGCACAGGAAACCCCTTGCTCAGAAGCAAGTGTTGCAGCTGCAAGCCCCGCGGGGCCAGCACCGATAATCAGTAATTGATAATGACTATTCATAAACAATACCGCCGATTTTTGACCCTACTCCTTGCTGAGTGTCAACTTGCATACCTTGTTGAACATAAGTCATACATGCGCGCTGATTAGGCTTGCCATCAATTACCATCTGACACTCATAGCACACCCCCATCATACAGAATGGTGCGCGTTTACTGGCTGACACTGGCGTGGTACGGGTATGACGTAAACCGTGAATTAATGCTATTGCAGCAACGGTTATGCCTTCAGTCACCTGAATTTTCACGCCATTCAAGCTGACTTCAACGCTTTTAGCGTCACTACTGGGAAGCTGTTTAAACATGTTATAACCTGATTTTACTAATGATATTATGATGTTCAAAAACCATACTTTCCTGCAAATCCAGTTTCTGACCGATATGCACTGATTGTGCTCGGGTAAACATGGCATGTGCCAATGCAATATCCACATAAGATAAACCGACCGCATTAAAGTAGGTGCGCTCCTCATCGGACTCTCGCCCAGGCTTATGCTTAGAAACCAACTCGTGCAAATCGGCATGAATATCGCTGTGAGACAACAAACCTTCTGCATACATACGGCTTAAAGTTTGCGTGCGATGAGTGACCGTTTCCCAGTCATCACAGACTATCTTGTCACATTGCTGCGCGACTTTATACTCGTCTTCCCAGCCACCAATATGGCTGTAAAAAGCTCCCGGCTTCATCCATTCGGCTTTCAATAGTGGCGCTTGCGCACTGGTTGCAGTCACCAAAATATCAGCCCCGACCATCGCATCTCGTGCCACCGTATTGGTGCGAATAAACTTAATATCTGGTAATAGCGGCGACAATTCATCTATAAATTGCTCTTCCTCTATCGCACTTTTAGCAGATACGCGACACTCTTTTAAACTAGGGCGTACCACTTTCATACCGAGCAAGTGCATTTTCGCCTGCTCCCCTGCACCAATAAAACCGATACTATGCGCATCTTTACGTGCTAGGTGTTTAGCTGCAATCGCCCCTATCGCCGCCACGCGCATATTAGAAGCCAGCGTACCTTCCATTACAGCAACGGGAAATCCCGTTTCTATTTCTGATAAGAGAAACATGGCCGATAAGTTCTGTACGTCATATTTTTTTGGGTTTCGCGGAAAAACAGATACCCATTTGATACCACAAATTTTTTCATCCAGTAACGTGGCGGGCAAACCATTAATTCTATTTTGGCTGACCTGATCAAAAATTTGCACTATTTTTTCAGGAAACATAATCCGGTGATCTTCAAAGGCCAGCATGGCTTTTTCAGCCACTTCAATGGCCATACGCAGATCAAAACAACCCGCATCCAGTAAATCTTCCTGAGAAAGATAGGTAAAACCAACCTGATGAGATGACATAAAGTGCTCCTGTAAAATTGTTACTCATTGAGCTATTTAACCGCATAGCGTAAATCTCGGGTGGCTTGCCCCCGAACTGGATAGCTTACAATGGAGCTTTTTCCATTGTGAGATAGCCAGCAGCTTATGGAGTGACAAAGAGATACGCGTCATGTTTATCGTTTGGTATATCATTTTGTGAAGATGTAATTAGAGCTTATGTGTGAGACCGGCTTAAGGGGCATGAAAAGAGGGATCGAGACAACTCGATTTTCTTTAAAACTCAGCTCGCTTGCGGCTGAGTTTTTTATCAATAAACCTAAAAATTAACACTTAACTTATGGGTTATCAACTTCGTCGACTGGCTTCCAGTTTGAACTTGGGTTAAAAGTAGAAATATTTTCAGCAACACTTGCGCTTTCCCTCCCTAAATCTTGCTCATAAACAACACCCTCATGGCTAACTAGAAAGCTAATTACTCCACTTTCGCCATACTCTTCCGGCCATGCGAGCAATGCAAACCCTAGCTTCATGTTATTGCCTTGTAAATAGCTATAAGCGCCACCTTTAGCATGCTCTCCCTGCGCAGTAAGAATTTTGTAATAATATCCGTGATAAGCCTTTTCTGGTATACGCTCCGCAAATAATGGGCCAAGTGGACTCAAGGTATTTTCAGAATTATTCTCCCAATATAGGCCGTCACGCTCTCCGGAAGTGCTAATAAACTTTTGAGCATATTCCAATACACCATCATTATTATGGTCCAGTTCGGCATATTCCTTTTGTGCATCGTAATAGGCTAGTACGGCTTGAATGGCGGAAAGTTCATTTCTGCCAATACGACGAATGCGCATACGCTCCAGACCTTCTTGAATATCAAAATACCATCCCGACTCACCCAAAACAATAGGAATAGGCATTACCCACTGTTCAACACCAACAGCAATTAACCGCTTTTTATCGCCATCAGCTAACAGTACGTGCTCTTTTTCCCAAGCAGCAATATACTTTTGCACACCCTCATTACTGACTGTATCTACTGGCAAAACCTCTTGATAATTAGCACCTAATATTTCTTGAAGCAATTTTATGTCGTTATTTTTAAGGGCTAATTCAAAAGTATTGTCAGCTTCCTCGGCTGAAGTAAATGTAGCCTGATTCAGGGCTGGAGATGCTTCTAGCTCTGTACGCGGCTGGCCTGTCTGTGAGCAAGATACTGAAAACAAAAAAAGTCCGGTAAGAAATATTCCGGATAAGCAGTTACTCATGGTTCGGGATTGATTAGTCATAGTTACTCGAATGTTTTTAATTATATATTTCATTTGCCTCTCCTTTTACCTACGCCCACCACCCGAACGACGTCCACCGCTACTACGTTGCCTACTCATCGAACGATTACTAGAATTTCCTCGGTTAATATTTCTCTTAGTTTGATGTGTGTTACCAGCCCCTTTGAACGCACTATTACGTGATTGTCTCGAGGAATTACTTGCCCTATTTGTTTGCTTGGTATTTCCTGTGTTACGACTCGATTTATTATGTGAAAAATCACGGTTAGCTTGATTAACCGATGCTCGTGCTTTGCTGCCACCATCTCCCTTTAATTGTTTACGGCCTTCACTAGGACTAACTGCTCGCTTATCTAAAGTTGTACGTGCTTGGTCACGCTGCGTATCCCGGCCTCGGTAATCTTGGCGCTGTGCTGCTCCAGATCGGTTACTATTAGTTTTCTGAAGATTTGCCTTGTTACGAGAAGTACTATTGCCGCGATTATTGGACTTGTGGTTCCAGTTAGTATTTCTATTCTTGGAATTGATTTTGTTATTAACATTAATATTGTTGTATCTATTGACGTTAATATTAACATTGCCATGACCACGCCCCCACGAACAATTCCCCCAGAGAGCATGAGTGATTCCCACTCCTACAGCGAAGCCTACTCCTCTCATAACTGCAGATCCATATGCATAACCCGGCGGATAATAGTACCAAGGCCTATAATGCGGCCACCACCAAGTACCATAAACAACTGTAGTATTGTAAACTGGCACATAGACAACTTGCGGGTTAGCAGGCTCTATGACAATAATTGTTTCAGTTGCCTTTTCTTCTACAACGACCTTTTGCTGCTCAGTCGTTTCAAGATTCCCTTGATCTTTAGCCTTCTTGCGCAATTTCTGCACGGTATCCATAACATCTTCTGGCTTCGCCAAAAAAGCATCACCTACACTTTTCACCCAATCGGGTTGCTTCCCCATCATGGTCAAGACTTGCGGAAAGGCAACTAAAGACATTACACTAGGATCCCAAGACGTGTCTTGAACTGCTTTAACTGCATCATCACCTTCTTGTTTCGGGTTATCTTTTGACCATTTTACTGCTTCAGTAACATCCGCTGGATAAGTAGTTGCCATCAAGATTTGGGATAGCAATGAATCTGGGTATAACGCTATAGGAGCCATCATCTGATCAAGTTCTGCTTCACTAATTTTTTTCTCCTCAGCATAAGACACTCCAAAGGGTAAAAAAATCATAATGAGCAACAATATATTGCCAAAAATGGCTAGCAATCTTTTCATAAATAGTTTTCCTTGCATTTATTTTTGTCCGAAAATATTAAACACTGCATCTTTAGTCTCAAATTTATTCTTTAAAGTGATCCGGATTCGGCTGATCACCAAAGGAAAGATGAGTATATAAAGAAAATAATACCATATTCAATAAGCATATAAAAATACACTTAACATAGACGTTTAGAAAAAGAAGAATACACAATTAAGTTACTCTTAAAAGAGCCATATATCGTAAATTCTTTCCCTAAACAAAACTAACGTTCAATATCAGTCGAATAATTTTAGGCAAAAAAAAACCCAACCTATTGCTAGGTTGGGTTTTTAGTTTAAGAGCTTGGCAATTCCCTACTTTCACATGGA
>CBDUDP010000027.1:0-56050 GCA_965365945.1 uncultured Gammaproteobacteria bacterium
GAAAGTAGGTAAAAGCTACAAATTTAAGACTAAAACCCTGTCAAGAACTTTTTTAATTATTTACGCTGAGTAGTTACGATTATTACAACATAATGGGCATCAAAAAAGATGCACCACAGGATGAAATTAAACGTGCTTATCGTAAATTAGCGCGTAAATATCATCCTGATGTTAGCAAGGAAAAGGATTCTGAAGAACGATTCAAAGAAGTAGGTGAAGCTTATGAAGTGTTGAAAGACCCTGAAAAACGAGCCGCTTATGATCAGTTAGGAGCCAATTGGAAAGCGGGGCAGAATGGCTTTCAACCACCACCTGATTGGGATTCAGGTTTCGAGTTTCATGGTGGTGGATTTACGGAGGGCGGTGAGAATGGAGCTGGTTTTAGTGATTTCTTTTCCAGTCTTTTTGGTCAGCGGGCAGGAGGCTTTCAGGGAACACATCAAGCTCAACATACGCAAGGTGAAGATAGTCATGCTAAGGTGTTTATTGATCTTGAAGATGCTTACCACGGTGCATCACGTAGCTTATCATTGCGTTCGACAGTACTGGGTAAAGATGGGCGGCCTGAAGTCCAGACACGTACACTCAATATTAAAATCCCCAAAGGCGTTAAAGAGGGACAAAATATCCGTTTAAAAGGACAAGGCAGTCCAAGTGTAGCGGGAGGAAAAGCCGGAGATTTATATTTAAAAATTGAATTCAATCCGCACTCCATCTATAAAGTTGAAGGCTCGGATGTTTCTTTGGAATTATCTATTTCACCTTGGGAGGCCGCTCTAGGCGCGAAGGTGAAAGTGCCAACGCCCGCTGGTAAGATTGACTTGAAAATTCCATTAGGAGTCTCTAGCGGCAAACGGATGCGCCTTAAAGGGCGAGGTATACCAGCTAAAATTGCAGGTGATTTTTATATCACATTGGAAATTGTATTGCCCGATAAACTTAGCGATAAAGAGAAGTCTTTATATGAGGCTTTACAGAAGGAAGCGGATAGCTTTAATCCACGGGCAAAATTGGGAGTATGATCATGGGCAATGAAGTTATAAACATAGTCTCAGGTGTGATTGTCGAAGAGGGTGAAAGCGTGTCGTTTAGTTCACTGTGCCGTTACTGCTCAGTGCCCGCTGAGCAAGTTATTAGTATGGTTGACCAGGGAATTATTGAACCAATAGAGTATCAAGTAAACAGTACTTACTGGCAATTTTCTGGAGGTAGTATTATTCGTGTGCAAGAGGCTATTAGATTGCAGCGTGATTTGGGTGTCAATTTACCCGGAACGGCACTAGCTTTGGAGTTATTGGATGAAGTTAAGGCTTTGCGTCAGCAAGTAAACTCCTTGCAGCGCGACTGCTAAGGTAGTATTTTCATTTTTGGGGAAATATAAGTAACACGGCCTCACCTCGACGACTTGCGGTTTCGCCAAGATTTAAAATTCCTTTTGCGCTCGGGTGACAATATGGTGAGCTATTGTCATTTAAACCTTCTGCGTACAATTTTATTTTTCTGCTCGCTTATCTTTATACATGCTCGAGTCTGCATGATTAACTAAAGACTCAACATCTTCACCGTTAATTGGGTAGAGAGCTGAGCCAATGTTAATGCCTACTGATATCAGGTGGTAATTAACGGTAAATGGTTGTTCGAATTCGGTTTTAATTTTCTTGATAATGTAGTCAACATCTTGCTGGCCGCTAATTTTTTCCTGTACTAATATAAATTCATCACCACCTTGCCGAGCAACTGTGTCGGCTGCACGAACGCAATCTTGCAGCCTTTCTGCTGCAAGTTTTATAACTTCATCACCAACAGAATGACCAAAATTATCGTTTACGGCTTTAAAGCCTTTTAAATCCAAAAACAACACCGCCAGCATTTCTTTTTGCCTAGCTGCCTGAGATAAAGCATGGTTTAAGCGGTCATAAAACAAGCTACGATTTGCTAGCCCTGTTAACGCGTCATGGTTGGCACGATAAAATAGTCGCTCAGATGTAGCGATACGCTCCATTTCATTTTGATAATTAAGGCGTGCATAAATTATAAGTATTGCAAATGTAGCAAGAGCGACTAATAACGCTGAAGTTATTTTGCCCCAGCTTACGATATTCCAACCCAGTTGTTGTTCAATACGCAAAACAAAAGGCTGGCTTTCGCTAGTAATTGCCTTGCTGAATAGTAAATGGGGAAATAACTTAGATTCAAACTCACTTATTTCAGTGGCATTATTTTTATAAAGGTGGCCTCTGTTATCTGTATGGTCATAAGCGGGGTTGTAGAGTAATTCAGTTATACCTGGAAACGCATGATTTTCAGATGCTAGTAAGCTATTGGCATGGATAACTAATATGGCAAATCCACCCTGGGCACCACTTTTATTGATATACGCTTGATTGCCGTGCTCTGCTGTTAAAATCGGTTTATGAATTAGGTATGCCAAATCGCCTTCTATTAATTTGAAGGGGTCACTGGCAATGGAGCGGTTTAATCTTTCTGATTTTTCTAAAACGCGTTTGAAAAATGCATTGGAATTAATATCTAAGCCTAGTACGTCCTGTGATTCTGGCGGGAAAGGCTCCATAAAAACAATTGGCATATGATATTTAGCTTTAGTAACTGGCTGCCATTGCCTATCTGTCTCAAAGTTGAAAGCTTTTACTTTAAATTCGGGAAAAATATTTTTACGGTAATATTCAGAAAATGCCTGTAATTGAGCTTGAGGTACTTTTTCAACAATCTCAAGCATAAAAATATGTGGGTATTGTTGGAGCATTTTTTGTGCATAGCTGCGAATACGCGCGCGATCAAAGTCTTGCGTAGTGCTGACCATGGCAGCAAAACCTTCTAGGATAGACTCGTTTACCTGAGTTCTAGTATTAACTTGCTGGTAATGAATATTAACATCATCGATAAACTCCCGCTCTGCGCGCTGTAGATCAAATTCTAGAATTGCATATACGACAAGGCTTAAAAGGAGTGCCCAAATTAGAATGACACTAAGGTAAATGTTTCGTGGTTTATTTGTACAAGAAATAGTCATGTTTCATTTATTTTAATGGCTGTTAAACCCCATTCACTCTGAAATGTATAGCTTTTAGTTAATACTATTTCGTATTCGTTATCCTATGCTTTTAGTAGGAATCTATTAAAGGTGTTTGAGTTCCTGATAAAAAACTTTAGGATGACGATAGTTTTTATAAACTACGATTTTCAATATAGATATAACTAAATCTATATTATGCTAATTTCTTATACGTTGCAGCTATTCTTAAAGAAATTGATTAATTAGTGCCTCCTTTAAAGTGGTATCTCTGAGGTCATTATCAAGTAAGTCATGGAGTGTCAGTTTTATAACTTGCTGATTAATATTTAATTATTGTGTTCTTGGGTTATTGCTGTTACAAGGTAATCTGAAGTTCTGTTGCATAAGCAACTCATATGGAGAAGAAAATGGCAGATAATCATGGGCAAGAAAATAACAATAAATATGGCATTGATCCAGATAAATTTCGCGCAATGATTGCAGAGCGTGCTTATTACAAGGCTGAACAAAGAGACTTTACTACAGGGCATGAAATAGGTGATTGGCTTGAAGCCGAACAAGAGGTCAACAAACAATATTTTTACTGGTTTCAAGAGGGCTGATGAATTCCTTATGCAGTAAAATATTTCCTACGACGTTAATGAAGCCATATAAATGGCAGTCTAAAGCTTTTCCCTAAATGAATGTTTTTAAGCGAGCGCGGGTTATTTATATTCTGCATAGGCATGCGATTGAGCATGAATTATGGAGGGCTGTCAGCGATAAATTGACCCTATTGCAAGGTATGACGGCTGTTGAAATGGCGCATTTGCGAGAATTGGCTACGCTTTTTTTACATGAAAAAAATATCTATGGTGCGCAAAAGTTTCACCTTAGCGATGAAATGCGCGTTATTATTGCGACTCAAGCTTGTTTGCCTATTCTGAGTTTAGGCATAGGTCTATTTAGTGGCTGGAGTGATGTGATTGTTTACCCTAGTGCTTTTCAGGTCTGTCGGGATGAGCGAGATGAATTTGGTGTAGTGCACCATGATCTGCGTTTATTGAGTGGTGAAGCGTGGTCGCGTGGGCCAGTTATTTTTTCTTGGCAAGATATTGAGCAAGATTTGCACCGCTGGCAGCAAGGACATAATGTTATTTTTCATGAAATTGCCCATAAATTAGATACTCTCAATGGTAGTGCTAATGGCATGCCGCCATTACATTATGCTATGCATCCAAAGCAATGGTCAGTTGCTTTTAGCGCAGCGTATGAACGATTAAATCAGCGCCTTCAACAGCATCATGGCGTTTGCGTTGATCCTTATGCTGCAACCAGTCCAGCGGAATTTTTTGCAGTATTTAGTGAGTACTTCTTTTGTGCACCAGATATTTTGCAAGAGCATTTTGAGGATGTCTTTCAGTTACTTAAATTGTATTACCGGCAAGAGCCTTTGCTGCGTAGAAGTAAGATTAGGTTCTAGTCCTTTCTTGTGCTTCTGAGCTTAATCATAATTACGCGTAAATCGTTTGTCGCCAATAGGACGCATAAATGTATAAGTAGCTGGTAAGACGACAAATATATCGCCTACACGTTGAAAAGCGTCATGAGGTGGTGCAATGGAACTTAATGCGGTAAAGGGTGATACAGCGACAAATAAAGCTGAGCCGGCGATTGTTGTTGCTAAACCCAGAGGGCGAAATAATAATATGTCGATGGGTACAAACATCGGATCATAGCGAGCCTTGTCTGAGGTGACAGGGGCTTTTGCATGCAGCGCTGGAGTGAATAATAGGGCAGTTAATAGGCTAATCAGTAGGTGTTTTTTCATAATAAGTATTTATTTGATAAATATGAGAGATAAAAAAAGCGCTAGTTCGTGAGAAGTAGCGCTTTTTTGTCTCTGGAATGAAAATTTAGTGTACGTCTTTCCAGTATTCTTTTTTCAATAAATAGGCAATGACCCCAAACATTAAGATAAATAATAAAACATATTTACCCATGCTTTGACGTTGTACTTGAGCTGGCTCACCGGCATACACAAGGAAAGCAACGATATCATTAACTGCTTTATCGAATTGTTTAGTTGTCATAGCGCCTGCCTCTGTAATAACGAGACCTGTGATGACTTCACGACCATCAATCGTTTTAACAATAGCTTTTTGCTCACCTTGAAGCTGCCAAAGTGGATTAGGCATAGCAACATCAGGGAAAACAGTATTGTTTACTCCCGTCTTTTTGCTTGAATCTTGGTAAAAGCCTTTTAAATAGCTTACTAACCAGTCTTCACCTCTTGAACGAGCAATAAGCGATAAGTCAGGTGGTGTAGTACCAAACCACTTTTTCGCATCATGACCATTCATCGCTGTGAGCATTTTGTCATAAATACCCGCGCCTTCAGGTGCTACTTTTTGCAAAATTTCTTGTTGATCAATATTGAAATCATCAGCTAGGTTGAGGTAACGAATATACTTCGTTGAATGACAACCTAAACAATATTGCACATAAAGATGTGCCCCATTTTCTAATGATTTGTGATCAGTCAAGTCAATATCGGCGTCTTCTAGCTCTATTCCTGCTGAAGCAAAAGCGCCGAGAGGAACTAAGAGTAATAGACAGATTTGGAGTATTTTTTTCATTAGTCTAGACTCGCTTTTAGGTTTTTAGCAGTACGAATCAACACATTAATGATGCCGGATGTATCAGGTCGTTTACGCATAACAGTTGCTCCATCTTTTTCGACAGGCACTTCTTTTACCATTTCACAGAAAGTTGCTTTCCAACCTGGAATGCGGTCTTCAATGGTTGGTTGATCTGTTAACTGCTTAGGTACAGGTTTTGTTTTTTCCCAGCGTGTATAAATAGGCATGAGCAAGAAGAAACCAAAATACATGGCCGTAAAAACACGCGCCATGATTGTTGCACCTGCTGTAGGTGCTTGCATTCCTAAATAACCTAAACCTAAAAAGCTAATAACAAACATTAAAATAGCTTTTTTATAGATACCACCGCGGTAACGAATTGATTTTACGGGGCTACGATCTAACCAAGGTAATAAAAATAAAACCACAATCGCGCCACCCATGGCGATAACACCTGCAAACTTATCAGGGATCGCTCTTAAAATCGCATAAAACGGTGTGAAATACCAAACCGGTGCAATGTGCTCAGGTGTTGCTAATGGGTCTGCTGGAATAAAGTTGGCATGTTCTAGGAAGTAGCCGCCCATTTCAGGCATATAAAACAGCACCGTGGCAAAAAAGAATATAAACACGGCAACACCGACAATATCTTTTACCGTGTAATAGGGGTGAAAAGGAATGCCGTCAACAGGATGTCCCCAAGGATCTTTCGATGCTTTGATTTCAATGCCATCAGGGTTATTTGATCCGACTTCATGCAGGGCAACAATGTGCAAGAAAACCAGCATGATCAAAATAAGTGGAATAGAAATGACGTGGAAAGCAAAGAAACGGTTTAGCGTTGCATCGGAAATAACATAATCTCCGCGTACCCATAAGGATAAATCATCACCAATCACAGGGATCGCGCTAAATAGCGAGATAATAACCTGTGCGCCCCAGTAAGACATTTGTCCCCAAGGTAGTAAATAACCCATAAATGCTTCTGCCATTAAGGCAACAAATAAGAGCATACCGAAGATCCAGACGAGCTCTCTAGGCTGTTTGAATGAGCCGTAGATAAGACCACGGAACATATGTAAGTAAACCACCAGAAAAAATGCCGAAGCACCGGTAGAATGCATATAGCGCACCAGCCAGCCCCAGGGGACTTCACGCATAATATACTCGACTGAATCGAAAGCCAAGCCTGCATCAGGCTTGTAGTTCATAGTCAGTAAAATACCGGTAACTAATTGGTTAACTAAAACAAGCAATGCTAGAGAGCCAAAAAAGTACCAGAAGTTAAAGTTTTTCGGCGCATAATATTGCGCCATGTGGTCATTCCACAGTTTGGTGAGTGGGAAGCGGTCAAGAAACCAGTTGCCACAGCTTGCTAAATAATTTTTCTTCATGCGTCAGCTCCCGATTCGTCACCAATAATAATCCGTGTTTCCGATATATAGCGGTGGGGTGGTACATCTAAGTTGGTAGGAGCAGGAACGCCTCGGAATACACGGCCAGCTAAATCGAAGCCAGAACCATGACAAGGACAGAAGAAGCCACCTTTCCAGTCTTCGCCTAAATCATTTGGTGCGATTTCTGGGCGGAAGGTAGGTGAGCAGCCAAGGTGCGTGCATAAACCGACGGCAATAAAAATCTCGGGCTTAATTGAGCGAAATTCATTATTGCTGGATTCTGGTTGATTGGATTCTAATGATAGAGGATCAGCAAGTTTGTCCGTTTGTTCCGCTAGTATTTCTAACACTTCGGGTGTTCGGTTTAGCACCCAGACAGGTTTACCACGCCATGCGGCACGGATAAGTTGTCCGGTTTCCATTTTACTAATATCAATTTCTACAGGGGCACCAGCCGCTTTTGCTTTGGTGCTGGGTTGCATTTGTGACAGAAAAGGCACTGCAATGTAACCTGTACCAACAGCACCGACGACGGTTAAAGCTGTTGTTAGAAATTGGCGTTTGGATCTATCTACGCCTTGATCACTCATATATCACGCTCCTCGTTGTGTGTTGTACACACTTTTATCATTGTTATATGTTTAATAGTACATTAGAGGCACTTGCTTTTGAAGCCTGATTTATTAAACTTTATTATTAGCAGGCTTGTAATGCAGATTTTAGTGCCTTTATAAAGGCGTTGTTTTCTTCAGGTTTGCCAATAGTGACGCGTAAACAATCGCTTAGTAAGCCTTTTTGCGGAGATAAATTTTTAATTAAAACCCCTTGTTCTTTCAAGTTGTTGAAAATCTCTGTCGCAGTACCTTTAGGTGTGCGGAAAAGAATAAAGTTTGCTGCGCTCGGGCAAGGTATGACTTTTTGTATAACACTTAACTGGAGAAACATTCGTGCGCGTTCATGGCAAATGGTCTCAGTTTGCTCGGCAAACATATCCGGGTGGCTTAAAGCAAATTCTACACTCGCTTGGGTTAGTACATTAATATTGTAAGGTAACCTTGCCTTGTTTAGTTCGCTAATAATAGAGGGATTTCCAGCAATAAAACCTAAACGTAAGCCGGCTAAACCGAGTTTAGAAACGGTACGCATAACAAGTAAGTTGTTATATTTTTCGAGCTGTTGGATAAAGCTAAAATCGGTAAAAGGTGCGTAAGCCTCATCAATAATAACTAAGCCTTTGCTTTGTTGAATAATCTGCTCAATGGCTTCGCTATCAAATAAATTACCGGTGGGGTTATTCGGATAAGCGAGAAAGATGATTTCCGGTTGCTGCTCTTTAACCGTCGCTAAGGTAGCATCTAAGTCCAGTTCAAAATTATCTGCGAGTAAAGGCACGCCTTGATAATTTAAGCCTAAACATTGCGCAATTTGCTTGTACATGACAAAGCTAGGCTCTGGTGCCATTACCGTCGAATTGGCAGGTAATGCCATAAGTAATAGTTGGATGATTTCATCCGACCCATTACCTAATAAAACATCACTTTCTGCTGGAATTTGATTGTATTCTTTGAGAGTACGGCACAAAGATTTTGCTTCAGGGTCAGGGTAACGGTTAATTTCCGCTTCATGCAGTACCTTGAGCCATTCGGCTTTAATTTCTTCAGGCCATGTGTAAGGATTTTCCATTGCATCTAATTTAATAAAGCCTGAGGCATCAGCGACTTTATAAGCCGTTAAAGCTCTTATTTCAGGACGAATAACAGAAGTAATGAGTTCTTGCTCGGTCATGTATATGCTTATTATCTAGATTAATCGACGCGTTTGAAGTGGTGTACCCAAACTGGAGCGGCTTCATCCCATTCCATGCCGGCATGCATTCTTAATATTAAATCACGATACATGGCTAGACTTGGGTAGCCTTCAGCTTGTGCTTCGGCATCAGTCATATCGCCAATCGTTTCACGCGTTAGATCGGTAACAATAAATTCTTGTCCCTCTAAAGTGAAAGTTTCATTTGGGTAAGCATAAACACCGTCGCGACGTTGTTGAGTTTTTCTGCCACTTAATGCTGCTTCAACTAATTTTGGGTGAGTGACTAGGCGGTCTATGCTACAGGTTCTTTCTGGTAGGTCAGTCATGTTATTTTCTCTTGATTAGTAGGACGGACTTCAGTCCGGTTTTTTAGCAATGGCGGACTAAAGTCCGCCCTACGAGTTATTAGCTATCTCGCCTTAAAATGGAACCTGTTATTTTAAACGATATTCCGCAGAGCGAGCGTGTGCAGTTAAACTTTCACCGCGCGCTAGAACTGAAGCTGTTTTACCTAAGGTGTTAGCACCTTCTGCTGAGCAGAAAATCAGGCTAGAGCGTTTTTGGAAATCATACACACCTAATGGTGAGGAGAAGCGCGCTGTTCCTGAGGTAGGTAGAACGTGATTAGGTCCGGCACAATAATCGCCTAGTGCTTCGGCAGTATAGCGCCCCATGAAAATAGCGCCAGCATTATTAATGTGTTCACATAGGGTTTCAGGATCTTCTACAGAAAGCTCTAAATGCTCAGGTGCAATAGTATTGGAAACTTGAGCGGCTTCTTCTAATGATGCCACTTTAATTAATGCGCCACGACCAGATAGCGAAGCTTTAATGATTTCAGCGCGCTCCATTTCTGGCAGTAGTCTGTCTATGCTTTGTGCAACAGCATCAAGAAAGTCAGAGTCGTCTGAAAGCAAAATAGCTTGAGCATCTTCATCGTGTTCTGCCTGGGAGAATAAATCCATAGCAATCCAGTCAGGGTCAGTTTTGCCATCACAGATAATGAGGATTTCCGACGGGCCGGCAATCATGTCAATGCCTACTTGACCAAAAACTAATTTTTTCGCAGTCGCAACGTAAATATTACCTGGTCCCACGATTTTTTCTACCGCTGGAATTGTTTCTGTACCATAAGCTAATGCCGCAACAGCTTGCGCGCCACCAATAGCAAATGCACGATCTACTCCCGCTAAATAAGCCGCAGCTAAAACAAGCTCATTAGTAAGGCCTTGTGGAGTCGGTACGACCATAATTAATTCACGCACGCCAGCAACTTTAGCAGGAATTGCATTCATCAATACCGATGAAGGGTAAGCCGCTTTACCGCCCGGAACATAAAGTCCAGCGCGGTCTAATGGTGTTACTTTTTGCCCTAAAACGGTGCCATCTGCTTCAGTATATTGCCAAGATTCCATTTTTTGTTTTTCAGCATAAGCGCGCACGCGTGCTGCGGCAGTTTGCAGCGCTTCTGCTTTATCGGCTGGTAAATTGTCCCAGGCCGCTTTTAATTGTGCTTGAGAAATTTCGAGCTGTGCTGCATCAGTCACAGAGCAATGATCAAATTGATTGGTGTAGTCAATCACGGCTTGGTCGCCATTTTTGCGTACATTGTCAATAATATCTAAAACTCGCTGATGAATGTCATTGTCTGAGCTTTCTTCCCAAGCCAAGAGGTTTTTTAGTTGTGCTTGAAAGTCTGAGTCAGTGCTATTTAGGCGCGTGATGGATTTAGTCATATACTTTTATCGTTCAGCTAATGTTTTTTCAAATTGATCAAGTAAAGGCTGAATTACTTGATGTTTCATTTTCATCGAGGCTTTATTAACCACTAAGCGTGAGCTGATATTCATAATCAGTTCGCGAGGTTCTAAGCCATTTGCTCTGAGAGTGTTGCCGGTATCGACGACATCGACAATGCAGTCGGCTAAGCCAACAATCGGGGCAAGCTCCATTGCTCCATAAAGCTTGATGATTTCTGCTTGTATGCCTTTGCTAGCAAAATAGCGCTCTGCAGTTTTAATGTATTTTGTTGCGACACGAACACGGCCAGAAATTTCGGGTGCGTCCTTGGGGGCTGCTGTCATTAATTTACAGCAGGCAATATTTAAATCTAGTGGCTCATATAAATTATCTGAGTCATGCTCGATTAAGACATCCTTACCAGCAATACCTAAATCAGCAGCGCCATACTCTACAAAAGTAGGTACGTCTGTGGCGCGAATAATCACCAGCTGTACATCAGGGTGATTGGTTCTTAGGATGAGTTTGCGACTGGTTTTTGGGTCGTCTATGGGGATGATGTTTGCATCTGCCAGTAAGGGTAGTGCTTCGTCGTATATTCTGCCTTTAGAAACAGCGATAGTTAACATGAATAAAGTCCCGTTTATCGTGGAATACGGCGAATAATTGCGCCTAATTGTGAAAGTTTTTCTTCTATATGGTCGTAACCTCTATCGATATGATAGATGCGATCAACCAGCGTTTCGCCCTCACCGACTAGGCCAGCAAGAACTAAGCTAGCTGAAGCACGTAAGTCTGTTGCCATGACTGGTGCGGCAGTGAGTTTTTCTACACCTGTGCAAATGGCGGTATTAGATTCTAATTTTATATTAGCACCCATACGTTGCATTTCTTGGACATGCATAAAACGATTTTCAAACACTGTTTCGGTTATGGTGCTGACGCCTTCTGCTATGCTATTCATGGCAGTGAACTGCGCCTGCATATCGGTTGGAAATGCAGGGAAGGGCGCGGTGCGAATAGAGACTGCTTTAGGGCGTTTGCCGTGCATGTCTAGCTTAATCCAATCTTCACCGGTAGTAATTTCGGCACCAGCCTCCTCTAGTTTTGCCAGTACTGCATCTAATAAAGTAGGTTGGATTTTTTTTAGTTTGATTTTTCCGCGCGTTATCGCAGCAGCAACTAAATACGTGCCGGCCTCAATACGATCAGGTAGTACATCGTAATGTAAGTCTTTTACGCCAAGGCGCTCAACGCCTTCAATGGTTAGCACGTCAGTACCGATGCCGCTGATCTTGGCACCCATTTTATTAAGAAAGTGAGCGAGGTCGTTAACTTCTGGTTCGCGTGCTGCATTTTCTATAATGGTTGTGCCTTCTGCCAGCGTTGCAGCCATTAGTAGATTTTCTGTGCCGGTTACGGTGACTTGTTCTAAAACTAAACGACAGCCTTTTAAACGTGTCGCTTTAGCGTGGATATAGCCATTTTCTACCTTGATTTTAGCGCCCATTTTTTCTAGGCCATCAAGGTGGATGTCTACTGGGCGAGCACCAATAGCACAGCCGCCAGGAAGAGAAACATCGGCTTGACCGAAACGGGCTAATAAAGGGCCTAAAACTAAAATAGATGAACGCATGGTGCGTACGAGTTCGTAGGGGGCCTCTAGTTTGCTAATAGTGCTGCTATTGACTTCAATATTGAGTTTTTCATCAATGGATAGTTCCACTCCCATGCAGCCTAGTAGCTCCATAGTAGTGGTGATGTCGTGTAAATGCGGGATATTACCAATGGTGACGGGTGTGTCGCTGAGTAATGTGGCAGCTAAAATCGGTAATGCTGCATTTTTTGCTCCCGAAACGATTAGCTCGCCGGCCAGTTTTTTGCCACCAGTAATGAGTAATTTATCCATGGTATTTAATTATTCTTAGTTGTAAATAAGTCGATTTCTGAGATGTAACTCAGTTTTGCCAGAGCTGTTAACTGTGCTGGGACATTGTCAAAGTACAGTTTTTTTTGATGTGCTTGGGCAAATTTTATCCATTCTATAAGTAAAGCAAGGCCAGCGCTATCAATTTCACCAACCTGTTGTAAGTCGATAGTGATGCTGGAAGGTGCTTGTTTGAAGTCTAAAGTGTTTAACACTGCCTTATTAATGGTGTTAAAAACCAGATTACCTTTAAGCATATAACTTCCCAGTTCAGGTCTGGTTATTTCTATGTTTTGCATGGTTTTATTCAGACTTATCCGATGAATTGAATAGGAATTGGCTGATAAGTCGTTCCAGTACTAACGCTGATTGGGTTAACTCGATGGTGCTGCCTTCTTGTAAAGATTCATCTAGTCCGCCAGGCGTTAAGCCTACATATTTATCGCCTAGCAACCCAGAGGTTAATATGCTTGCTGAGGTGTCGCTAGGCAGTGTGTTGTAACGCGAGTCTATGCGCATGATGACTTCGGCGTCAAAATTGCGAGTATCGAAATTAATTTCAGTTACACGGCCAATAGGCACGCCCGCCATAGAAACGAGCGCTTTTGCTTTTAGCCCGCCAGCATCATCAAAATGTGCGCTTACGGTGTAGCTACCATTGTCTTTTAGGGCGTTAAAATTGCTGACTTGCAGGGCAAGAAAGAAAAGGGCAGCAATGGCGATACTGACAAAAAATCCGACTAAAATCTCTAGGGATTTGTACTGCATGATTAGTTTGCTCCAAACATAAGGGCGGTTAATAAAAAATCAAATAAAAGAATAGCGAACGCTGAATTAACAACTGTGCGTGTTGTCGCACGGCTAATGCCGGCTGATGTAGGAAGTGCATCGTAGCCTTCAAATAAGGCAATCCAAGAAACTAGCCAAGCAAAGATAATGCTTTTTATGACTCCGTTGATAATATCATCATAAAAATCGATGGAACTTTGCATTTGCGACCAGTAAGCGCCAGCATCCACGTTTAATAATTCTACGCCCGCTAAATGCCCGCCTATAATACCAATGGCGCTAAATAAAGCGGCCAGTAATGGAAGCGAAATGAGTCCGGCAAAAAAGCGTGGGGCAATAATGTATTTAAGCGGGTCAATAGCCATCATTTCCATGCCTGAAAGTTGCTCAGTCGCCTTCATTAAACCAATTTCAGCGGTTAAGGCAGAGCCTGCACGCCCAGCAAAGAGTAAGGCGCTAACCACAGGGCCAAGCTCTCTGACCAATGAAGCGGCAACCATAATACCTAATGATGATTCGGCACCAAAGGTAGATAGGGTGTATACGCCTTGTAGCCCAAGCACCATGCCAACAAAAAGGCCGGAGATACAAATTAGCCAAAATGTTAGTACACCGACATTGTAGAGTTGTTTGATCAGTAAGTTGGGGCGTTTTAAAACGTAGCCTAATGCCATTAATAGGGATATAAAAAAAAGACTGCTACGGCCTAATTTGGCTAGCGCTTTTAAGGTGGATTGACCTAGTGATTGGAATATATTCATTGCTTAATTATTAGCGAGTAGGTCGGTGGTAAAGTCATTTGCTGGATAATGAAAAGGCACGGGGCCATCCGCTTTGGCTTGCATAAATTGCTGAACCCATGCAGATTCTGAATGGCTGAGTTCTTCGGGCGTGCCTTGGCCGGCAATTTTTCCTTCAGATAATAAGTAAATATAATCAGCAATTTCGGCAGTTTCTTGTACGTCGTGAGAGACAACAATACTGGTTAAGCCTAATGTTTGGTTGAGTGTTTGAATGAGTTTTACTAAAACACCCAATGAAATCGGATCCTGTCCGGTAAACGGCTCGTCATACATGATCATGTTGGGGTCAAGCGCTAAAGCTCTTGCCATGGCTACACGTCTAGCCATGCCGCCGGATAATTCGCTGGGCATTAAGTTGCGCGCACCGCGCAAGCCGACAGCATTCAGTTTCATTAATACCAGCGTGCGAATCATGGACTCAGGTAGTTTGGTGTGCTCTCTAATAGGGAAGGCAATATTATCGTAAACAGACATATCGGTGAGCAGTGCGCCACTTTGAAAGAGCATGCCCATCTTTTTGCGCAAGGTGAATAGTTTGCTGCGAGAAAGTGCGTGTACGTTTTCTTGGTCGATTAATATAGTGCCGCTATCAGGTTTGATTTGCCCGCCTATGAGCTTTAATAGGGTGGTTTTCCCCGTGCCACTAGGGCCCATGATAGCCGTAATTTTGTGCGGCATAATATCGAGTGAGATATTGTCAAAAATTTTTCTGTTACCATGCGAGAAAGTTAAGTTACGTATGGAAATCATAAGAAAAATTTTTACCTGTTGCGCAAAAAAGTAAGCATTATAGTTGAAAGCTCGTTTCTACAGGTATTTTTTCAGTGGCAAGGTAGCTTTATTAAAATCTGCACACTATAATTTGAACTTATCTTTTGTGTGTGTTTACCTAACTATTAGGGGGTTTAAGTATGATCATTGAAGAGCAGCCTTTATCGAGTGATGAGTTGGCTAAAATACATGCTTATTGGCGTGCGGCTAACTACTTGTCTGTTGGGCAAATTTACTTAATGGATAACCCATTATTGCGGGAGCCATTAACTTTAGAGCATGTGAAGCCTCGTCTATTAGGTCATTGGGGGACAACTCCAGGGTTGAACTTTATTTATGCACATATGAATAGAGTGATTAAGTCTCAAGACTTAAATGCACTTTATATTGCAGGGCCTGGGCATGGTGGCCCCGGCATTGTGGCGAATACTTGGCTGGAAGGCACTTATAGTGAGTATTACCCTGATATTTCTGAAGATGCAGTGGGTATGCGTCGTTTATTTAAACAGTTTAGTTTTCCTGGTGGTATTCCAAGTCATGTTGCTCCTGAAACGCCAGGATCTATGCATGAAGGTGGCGAGTTAGGTTATTCGGTTTCTCATGCTTATGGTGCGGTTTTCGATAACCCGGACTTGATCGCTTGTTGCGTGGTTGGTGATGGTGAGGCAGAGACGGGCCCATTGGCGACTTCATGGCACTCGAATAAATTCCTAAACCCAATTCGTGACGGCGCAGTACTGCCAATTTTGCATTTGAATGGCTATAAAATTGCTAACCCAACGCTTTTGGCGCGTATGCCGAAAGAAGAATTAGAAAGTTTATTTGTTGGTTATGGTTATAAACCTTATTTTGTTGAAGGCTCTGATCCTGATGTAATGCATCAGAAAATGGCGGGCACAATGGATGCTGTCATTGCTGAAATCAAAGCCATTCAAAAACAAGCACGCGATTCAGGTGTGCCAGCACGACCCACTTGGCCGCTGATTATTTTGCGTTCACCTAAAGGCTGGACGGGGCCTAAAGAGGTTGATGGTAAGAAAACAGAAGATTTCTGGCGTTCGCATCAGGTGCCTTTTGCGGCAGTACGTGAAGACCCTGGGCACTTAAAGTTATTAGAAACCTGGTTGAAAAGCTATAAAGCAGAAGAATTATTTGATGAAAATGGTACTTTTTTAGCTGAGTTAAAAGAATTAGCACCGAACTATCAAAAGCGGATGAGTGATAATCCGCATACCAATGGTGGTTTGCTGCTGAGAAAATTACATATGCCTTGGTTTGGTGATTATGCTGTCGATGTACCGCAACCTGGGGCGATAAAAGCGGAAGCCACGCGCGTACAAGGTACTTTTTTACGCGATGTAATGAACGCCAATGCTAAGGAACAGAATTTTCGTTTGTTTGGCCCAGATGAAACGGCTTCAAATCGTTGGGGGGCTGCTATTGAAGGAACGGGCAGAACTTGGTTGGATGCGACAATTCCTGAAGATGATCATTTGGCGGCCGATGGTCGGGTTATGGAAATCTTATCTGAGCATACCTGCCAGGGTTGGTTGGAAGGGTATTTGTTGACTGGTCGACATGGTTTTTTTAATTGCTATGAAGCCTTTATTCATATTATTGACTCAATGTTTAATCAGCATGCGAAATGGCTGAAGACTACGAGCGAAATTGAATGGCGTCGCCCTGTTGCTTCCTTGAACTATTTATTGTCATCGCATGTATGGCGTCAAGACCATAATGGTTTCTCGCATCAAGATCCAGGTTTTATCGATCATGTAGTAAATAAAAAATCTTCGGTTATTCGTGTCTATCTGCCGCCTGATGCTAACACCTTGTTATCGGTAACGGATCATTGTTTGCGTAGTCGGAATTATATTAATGTCGTTGTTTGTGGTAAGCAAAATGCCGAGCAATGGCTGGATATGGATGCGGCGATCAAGCATTGTACTGCTGGGCTTGGTGTTTGGGATTGGGCGAGCAATGATCAAGAAACAGGCGAGCCTGATGTCGTTATGGCTTGTGCCGGTGATGTGCCTACGTTAGAAACTTTGGCGGCAGTTAAGATTCTGCGTGAATTACTGCCTGAGCTAAAAATCAGAGTAGTCAATGTGGTCAATTTAATGAAGTTGATGCCGCAAGAAGAACACCCGCATGGCCTGTCTGATCGTGAATTTGAAGATATTTTTACTCCAGATAAGCCGGTAATTTTCGCTTATCATGGATACCCTTGGTTGATTCATCGATTGACCTATCGACGTCCAAATCACAGCAATATCCATGCTCGTGGTTATAAGGAAGAAGGTACAACTTCAACGCCATTTGATATGGTGGTGATGAATGATTTAGATCGTTTTCATTTAGTTATGGATGTCGTTAAGCGCGTGCCTGCGTTACGTCATCGCGCGGTGTATGTGCAGCAAATGATGCGTGATAAGTTAATTGATCATCAGCAATACGTGCGTCAGCATGGCGATGACATGCCTGAAATTCGTGACTGGAAGTGGAGTGATTAGTTTTTAAGCTGCATTATGAATTTGCTGTTTTTATAAAAAAGTGGGCGGTTATGGTTAGTGTGTTGGCTATAATCGCCTCTTTTTTTGTGCTGACCTTTTGATTTATGATGATAGCTTAGGGGTTGGTTTGTTTTTATGGCACAATAAGCAATTTTTGCACCAAAAGAATTATGTTAATTGATTTTATTGCCTTGGCTCTAGGTTTAGTTGTCTTGGTTTTTGCTGCTGATTGGTTTGTTGATGGGACTTCGTCGATTGCGCGCAATTTAGGTGTTTCACCTTTATTGGTTGGTTTGACCATTGTTGGTTTGGGGACTTCGGCTCCTGAAATTCTAGTGGCATCCTTGGCTTCAGTGCAAGGCAATCCAGGCTTGGCGATTGGTAATGCCATTGGCTCTAATATTGCAAATATTGGCTTAATCTTGGGGTGTACGGCACTAATATCGCCGTTGGCCTTTCATTCTGGCTTATTGAAACGTGAGTTACCCGTTTTAATGCTTATTAGTGTTTTTTGTTATGTGTTGGCTTTAGATGGCTTAAGTGTTGTTGATGGCGTAATGATGTTGGTTGCGTTGGCTTTATTTTTATTTTGGTTGATTAGAACTGCTCTGGCTGATCGAAAAAATGATGTTTTAGCTCAAGAAATAGAAGCTGAAATTCCTGCAACAATGCCTAATAATAAGGCTTGGATATATTTCGCTGTAGGGTTGATCGGCTTGTTAGTTAGTTCAAAAGTTTTAGTCTGGGCAGCGGTAAATATTGCTCAAGCTATGGGTGTTAGTGATTTAGTGATCGGTTTGACTATTGTCGCTCTCGGCACAAGCTTACCTGAACTAGCTGCATCCATTGGTAGTGTTTTAAAAGGTGAAGATGATTTAGCGGTTGGTAATGTCATTGGGTCTAATGTTTATAATTTATTAGCAGTGTATTCTTTGCCTGCTTTGATAGCGCCAGGGCCTGTGGATGCGACGGTGATTAGTCGTGACTTCCCTGTTTTGCTTGGGGTGACCGGAATATTATTTATTTTAGGCATAGGACTTTCTAAGGCGGGTAATATTAATCGCTGGGAAGGTTCGGCTTTATTATCAGCTTACTTATTTTATCAGTGGACTATTTTTCAAAGTGTCGCTTTATAAGGTTAGTAGATATGGATGATAAACAGTTAATGGCCACGGCTTGCGAGGTTATTAATATAGAAGCGCAGGCTGTTAATGCGCTAAGCGCAAAAATTGATGAGAATTTTATTCAAGCTTGTCATTTGATTGCGGCTTGTAAAGGTAGAGTTGTCGTCACGGGGATGGGCAAGTCGGGGCATATTGCAGGGAAGATTGCGGCAACGTTAGCGAGCACTGGAACGCCTGCTTTTTTTGTGCATCCTGGCGAAGCAAGTCATGGCGATTTAGGTATGATTACTCGGCAGGATGTCGTACTGGCCTTGTCTAATTCGGGTGAAACGGCTGAAATTGTAACGCTATTACCCTTGATTAAGCGTCTCGCAGTGCCGATGATAGCAATGACGGGCAGGTCTGATTCTACTTTAGCTAAATTTTCTTCTGCGCATATTAGTAACGCCGTAGAAAAAGAAGCCTGCTCTTTGGGTTTAGCGCCGACAGCTAGCACCACAGCAGCACTTGTTATGGGTGATGCGCTCGCTGTAACTTTAATGACACTGCAGGGGTTTACGCGCGATGAATTTGCTTTGTCGCACCCAGGAGGGAGTTTAGGAAGACGCTTGCTGGTTTTAGTTAGTGATATTATGCATGCGGGAGATCAATTGCCGGTTGTTACAGGTGATGTGGGCGTTATGGATGCATTAGTAGAGATGACGGCTAAAAAGTTAGGTATGACGGCTGTTGTAGATGCGCAAGGCTGTTTATTGGGTATTTTTACTGATGGCGATTTGCGTCGTATATTGGCAAAATCGATCGATATTAATACCGCGCAGGTGGCTGATGTAATGACCGCAGGTTGTCAGGTGATACGCTCGGATATTTTAGCGGCTGAGGCAATGCAGGTAATGGAAGAAAAGAAAATTAACGCATTAATCGTTGTCGATGACGGAAATAAAGTCGTTGGCGCGCTTAATATGCACGACTTAATTCATGCAGGAATCGTCTGATATGCAAGATAGAACGGAAAAAGCCAAAAAGATCAAAGTATTGATTCTGGATGTTGATGGCGTTTTAACGGATGGGAAGCTTTATTTTGATCAGCAAGGCGAAGAGTATAAATCTTTTAATGTGCGTGATGGTTTAGGTATTAAGTTACTGCAAAAATCGGAAATTAAGGTTGCGATAATTTCAGGTCGAGGTTCTAAACCTGTTGCTTTGCGTATGGAAATGTTAGGTATCGATTTAGTTTATCTTGAGCAATTAGATAAGGGTGTTGCGCTGCAAGATATTATGCTAAAAACAGGCTGTACTCTTGAACAAATGGCGCATGTGGGAGATGATTTAATTGATTTGCCCGTGCTAACTCAGGTCGGTTTAGCGATTGCAGTGCAAGATGCTAATGAACAAATTTTGCCTTATGTAGATTGGCAGACGAGGCAAGTTGGTGGGTTAGGTGCTGTGCGTGAGGTGTGTGATTTTATCTTGCAAGCGCAAGGCAAAATGGCCGCGCTAGTTGAGTCGTATAAAGCTGGCTAATGATGTTGCAGCAATATAAAGGTGCTATTTTTTTGTTCTTTATTTTTTTAGTTTCGATGTGGGCAGCTAACCGTGGCAATGATAAAGGTGCTCAGAAGCCATTAAAGAAGGTAGAGCATAGCGCAGATCATTTTGCGGTAAATTATAGCAAAACACAGATGAGTGAATTGGGCGTTGCCAAAGAAAAAATAGATGCTGATTACGCGGCGCATTATAGTGATAATGATGAAACGGAGCTAACTAAGCCGGTAATGACCTTATATCAAGGTCTCTTGCCGCCTTGGATTATTCGTTCGCAGACAGGTGTGGTTAGTGCAGGTGGAGAGAAGATATTTCTGCAAGGACAAGTATTTATTGATCGTGCTGCAGCAGAATCGGTGCGCGAAGTTAATATTAAAACAACGAACTTACGCATAGAGCCGAAACGAAATTATGCAGAAACAGATGACTGGGCTGAATTGGTGAGTGAAACCGATAAGATGTCGGGTACGGGAATGAGATTGGTTTATCAGGATCCTTTGTATATCGAGTTATTAGCAAATGTTAAAGGCAGGCATGTATATGAATAAATGGTTATTGAAAATATTTTTTGCATTGATGATGACTTTTTGTATAAGTGCGTATGCGTTAGAAAGTGATAGCAAGCAACCTATTACCATCGAGTCTGATTCAGGATTTTATGATGATAAAAAAGGTCTGAGTACTTATGCTGGAAAAGTCATTATTATTCAGGGGTCTATGCGCTTAGATGCGGATAAAGTTGTGGTTTATTTAGAAAATAGAGAAATACAAAAAATGGTCGCGACTGGCGCGCCGGTAAAGTTTCAGCAAACACCTGAAGCGGGTAAAGAAGATGTGCATGGCAACTCTTTAATTGCTGAGTATTACCCTGAGACTGAATTATTGGTAATGATGCAAAAAGCTGTGGTCTGGCAGGGAGGAAATAGTACTGCTAGTGAAAGAATAGAATATGATCGTGCTAGTGAAGTCGTTAAAGCTGGGCAGGAAGGTTCCTCAAGTAAGCGTGTGCATGTAATTTTGCAGCCTAAAAGCGAGTCTACAAAGTAATTATGGCGATTTTGTCAGCAAAAAATATTGGTAAGACTTATGGCAAGCGTGCTGTGGTGCAGGATGTATCTTTGCATGTGGGCAGTAATGAGATTGTTGGTTTGTTGGGGCCGAATGGTGCAGGTAAAACTACGAGTTTTTATATGGTGGTCGGTTTGGTGCGTGCAGATTCGGGGCATATCTTTTATGATGATAAAGATATTACTCAATATCCAATGCATATACGCGCTAAGATGGGGGTAGGGTATTTACCTCAGGAGGCTTCTGTATTTCGCAAGTTAAGTGTTGAAGATAATTTGCGTGCAGTATTGGAATTAAGAAAAGGGCTGAACAAGGAAAAAATAGAGTTAATTATTGATGAATTACTAGCTGAGTTTAGCATTACGCATATTCGCCATAATATAGGGATGAGTTTATCAGGTGGCGAGCGGCGTAGGGTTGAAATTGCCAGAGCATTGGCAACAGATCCTGAATTTATTCTGCTGGATGAGCCTTTTGCGGGTGTTGATCCTATTTCGGTTATTGAAATTCAGAAAATCATTGCTCACTTAAAAAATAGAAATATTGGTGTTTTAATTACTGAGCATAATGTCCGAGAAACGCTAGGGATTTGTGATCGAGCTTATATTTTAAATGCAGGACAGGTAATTGCTGAAGGATCTTCGGCTGATATTGTCGCCAATGAAGAAGTGCGACGAGTTTATCTGGGTGAAAATTTTAGTCTTTAAGGGGTATTTTATGGTATTTACTTCGTTTGATCTTAAGGTAAGCTAGCTGAATGAAACAGTCTTTGCAACTCCGCATGGGGCAGCAGTTATCTATGACGCCTCAGTTACAGCAGGCGATCAAGTTACTGCAACTATCAACACTCGACTTACAGCAAGAAATTCAGCAAGCATTAGATTCAAATATGATGCTTGAAGTTGCTGAGGATGAAGGAAGCTCTTTAAATGAGCAAAAAGTTGTTGAAAATACGGTAGATAAAACAGATCAGACCAGTAGTGAAGGCTCGCAAACAGATGTGCCTGATGAGCTGCCTACGGATAGTTCTTGGGAGGACGTATTCGAATCTGTGCAAATGGGTACGGCTGCTGAGCCAGCTGGCGATATGCCAGATTTTGAAGTGCAGCGAAGTAAGGCAGATAGCTTGCAGGATCATTTGTTATGGCAAATGGAAATGGTTCCTTTTAGTGACAGGGATCAAGCAATGGCTATGGCGATTATTGATTCAATCAATGGAGATGGCTATTTAAATGGTACTCCAGATGATATATATCAGGGCTTGGCTGAGCAGTTGGAAGACCTAGAGATGGATGAGCTGTATGCAGTTTTACATCGTATACAGCGATTTGATCCCGCGGGGGTAGCGGCGGAGAATTTGCAAGATTGTTTGCGCTTACAGTTAGTGCAGTTACCAGACGCTACGCCTTTTAAAGCGCAGGCTTTAGAGTTGGTAGAGCGGTTTTTGGATATATTGGCAGCACAAGATCAAGTTAAGTTGATGCGTAAGTTGGCTGTTTCAGAAACTAAATTGGCGGACATTATTGCTTTAGTGCGTTCGCTAGACCCGCAGCCAGGGCGATCTATTGAAGAGAGTGAGTCTGAATATATTGTGCCTGATTTGTTTGTTTTTAAGGTTGACGGAGAATGGCGAGTCGAATTAAATCCCGATATTGCGCCTAAGTTACGCGTTAACCCCTTTTATTCGAGCATGATTAAGCGTGCAGATAATAGTAAAGATAATGTCAGTATGAAAGAGCATTTGCAGGAGGCAAGGTGGTTTATTAAGAGCTTACATAGTCGAAATGATACTTTATTGCGTGTTGGGCGTAGTATTATTGCTAAGCAAATAGAGTTTCTTGATCATGGGGCAATTGCCATGAAGCCGATGGTGTTAAGGGATATTGCGGAAGAATTGGAGTTGCATGAGTCAACTATTTCCCGGGTAACTACGCAGAAATATATGCATTTACCCAATGGGGTTATTGAATTTAAGTATTTTTTTTCCAGCCATGTTTCGACATCTGCGGGAGGAGAATGTTCGGCCACGGCCATTAGGGCGTTTATTAAAGAGTTGGTTAGTACGGAAAACCCCGCAAAGCCATTAAGCGATAGTAAAATTGCGGGTTTATTGGAAGAAAAGGGAATTAATGTTGCAAGGCGCACTATCGCTAAGTACCGCGAAGCAATATCTATTCCATCATCTAGTCAAAGAAAGCGACTTTTGTAAGAAAGTAGTATAATGACTGTTTTTTTTTGAGCACTATTAGGAGTTAAAAATATGCAAGTTAGCATAACTGGTCATCACGTTGAAGTAACAGAAGCAATGAAGCAGCACGTAGAAGAGAAAATTGGTAAATTGAAACGTCATTTTGATAATGTAACTGATGTGCATGTTATTTTGACAGTAGAAAAACTAGAGCAAAAAGCAGAAGCGACAGTGCAAATTAGTGGTGCAACATTATTTGCTGATGATGTTCAAGAGAATATGTATACGGCTATTGATAGTATGGTTGATAAATTAGATCGTCAAATCATTAAACATAAAGAAAAAACTCAAGCACGCCGCAGTTAATTTATGTTGTCTGCATGGTTTTAATATTATAAATAGCAAAGCCATGCAGACAGAAATGAGCTTATCAAGAGTATAAAAAGGGTTATATTCTTCACTTAGGCTTCATCCTGAAGGATAGTATTCTCTACTAAGACTATGAAATTATTGATTTTGACTGGCTTATCCGGTTCAGGAAAAAGTATTGCTTTAGATACTCTTGAGGATTGTGGCTTTTACTGTATAGATAATTTGCCGATTACCTTGCTAGATGATTTTGTTACTAATGTGATGCAGCAAGACCCCAAGACTTATGAGAAAACAGCAATTGGGATTGATGCTAGAAATCATGGTGAAAGTTTGTATGCTTTTGCGGATAAGTTGGCTTTAATTAGAGCGCAAGGTATTCATTGTGATGTGATTTATATGCAAGCAGAAGCTGAAGTATTGCTGAAGCGTTACAGTGAAACAAGGCGACGACATCCGCTAACTGACTTGAATTTGCCGTTAAAAGAGGCGATTAAAGTTGAGAAAGAAATGCTCACGTCTGTTGCAAAATGTGCGGATTTAGTCGTTGATACGAGCCGTACTCACTATCATCAATTAAGAGAGTTGATTAGAGGGTATGTTCAAGAAGGCTCGCAACAAAAAATTTCTATACAAACACAGTCTTTTGGATTTAAGCATGGCTTGCCTTTAGATGCTGATTTTGTATTTGATGCGCGTTGTTTGCCAAACCCGTATTGGAGCCCAGAGCTTCGAGGATTTACTGGTAAAGATCAGCCGGTAATAGATTTCTTAAGTTCAGAATCAATAGTTACAGAGTTTTTTCAAGATATTTCAGGTCTTTTAGACCGCTGGATTCCTCGTTTTGAAAAGGAAAATCGTAGTTATTTAACTGTTGCTGTCGGCTGTACCGGAGGGCAGCATCGTTCGGTATTTTTAGTGGATAGTCTTGCGCGACACTTTCAGAGCAAGGCATTCAATGTCATTATCAGGCACCGAGAGTTACAGTGAAAAAGGTGGTTTGCCTGCTTAGTCGGTTGCTAGGAAATAAAAAGGATAGATATGCAAGTAAATAGACCACAAGATCACTCTGATATACATTTAGAGCGGATTATGAAGGACTTAGATGATGGTGCGCTTTATGAGGCGCGTAGTCATCTGCTAAGTTTGTATCCGGCTGAAATTGCTTTATTGCTCAGGTCGTTGCCTATCGATTATAGGTATCAGTTATGGGCTATTGTTGCTCCTGAAGTCATGGGGCAGATACTCGTACCCCTTCAAGGCGAGGTGCGCATTGGCCTTATTGAGCATACTTCTGCACAGGATTTAGTGATTGGTGCAAATGAATTAGCGCCGAGAGATTTAGCTGATTTAGTCGGTGATTTTTCTGCTGAAATCAGAGATAAAATCCTGAAGAAAAAGAATGATAGTCGGCTTGAAGCTGCACTTGCTTATGATGGGCATACAGCGGGTGGCTTAATGACGATGGATGTTTTGACTATAAGGGCGGATGTTACTGTAGATACCGTTTTGCGCTTATTGCGAGTGCAAAAAAAAATGACAGGGAATATGGATAGCCTGTTTGTTGTAGATCGTGAAAATCATTATCAAGGCATGCTGCCTGCGGCTACGATTTTGACTAGTGATCCACTTATGGTTGTGTCTAAATTAATGGATGTTTCTATCGCGGCAATTCCTTTGAATATGCCGGTTTCCGAAGTTGCCACTATTTTCGAACATAGAGATATTTTATCGGCCGGCGTTATCGATGAGAATGGTCTGCTAGTAGGGCGAATTACTGTCGATGATGTGGTTGATGTTATTCGAGAGGAAGCAGACCACGCTATTTTGAGCTCAGCAGGTTTGGATGAAGAGCATGATTTGTTTTCGCCTGTTTTGGTTAGTGCCAAGCGGCGAGCTGTATGGCTGGGTGTGAATTTATTTACCGCATTCTTAGCTTCATGGGTCATTGGTCTGTTTGAAGCAACGATTGATGAAATTGTTGCTTTGGCAGTATTAATGCCGGTGGTTGCTAGTATGGGAGGGATTGCGGGTAGTCAAACTTTAACTCTGGTGATTCGTGGTTTGGCATTACATCAGATTAGTTCAGCGAACGCTATGTCCTTTTTGTTTAAGGAATTAGCTATTGGTGCCTTAAATGGTATTGTTTGGTCTATCGTTGTGGCTTTGATTGCTGCGGCTTGGTTCTCGGATATGCCATTAGGTATGATGCTTGGTGGAGCCATGATTATTAATTTAACCTGTGCGGCTTTTGCTGGGGTTATGATTCCACTCTTTTTGCAAAAAAGAGGAATCGATCCTGCGTTGGCGGGTGGTGTATTGTTAACTACCGTGACTGATGTGATTGGATTTATGTCCTTTTTAGGATTAGCGACAATTTTCCTATTGGCTTGAAACTGACTTTAAAAAATTATATTGAGGAAATAAAAATGAGTATAAAAAAATCACCTTTAGCAATGGTAGTAGGAACGACACTGTTTTCAGGGTTGGCTGTAACAACAGCTCAAGCGGAAGAGTTTGTTGGTGTTGAGAGTAATCCATTTGCGCTAACTGAATTAGGCAGTGGTTATATGCAAGTTGCGGAAGCTGATAAGTCTAAACAAGGCGATATGAAAATGAAAGCGGGTGCTTGTGGTGAGGGAAAATGCGGAGCCAGCATGACAGCTCCAGGCGCTTTAGAAAAAACAGCGGAAGGTAAATGTGCAGGCAATAAGCCTATGCCTGGAGCTAAAAAAGCTGATGCGAAAGCTATGGAAGGAAAATGTGGTGAAGGGAAATGCGGCAGTAGTATGCAATAAGATGTAAATATTGCCGGAATATATTATCCGGCGATGTAATTTTAAGCTCATAAAGTGCGCTTGTGTGACATTTTATGGGCTTTTTTATTGCCTGTAAGTTTTGTAATTACTGTGAGGCAGGGGGGGAGGTTTTAGTTCAGTTAACTATAAGGAAATGATTATATTTTGGTTTCCGATATATCACATTAACAACATTTTTTAAATACTTGATAGTTATTGTTATTTTGGATGATTTTCAATGCAAAATTAGTGGGTAAGATAGTGATTTTTAAGAAATATTAGCTTTATTTTTAAACAGCCTTGACTAACGAATGCTAGAAAACTATAGTTATCCGCAGTGGTGAAAAGTGGTGGAAAGTAGTTTTTTTAGGAAAACAGTGGTTATTTCAGGGAGGTGGGGTGTTTCGAGGTGTCACGACAATTAATTTAGATGCAAAAGGCCGTTGTGCAATTCCTACTAGGTACCGAGAGGAGTTACAAGACTGTTGTGAGCGTCAATTAGTTGTAACTGTTGCTGTGAATGAGCGTTGTGTTGGTGAACCTGGGTGCTTGTGGATTTATCCTCTGCCTGAATGGAATAAACTAGAGTTAACTATTAGCAAGTTACCTACCTTAGATAAAATGGCTGGAAAGTTGCGTCGTTTTGTTATTGGCTATGCGACTGAAGCAGAAATGGATGCGCAAGGGCGTATATTATTATCAGAAAAATTAAGAAAATTTGCTGGAATGGAAAAAAAGCTCATTTTAGTGGGGCAACTGAATAAGTTTGAAATATGGAATGAAGCATCTTGGAACGCCAAAGAAGATGAGTGGATGAGTGGCGACCAAGATGACGATTTGAGTGAAGTAAGTAATTTATCTTTTTAATTGGGAAAATCATGCATTTACCGGTGTTATATAGCGAAGCTTTGCGTGAATTAACCATTAAACCTGATGGAATTTATATTGACTGTACTTTTGGTCGAGGCGGACATAGTAAAGGTCTGCTACAGCAATTAGGTTCCGATGGGAAATTGCTGGCATTAGATAGAGACTTGGATGCGATCAACTCTGATATTGCGCAGGAGTTATCTAAAGACCCACGGTTTGAGTTAGAGCATTGTTGTTTTTCGCAGTTACTAAATGTAGTAGAAAAGCGCGGTTGGATAGGTAAGGTTGATGGGATTCTCATGGACTTTGGGGTTTCTTCGCCGCAGCTAGATAATGCCGAGCGTGGTTTTAGTTTTATGCAGGATGGTCCGTTAGATATGCGTATGGATTGCAGTTCTGGGTTATCGGCGGCCGAATGGTTGGCTAGTGTCTCGGAACAAGATTTAGTACGTGTGCTTTATGATTATGGTGAAGAGCGCTTTGCACGGCGAATTGCTGCTGCTGTTGTCGCGCAGAGGTTAGAAACGCCTTTAGAAACAACTAAGCAGTTTGTTGATTTATTGGTTGAGGCAATCCCGTTTAGAGAAAAGCATAAGCACCCTGCTACACGCAGTTTTCAGGCAGTAAGAATAGCAGTAAATCATGAGTTAGATGAAATAAGCTCTGTATTAGAGCAAGCGGTCAATGTTTTAGCGAGTGGTGGTAAGCTCGCGGTTATTTCTTTTCATTCTCTAGAAGATAGAATTGTGAAACGCTTTATTAGGGATGAGTCGCGTGGAAAGTACAATCCAGTGAAGTTACCTATGCAGGCTGATGAGTTGGCTGCGATAAGGTTAATAAAATGTGGTAAAGCAATTAAGGCTGGGGCAGAAGAATTGACACAGAATACTAGAGCGCGCAGTGCTGTTATGCGTGTTGCAGAGCGTAAGTAATACTGAATTATGGAGCGCATGTTTGTCGTAATTTTGCTGATAATGTTAGTAGGTTCGGGCTTGGCAGTTATTTACGCTAAGTATAATTCTCGATTGGTTTTTATTGAAATACAAAAAGCTGAGCAAGAGTTGGATCGATTGGAAGTGTTATGGGGCAGGTTAACACTCGAAGAGCGTATGTTGGCAGACCATAATAGGGCTGAAGAAGTCGCTAGAAAAACAATGGGTTTAGTCGAGTTAGAGCGGAAATCTATCGTTTATATAAAGCTTTAGCTATGGTGGCTACTGAAAAGAAGAAAAATAGTAAAAAAGCCAGCGATTTTTCGGGAAGAAGAAAGCTGGTGCTTGTTTTTATGCTACTTGGAGTGTGTGTGCTTATTTTAAAAGCAATACAGTTGCAAGTTATGGATACACAGTTTTTGCAGAAGCAAGGGCGGAGTCGGCAGGTTGGTACGGTCAAGATTGCGGCTTATAGAGGGCAAATTCAGGATCGTAATGGTGAAAGCCTTGCTGTTAGTGCGCCAGTGGAATCAGTTTGGGTTAATCCTCAATATTGTAAAGAAACAGAGATTGAAGAGTCCAAATTAGTTTGTAGTGATTTAACTGATATTCGGTTTAAGCAAGCGGCGAAACTTTTGGGAGTGTCTTTAACTAAGTTACTAAAAGCTTTTGATGCTTCAACAAATAAGCAATTTGTCTATTTAAAAAGACATATTGAACCTAGCGTAGCGGTAGAGGTTAAGGCCTTAGGTTTGCCAGGTATAGGCTTTATTCGAGAGTTTAAGCGCTTCTACCCTACAGGAGAAGTTGCTGCCCATCTATTAGGATTTACCAATATAGATGATAAGGGTCAAGAGGGCTTGGAGTTAATGTATAACTCAAGTTTGAAAGGTGTTGCCGGTAGTAAGCGTGTTATTCGAGACGGTAAGAGGCGCATTATTGAAGAGCAAAACCTAGAAAGCATTAAAGAGCCAGTGGATGGGCAGGATTTACAATTAAGTATTGATGAGCGTTTGCAGTATTTAGCTTATAAAGAATTAAAGGCTGGTGTAGTAAAGCATAGGGCAAAGTCTGCTTCTTTGGTGATATTAGAGGCTGAAACGGGAAATATTTTAGCGGTAGTTAATCAGCCGTCTTTTAACCCGAATATGCGTAAAAACTTAAAGATATCCCGTTATCGGAATAGAGCAATAACTGATGTTTATGAGCCTGGTTCAACAATGAAGCCTTTAGTTGTTGCTGCTGCTTTAGAGGGCGGGTTTATTAAAGATACGCAGGTGTTTGATACTAAAGACTTTAAGATTAAAGGTAGAAAGGTTAGGGACGATCATAAATATGGCACTTTAAACTTAACGGATGTCTTGAAAAAATCAAGCAATGTTGCGGCCAGTAAAATTGCCTTATCCATGCCGCCTGATTATTTCTGGCGTTTTTATCATGATTTAGGCTTTGGTGTCGCTCCTAGGGTTAATTTTCCTGGAGAAGCGAGTGGTACTTTGCCCGAGTATTTTGGTTGGAGTAAGTTTGAGCAGGCAACTTTATCATTTGGTTATAGAGTCTCAATGTCCACTTTACAGTTGGCTCGGGCGTATACGGTTTTAGCTGATGATGGCGTGTTGCATTCGGTGAGTTTGCTGAAGCGTGAAAAAGATGAATATGCTACGCAGGTTTTATCGCCTAAAACAGCAACAAAAGTAAGAACAATGATTGAACAGGTTGTGCAAAAAGGTGGTACTGCGACTAGAGCGCGAGTAGATGGTTATCGAGTGGCGGGTAAAACGGGCACGGCTAAAAAAGCCAGTAGAAAGGGAGGTTATGGGGATGAACATTTGTCCGTATTTGTTGGTATGGCACCTGCTAGCGACCCAAAACTAGTCATTGCCGTGATGGTTGATTCACCACAAGGTGATTATTATGGTGGTTTAGTGGCTGCGCCAATTTTTGCTAAAGTCATGGGTGGCGCGCTAAGAGTTTTAGGTGTTGCTCCTGATGAAGAGCAAACCATGTCGGTATTATTAAGCAAGCAGTGATATGCAGTTAGTAGAATTATTGGCGGGTGTTGCTGATGTGCCTCAGGATGTAGAGCTGACAAATATTGCTTTAGATAGTCGGGCAGTGGGCACTGGCGGTGTTTTTTTTGCTTTAGCTGGGGCTAAGCAGCACGGGATGCAATTTGCGCATCAAGTTCAGCAGCAGGGTGCTGTTGCTATTATTTATGATCCAGCGAATGGCGGGGATTTATTAGCTGAGTCTGTAGCTGGTTTAAATTTAATTGCTGTTGAGCGGTTAGCCGATAAATTTGGTGATTTGGCCGCTAAATATTATGACTGGCCTACTAGGCAGTTGCATGTTGTGGGTATTACTGGGACGAATGGTAAAACTTCTTGTAGTCAGTTTTTGGCGCAAGTACTTGATGACTGCGGCGTTATTGGCACGCTCGGTTGGGGTATTTATCCAAATTTACAAAGAACCTGTAACACGACGCCTGATGCGTTAATGTTACAAAAAATATACGCTGAGTTTGTCGCGAAAAATATAAAAAATGTTGCGATGGAGGTTTCATCGCATGGTTTAGAGCAAGGTCGCGTTAATGCTATTAACTTTAGCGGCGCGGTTTTTAATAACTTGAGTCGTGATCATTTAGATTATCACGGCAGCTTGGAAGCTTATTTTCAAACGAAATTACGTTTAGTTCAATGGCCTGATTTGCAGTATGTCGTGGTCAATTTAGATGATGCTTATGCTGAACGTGTTTTAGCGGAAATTTCTGCACAAGTGCCTGTATTTACTTATAGCATGCAAGATAAAGTGCATAACAAAGATACGAGCATTCAAGTAAGAAATGTTCAATATTCGTTACTAGGTATTGAATGTGACGTATTTTGGCAGGCTGAGCAACAGAAGCTTAAGATTGCTTTATTGGGTGGTTTTAATTTGCAGAATTGTTTGGCAGTATTGGCAATATTGTTGGCGATGGGCAAACCATTAGGCGAGTGTTTGCAAGCTATACAAGCTATTAAACCGATTATTGGTCGTATGGAATGTTTTACCGCGGATGCAGGTAAGCTTATGGTGGTTGTTGATTATGCGCATACGCCAGATGCATTGGAAAAAGTATTAACAACCTTAAGGCGGCATTGCGCAGCTAAGTTAACCGTGGTTTTTGGTTGTGGTGGTGATCGAGATAAGGGTAAACGTGCACAGATGGGGTGTATTGCTGAAGCTCTTGCTGATCGTGTGATTGTTACTGATGATAATCCGCGGTTTGAAGAAGGGCAGGCAATTATTGATGAGATTATTGCAGGTATTCCGATGGAAAAGGTTTGTGTGATTAATGATAGAAAAAGTGCCATACAGCAAAGTATTTTAATGAGTTCAGATAAAGATATCGTTTTAATTGCTGGCAAAGGTCATGAAGATTATCAAGAGATAAAAGGCGTGCAGCTCCCCTTTAGTGATCGTGAAATTGTTCAGGAATTATTGACCTTATGATTTTAATGACTTTGCAAGAAATAGCTCAAGCGGTACAAGGGCAATTAATAGGTGCTGATGCAACGGTTTCGGGTGTTTGTATTGATACGCGTATTTTACTGTCAGGTGATTTGTATGTTGCTGTTAAAGGCGAGCAATTTGATGGTCATGACTTTATTGCTCAAGCTGAAGAGAAGGGCGCATTAGCATTATTAGTTACCAAGCAAGTTGTTAGTAATAAAGCACAAATTATTGTACGAGATACGCGTTTAGCCTTAGCTGAATTAGCGGGAGCGGTTAGAGATAAAGCACAAGTAAAAGTATGCGGCATTACAGGGAGTAATGGCAAAACTACGGTAAAAGAGATGATTGCTGCTATTTTGGCGGTGAATTATCGGGTTTTGTTTACCCAAGGTAATTTTAATAATGATATAGGCGTGCCTTTAACTTTATTACGTTTACAAGCGGAGGATGAATTTGCCGTGATAGAAATGGGGGCAAATCACGCAGGTGAGATTGCTTATACCGGTGCTTATGCGAGACCTGACGTAGCCGTTATTACTAATGTTGGTGCGGCACATATTGAAGGTTTTGGCAGTGTTGCTGGCGTAGCGCAGGCTAAAGCAGAAATTATTGAGTCATTAACTGAGCAGGGAGTTGCGGTTTTAAATGCAGATGATACTTTTTTTACAAAGTGGCTCACGATTGCTGGGCAACGGAAAGTACTTTCATTTGGCTTGAATGCAAATGCCGATGTGAGGGCAGAAAATATTGTAACGGGTTTTGCTGGTGAGCAATTTTGTACGCAATTTGATTTACTTAGTGAAAATAAGCGAGTGCCAATGCGTTTATCTTTAGCTGGTGAGCATAATGTTAAAAATGCTTTGGCCGCTAGTGCTGCATGCTTGGCATTAGGTATTGATATGAAACAGATACAAGCAGGCTTAGAGCAGGTTAAATCAGTAAAGGGCCGCTTACAGTTAAGTGTAACGGAGCTTGGATATAGGGTTATTAATGATACTTATAATGCTAACCCTGATTCATTAGCTGCTGCTTTGGCAGTGCTCAAAAGCTGTGAAGGTGAGTTGTGGCTGGCTTTAGGTGCATTTGGTGAGCTAGGTGTAGATAGCGAACAATTGCATAGCGAAATGGGCGAACAAATTAAACAGGCCGGTGTAACTCGTTTATTTGCGACTGGGACATTGGCTAAAAGCACAGTAATAGCCTTTGGTGCTGGTGCAGAGTTTTTTGCACAGCAAGAAGGTTTGATAGCAGCAGTACAGCAAGTAATCAGCCCTAAGGTTGTGTTATTAGTGAAAGGATCAAGGGCGCAAATAATGGAAAACGTAGTTAATGCATTGATTGATAAGGTGGAAAAGTAAGCATGTTACTGTATTTATTTGAGTATTTAGCTCAGTTCGAGCCTAGCTTTAAGGTGTTTCAATACTTGACTTTACGCGGTATTTTGAGCGCGCTAACGGCTTTAATGATTTCCTTCTTAGTTGGCCCAGCCATGATTCGTCGTTTAAGTAATAACAATATTGGTCAAAGTGTACGTGAATGCGGCCCTGAAAGTCATTACCAGAAAGCAGGTACGCCTACTATGGGGGGTACTTTGATTTTAGTAGGCATTGCTGTCAGCACTTTGCTTTGGGGTGATTTAGAGAACAGTTATGTTTGGGTGGCGTTATTGGTCACGATGGCTTATGGGGTTGTCGGTTTTATTGATGATTATAAGAAAGTTAAATTAAGTAATAGTGATGGCTTGTCGGCGCGATCGAAGTATTTATGGCAGTCGATCATTGCTTTAACAGCGGCAATTTTTTTGTTTAAAACAGCTCAAGTGCCAGCTGAAACGCAATTTATTGTGCCTTTCTTTAAAGAAGTCGTCATAGATATGGGTTGGACTTATGTGGTTTTGACTTATTTTGTCATTGTCGGCACTAGTAATGCGGTGAATTTAACGGACGGTTTAGATGGTTTGGCGATTATGCCAACTGTTATGGTAGCTGGGGCATTGGCGATTTTTGCTTATTTAACAGGGCATGTCATGTTTGCTGAATATTTGGTGATTCCTTATATTCCTAAAGCCGGCGAGCTAGTTATCTTTTGTGCGGCATTAGTTGGCGCAGGTTTAGGTTTTTTATGGTTTAACGCTTATCCTGCCATGGTTTTTATGGGCGATGTTGGTGCGCTGGCCTTAGGTGCTGCTTTAGGTATTGTGGCTGTTTTAGTGCGCCAAGAAATTGTTTTACTAATTATGGGAGGAGTGTTTGTTATGGAAACAGTTTCCGTGATTATGCAAGTTGCTTCGTTTAAGTTGACGGGTAAACGAGTCTTTAGAATGGCTCCTATACATCACCATTTTGAGTTAAAAGGTTGGCCAGAACCACATATCATTGTCAGATTTTGGATTATTACCGTGATTTTAGTCCTAGTCGGGTTATCAACCTTAAAGTTGAGATAAAAAAGTGAATAATGACGTGATTTTACAAGCATTAGATAAACAGTTTTCTCTGAATAAGGAAACGGCTAAAGTTTTAGTCGTTGGCTTGGGTAAGACGGGTTTATCAGTGGCTTATTATTTACGTCAATTAGGTATTCAGTTTGCGATTGTTGATAGTCGAGATAAACCGCCTTTTAATGATGCCTTATTAGCTGAAATGCCAGATATTCCGGTATTTACAGGTGGGTTTGATGCGGCCATATTTGGTTTGGCAACACATATTATTGTTAGCCCTGGCGTTTCTATGGACGAGCCTTTAATTAAACAAGCTCTAGCAAGCGGTGTTCGTTCTTTAAGTGATATAGATTTGTTTGCCTGCTCTGTAGATAAGCCAGTTGTCGCAATTACAGGGTCTAATGGTAAAAGCACAGTAACTACCATGCTTGGTGCTATGGTTAAAACTGCTGGGAAGCGTACGGCGGTGGGTGGTAATTTAGGTACGCCAGCACTTGATTTGCTGGCTGATGAGGTAGAGATTTATGTGCTGGAGCTGTCTAGCTTTCAGCTAGAGCGAACTAGCGAATTAAATGCGGTTGCGGCAACGATACTAAATGTCTCAGCTGACCATCTAGATAGATATACAAGCATAGCGGCTTATACAGAGCAAAAACGTAAAGTTTATGCTGGCAATGGCATCATGCTTTTAAATGCAGACGACCCCGCAGTCATTGCGATGCGTGATGCTGGTAGAGATACCTTAACTTTTGGCCTACAGAAAGAGGCTGATTATTCTGTGAGTAATACCTCGGAAGGTGAGTTTTTAACACTGCATGGCCGCCCCATATTGGCGGTCAATGAGTTATTGATAGCTGGTATACATAATCAAGCCAATGCTTTGGCTGCATTGGCATTAGGTGCTGTATTAGGGTTGCCAGAAGAGGCAATGTGTGAAGCTTTACGTAACTATAAAGGTTTAAAGCATCGAATGCAGTTTGTGGCTAATATTGATGGAGTTAGCTGGGTTAATGACTCTAAAGCGACCAATGTCGGTGCGTGTGTTGCGGCTTTGCAAAGCTTTAAAAGTGCGGATGTTATTTTAATTGCTGGTGGTGATGCAAAGGGCGCAGATATGAGCGAATTAGTACCTATTTTAAAAGACAAAGTTAAGGCCTTGTTGTTAATAGGTAAAGATGCTGGGCTGGTTAAGCAAGCGGTGAATGATGGTGTTCCTGTATTTGAAGTCGGTACATTGAAGAAAGCAGTGAAGAAAGCAGCGAAAACTGCACAAGCAGGCGATACCGTATTGCTATCGCCTGCTTGTGCGAGTTTAGATCAATTTTCTAACTACCAAGAAAGAGGGGCTGTTTTTATCTCTGAGGTAAAGGCCTTAGAAAAATGATTATTAGCGAGCAGTTAGCAAAACTAACGGACACCAATATTTACTTTGATAAAACATTGGTCTTTGTTTGTGTGTCGTTAATTGTTTTTGGCTACCTTATGGTGTCTTCTGCTTCTTTGCATTTGGGCGCAAAGTTAACGGGAAATTTATTGCATTACCCTATGCGGCAATTACTGCATATTGTTTTGGGCTTAGTAGTTGGTTTTTGTGTTTGCTTGGTGCCTATGAGTTTTTGGGAAAGAACAGGGCCGTTCTTGTTTTTTGTCGGTTTAGTTTTATTAGCTGTAGTACTGATACCTGGTGTCGGAGTTAAAGTGAATGGCAGCATGCGCTGGTTATCATTGGCAGGGATAAGGGTACAAGTCTCAGAAATCATGAAACTTATTGTCGTCATTTATATGGCTGGATTTGTAACGCGACATCATGATTTTGTGCGTGAGTCAGTTTATGGCTTAATTCGACCATTGTTACTGCTGTCTAGTGCTTGTGTTTTATTGTTATTAGAGCCAGATATGGGCTCGGCTGTGGTGATTGTCACTATTGCCATGGGGGTTATGTTTTTGAGTGGCGCGCGTTTGCAACAATTTGTTGTCTTGATTTTAGGCATTATTGGCGTAGGTGTTTTAGCTATTGTTTATTCGGATTATCGTTCGGCAAGAGTGACTAGCTTTTTGCATCCTTGGGAAGACCCTTTTGGTAAGAGTTTTCAATTAGTACAGGCTTTAATTTCCTTTGGTCGTGGCGAATGGACTGGTGTAGGGCTGGGTAGCGGCGTACAAAAACTATTTTATTTGCCCGAAGCACATACGGATTTTTTATTTTCAGTGATTGCTGAAGAAATGGGTTTGCTAGGGGTTGTTAGTGTCATTATTTTGTTTGCTCTACTCGTGTGGCGCGCTTTTGTGATTGCTGAAATGGCGGAGCAATTAAATGAAAAATTTTCCGCGTTTATTGCTTATGGCTTAGGTATTTGGTTTGCTTTCCAGTCTTTTGTGAATATGGGTGTGAATATGGGCGTATTGCCTACTAAAGGTCTGACTTTACCTTTTATGAGTTATGGCGGCGGCAGTATGATTGTTATGTGTGCTGCAATGGCTCTGCTTTATAGGGTAAATAGCGACATGGTTACTTTACAGAAAAATAAGGTGCCTAGTCATGAGTAAGCGTATCGTTATTATGGCAGGCGGTACGGGTGGTCATGTATTTCCCGCTCTCGCAGTGGCGCAATATTTAGCTGAGAAAGAGTGGCAAGTTAGCTGGATTGGTACACATAAAGGCATGGAAAGTCGTGTTGTGCCTTTCAATAATATTGAAATTGATTGGTTAACAGTTAACGGTTTGCGCGGTAAAGGTTTTTGGGCTTTGTTTAAGATGCCGCTAATGCTTATAAAATCTTGTTTGGAAGCGAGAAAGATTTTACAAACAAGAAAGCCAGATGTTGTTTTAGGCATGGGGGGGTTTGTTGCTGGGCCAGGCGGTTTAATGGCTAAATTGATGGGTATTCCTTTGGTGATTCATGAGCAAAATAGAGTGCCGGGCACTACGAACCGCTTATTGTCTGGGATGGCTAATAAGGTCCTACAAGCTTTTCCTGATAGTTTCTCGGCGGAGAAATCGGCTATTTTTACCGGTAATCCTTTGCGCAAGGCATTGGCTCAGCAGCACAATGAAAAGAAGCGCCATTCTGATGTATTACATGTTTTGGTCATGGGGGGGAGCTTGGGAGCGCAACGCTTAAATGAAGTTGTTCCTGAGGCGTTAGCATTGTTAGGCAAGTCAGTAGAAGTTAGGCATCAAACAGGCGCAGCAATGCGTAAGTCAGTAGAGTTGGCATATCAAGGTCGGTCGCTAAAGGCAAAAGTTACGGAGTTTATTGAAGATGTGGTTGATGCGTATACATGGGCTGATCTGGTTATTTGTCGCGCTGGAGCTATGACTGTAAGTGAGGTTGCGGCGTTAGGTGTGCCTAGTATTTTAGTGCCTTACCCGTATGCGATAGATGACCATCAAACAGCTAACGCGCAGTATTTAGTGGGTTCAGGTGCAGGCATTATGATTGCACAACAACAGTTAACGGGGGCATTTTTGGCAGAACAAATTAGATATTGCTCGACACGGCTAGAAGAAATGGCGACAGCAGCAAGACAAAGCTCAAAGATGAATGCAACTAAGTTGGTGGCTGAGCAGTGCATGATAGAGGCAGCAGTATGAACAATTCAATTAACCAGGTTATTCGGGAGCGCTTAAAAAATATGCGTAAAGTCCATTTTGTTGGTGTCGGTGGCACGGGCATGAGTGGTATTGCTGAAGTCTTATCTAATTTGGGCTGTGAAGTCTCGGGTTCGGATATTAAAGAGAGCCCTGTGACTGACCGTTTAAGAGCGGCAGGAGTTACTGTTTTTATTGGTCATGATATGGGGAATGTTGCTAACGTTGATGTACTGGTGACTTCAACGGCGGTGGATAAGAAAAATGTAGAAGTGAAGTATGCTTTCGAAAATCGTATTCCGGTGATTCCGCGAGCTGAAATGCTGGCAGAGCTGATGCGCTTTCGTTTTGGCATTGCGGTGGCAGGGACACATGGTAAAACGACGACGACCAGTCTAGTCGCAAGTATTTTGGCAGAAGCTGATTTAGATCCTACTTTTGTAATTGGCGGTCGATTAAATAGTGCGGGAACGAATGCTCAGTTAGGTCAAGGTCAATATTTAGTGGCTGAAGCAGATGAAAGTGATGCGTCTTTTTTACACCTACAGCCGATAATTGCAGTGATCACTAATATTGATCAAGATCATATGGAGACGTATGAAGGTAGTTTTAAGCGTTTAAAAGATACCTTTGTTGAGTTTTTATATCACGTCCCTTTTTATGGTTTAGCGGTTCTGTGTATAGATGATGAGGGTGTGCGTGAGATTTTACCGCAGCTATCTAAACCCGTTAGAACTTATGGTGTTTGTCCTGATGCTGATGCGCATATCTTTGATGTTAAGCAGCAAGGGATGTGTACAACTTTTACTGTTAGACGTTGGGGTGAGCATAAAGATTTAACCGTTACTCTAAATATGCCCGGATGGCACAATATGTTAAATGCTGTTGCTGCGATTACCGTGGCAACGGAATTAAATGTGAATGATGCCGCGATTATTGAAAGTTTAGGTGATTTTAAAGGTGTCGGCCGCCGTTTTCAGTTAAATGGTGAGCTAACACTAACGGAAGGTTCTGTTGCTTTAGTTGATGATTATGGACATCATCCTAGAGAAGTTGCGGCAACTTTAGAAGCATTAAAGCAAGCGTGGCCTGATAGGCGATCGGTCGTCGTGTTTCAGCCGCACCGTTATTCTCGGACTAAAGATTTATTTGAGGATTTTGTCAATACCTTATCGAGTGCAGATGTACTGATTTTATTGGAAGTTTATTCGGCAGGTGAAGAGCCAATAACGGGAGCCGACGGTAGGGCATTAACTCGAGCTATTCGTATCAGGGGACAAGTTGACCCTGTATTTGTGGAAAGTATTGAAGATTTAGCGAGTATTTTGACGGGAATTATTCAACCTAATGATGTCTTACTGACTATGGGGGCTGGGAATGTTGGGCATATTGCCACTGAACTGCCACAGCAATTGGCTGAGCTGTTAGTGCAATGATTCCGCTAAGTCAGTCATTTCACGGGCAACTACTACAGCATGAGCCGTTGGCGAAATATACCAGCTGGCGTGTGGGTGGCGAGGCAGAAAGGTTGTATATGCCGGTTGATAAGCAAGATTTGCAATTGTTTTTAGCTAGTTTAGCTGACGATGAGCCTGTGCTTTGGTTGGGCTTGGGAAGTAACGTATTGATTCGTGATGGTGGTGTCAAGGGCACGGTAATTAATACTAAAGGTAAAGTAAAGCAAATGCACTTGCTAGATGATGGGCGTATTTATGTTGAATGCGGTGTGCCTTGTGCCCATGTAGCGCGCTTTTGTTCTGAGCATGGTTTGTCGGGGGCTGAATTTTTGGCAGGCATTCCTGGCACTATGGGTGGTGCATTGAAAATGAATGCGGGTGCTTTTGGTGCGGAAACATGGGGTTTAGTTGAAAGTGTTGAAATGATGTCGCAGGGCGGCTCAATAAGTTTGCGTAATGCTAATGAATTTGAGATCAGTTATCGAGCCGTAAAAGGGGCGGATAAGGCTTGTTTTTTATCCGCTATTTTAAAGCTAAGCGCTGATATTGACTTGGCTGGACAAGATAAGATAAAAAAATTATTGGCGCAGCGAGCCGCAACTCAGCCAACAAATCTACCTACCTGTGGTTCTGTATTTAAGAACCCTGAACATGATTTTGCAGCACGATTGATAGAAGCAAGTGGCTTAAAATCATATGCTATTGGCGGTGCAATTGTTTCGGAAAAGCATGCTAATTTTATTGTTAATACAGGAACTGCGACGGCGTTAGATATAGAGCTGTTAATTAACCATGTAAAAAGTGAAGTTTCTAGGCAACAAGGGGTCGAGTTACAGGCAGAAGTTTGTATAATAGGAGATAAATTGGCATGAAGTCTGTTTTTATAAAAGATGCCAAAGATTTTGGGCGTGTTGCGCTATTAATGGGCGGAACAGCCGCAGAGAGAGAAATTTCTTTAAGCAGTGGTAATGCTGTGTACCAAGCTTTATTAAACAATAAAGTAGATATTCATGCCATTGATGTCAAAACCAATGTACTAGAGGCTTTGGGTGGTACTTCATTTGACCGAGTGTTTAATGTTATACACGGGCGCGGTGGTGAAGATGGGGTATTACAAGCGGTACTAGAGACTTTAGCTTTACCTTATACAGGTAGTGGTGTTTTGGCTTCCGCTTTAAGTATGGATAAATTACGTACTAAGCTGTGTTGGCAGGGGGCAGGGTTGCCGACACCAAAATGGATTTTATTGCAAAATGAAAGTGATATAGAGCGTTGTATAGCTGAGTTAGGTTTTCCTGTTATCGTTAAACCTGCTCAAGAAGGCTCTAGTTTAGGCATGAGCCGAGCAGAAACTAAACAAGAATTGCTTGATGCCTGGCAGGCGGCAGCCCAATATCAGTGTGATGTTTATGCCGAAGCCTGGGTGAAGGGTAAAGAGTATACGGTTGGTGTTTTAAATGGCGAAGGTTTACCTGTTATACGCTTGGAAACGCCTAATATTTTTTATGATTTTGATGCTAAGTATCGGGCTAATACAACACTGTACCATTGTCCGGCAGGGTTAAGCGATGAACTTGAATCTGAATTGATTCGTTTGTCCATAGAAGCTTGTGCTGTACTAGGGGTGACGGGCTGGGGACGTGTCGATGTGTTTATTGATGAACAGGGAGAGGCGCAGTTAATTGAAGTGAATACTGTTCCAGGTATGACTGATCATAGTTTGGTGCCTATGGCTGGAAAAGCAGCAGGGTTAAGTTTTGAGCAGTTGGTGTGGCGAATTTTAGAAACGAGTTTTAAATGATCGTTCGGCGAGCACAGATAAGAATCGCTGTGAGCGCATTAATAGTGGTAGTCAGCGTGCTAGTCTGGCCGCTATTGCAAAACATGATAAAAGAAGCGAGGCCGATAAGGCATGTCGGTGTTGAGGGTGAGTTTCAGTATATTAGTAAAGAGGATATACAAAGCAAAATAATGCCCTTGATTCATGATGGCTATTTTGCAATTGATTTACAAGAAATACAGCAAGCAGTGATGAGTTTGCCATGGGCAGAAAAGGTTCAGGTGCAACGCATTTGGCCTGATGGTGTCAATTTAAGATTGTACGAGCAAAAACCAGTAGTACGCTGGCAAGATAACAGTTTATTGAATATTCGTGGTGAGGTTTTTAAGCCTTTAAATATAGAGCAATTTAAGTTTCTACCTGCACTATATGGCCCAGCTGAACAGCGTCAGCGATTATTAGAAGTTATGTATGGCTTAAGTATCAGCCTTATGGATCAAGGTTTGCGCTTAACAGAGTTTAGAGTGAGCAATCGGCAGTCCTGGTTGTTGACAATGGAAAATGGTATGACTGTGCAATTGGGGCGGTTTGAGCCATTAAGTAAGCTTACATTGTTGCTTAAAGCCTTTGTTGTATCGGGGAATGAATTAGTGAATAAGATTGCTTATGTCGATATGCGTTACCCAAATGGCTATGCCGTGCGGTGGCGAGAAAATGAACAAATGAGTTGGTAGTTACTGAGAGTTAAGGTTAAAGGGTGGGGGCAATCTGGCTCTTAAAAGCAGCATGAAAGGCAAAAGTAATGGCAAAAAAAACAGATCGTAATTTAATTGTAGGCTTAGATATAGGCACATCTAAAGTCGCGGCTATCGTTGGTGAAATAAATGATAGCGGTGAGGTTGAAGTGATCGGTATTGGCTCAACGCCTTCGCGTGGATTAAAAAAAGGTGTAGTGATTAATCTAGAGTCGACTGTTAATTCTATTCAGCGAGCGGTAGAGGAAGCTGAATTAATGGCTGGCTGTGAGATTACGTCTGTTTATGCGGGGATTGCAGGAAGCCATATCAAAAGTTTAAATTCCCACGGAATTGTAGCGATTAGAGATAAGGAGGTGTCGCAATATGATATTAACCGTGTTATTGACTCGGCACGTGCTGTTGCTATTCCTGCTGATCAGAAAATACTGCATATATTACCGCAAGAATTTATTATCGATATGCAGGAAGGGATTAAAGAGCCTATCGGTATGTCTGGTATACGGCTAGAAGCAAAAGTACATATGGTGACTGGTAGTGTTAGTGCCGCACAGAATATTATTAAATGCATCCGTCGTTGCGAATTAGATGTTGATGATATTGTTTTAGAGCAACTAGCCTCTTGTTCTTCAGTCTTAACTGAGGATGAAAAAGAGTTAGGTGTGTGTCTTATCGATATAGGTGGCGGCACAACAGATATTGCTATTTTTTCGCACGGTGCGATTAAGCACACGGCAGTGATTCCTATTGCGGGGGATCAGGTCACTAATGATGTTGCTGTCGCTTTACGCACGCCTACGCAGAATGCTGAAGAAATTAAGAAGTTGCATGCTTGTGCTTTAACGCAATTAGCAGATGTTAATGAAATGATTGATGTGCCCAGTATTGGTGACCGGCCATCACGTCAAATTTCAAAACAGAATTTAGCAGAAATTATCGAGCCTCGCTACGAAGAGTTAATGCTTTTAGTACAGGCTGAATTACGCCGTAGTGGTTATGAAGGTTTAATTGCGGCGGGTATGGTTTTAACTGGTGGTAGCTCTAAGGTCACTGGGCTTGTTGAGTTGGCCGAAGAGATTTTTCATATGCCAGTGCGTTTAGGGTTTCCACAGCATGTCTCGGGTTTGACCGATGTTGTGCAAAATCCAATTTATTCAACAGGTGTTGGGTTGTTGATCTATGGGAGGGATCACTTTCTAAGTAACGAGCAGTTGTTAGAGACGAATGAGGGTATCTTTTCAAGAATGAAAAGTTGGTTTCAAAATAATTTTTAAATAATGTTTATTGAGCAGGAATGAGGCAGGCGTCATGAAATATGAATTAATGGATTTAGGGTTAGAGAATGCGGTCATTAAGGTGATTGGTGTTGGTGGCGGTGGCGGTAATGCTGTTAATCATATGGTGAATAGCCATTTTGATGGGGTTGAATTTATTTGTGCAAATACAGATGCACAAGCACTACGCCGCTTAGAAGTGGACAGTGTTATTCAGTTAGGTGCAGAGTTAACTAGAGGTTTAGGGGCTGGGACAAACCCAGAAATCGGTAGAGAAGCAGCTGAAGAGAATAAGGATGTCATTCGCGATGTATTGGAAGGTGCGAATATGTTGTTTTTGACAGCAGGAATGGGCGGAGGCACAGGTACTGGTGCTATCCCCGTTATTGCTGAAGTTGCTAAAGAAATGAATATCTTAACAGTGGCTGTTGTGACTAAGCCATTTGATTTTGAAGGAAAAAAGAAAAAATCGGTGGCTGAGCTAGGCATCGTTGAATTAGAGAAATATGTTGATTCGTTAATTATTATTCCTAATCAAAAGTTATTGCCAGTTCTGGGCGCAAATGTTTCTATGATGAAAGCATTTTCTGCTGCCAATGATGTCTTGCTCGATGCTGTACAAGGAATTACTGAGCTTATTACTCACCCAGGTATGATTAACGTTGATTTTGCTGATGTTAAAACAGTTATGTCAGGTATGGGGGCGGCGATTATGGGAACCGGTGTTGCTAGCGGAGAAAATAGAGCAAGAGTGGCTGCTGAAAAGGCGATTTCTTGTCCTTTATTGGAAGATATTAACTTGCAAGGTGCGCGCGGTATCTTAGTGAATATTACTGCCTCTGATATGGGTATTGCAGAATTTGATGAGGTGGGGAATATTGTCCATGACTTTGCATCAGATGAGGCCATCATTAAGATTGGTACGGCTATTGATGAGAGCTTAGGTGATGAAATTAAAGTAACAGTGGTTGCAACCGGTATGGGCGGCGAAAAGGTAGCGAGTGCTCCTGTGAAACTAGTCTCTCCAAGTATTGCTACTGCAGGTAATGATTATTCTAGTTTAGATACGCCATCTGTTAGTCGTAAACAGGCGACTGATGGTAGAGAAACGCGTTTCGGTGTGCAGCCTAAAAATAGCTCGGATATGGATTATTTAGATATCCCCGCTTTTTTAAGACGTCAAGCTGATTAAGTTTCAGTAAAGTTATCTAACGTATTGCTAGTATCTGCCTCAAAGCATGCGTTAGAACTTTTTTATACCTAAAAGTGCATTATTGATTAAAATAGTCAATCGTGTGTTTTTAGGTGTAAATAAAACACTCAAAAGAAACAAGTCTAAAAATACACAAAAACAGATCCATTATTTCGCACCTCTTATTTTTTTCTTATGGAACGAGAATGAAATACTATCTGCATAGAGCAGTCTCGGTGTGATTTCTTTTATTATGTTTCTCGCGCTCCCAATAAGCCATAGAGAAGCGTAAGCTAAGCTTATTTATAAGCTTGTCAGGTAAGGTTAATGATTAAACAAAGAACATTAAAAAATACGATTAGAGCGACAGGTGTTGGTTTACACACGGGTGATAAAATTTACTTAACTCTGCACCCTGCAGCGGCTAATACAGGGATAAAATTTAGGCGGGTAGACCTAGAGGAGCCCGTGACAATTGATGCTGTGCCGCATAATGTTGGTGAAACAACTTTATCGACAACGTTAGTGCAAGAGGGTGTGAAAATATCAACTATTGAGCACTTGTTGTCCGCGATGGCTGGGCTTGGTATTGATAATGCATTGGTCGATGTGAGCGCAGCTGAAGTGCCAATCATGGATGGTAGTGCGGGGCCTTTTGTATTTTTAATTCAATCTGCGGGTGTGCAGGAGCAAGATGCACCTAAGCAATATATTAAAATTAAACGTGAACTCAAAGTGTTTGATGGTGATAAATGGGCAGCTTTTTTGCCTATGGATGGTTTCAAAGTAACCTTTACTATCGATTTTGAGCACCCTGCAATTGCTGACAATGTTAAAACGGCAACAATGGATTTTTCGTCAACGACTTTTGTCAGAGAAGTAAGCCGTGCGCGTACTTTCGGCTTTATGAAAGATATAGAGTTTTTAAGGGAAAATAACTTAGCCTTAGGCGGTAGCTTAGACAATGCTATTGTTATTGATGATGACAAAATCATTAATGAAGGTGGTCTGCGTTATGCTGATGAGTTCGTCAAGCATAAAATGTTGGATGCGATTGGTGATTTATACTTGTTAGGGCATAGTTTGATTGGTGAATATCAAGGTTATAAATCAGGTCATAGCCTGAATAATCAGTTACTAAGAGCACTTGTTGCTGAGCCTGATGCTTGGGAAATGGTTACTTTCGAAAATGATGATGACGCTCCCATTCCTTTTATGCGTTCCGCTGAAAGCCGAGCAGGCGAATAGTACTCTGCTTATTTATTTTGTTTTAATAAGGTATTACTTAAGCTTAATAAAGCATTCTTTAGTCTTCCTTCCGAAAGTGTATCTGCATTATTTCGGAGGGATTCTATATTTTCCGCAGAAGGAATGACTTTTTTCGATTTCTTTTCCGCTTTAAATGGGTCGGGTGCCAGTACTCGAACTCTAATCTTCTTAATTTTTTCCTTACTCTGAGTATTAACGGCTGTCTGTATTTGCGCACTGCAAAAGCGTAGCTGTGATGCCCAAACCGCAGAGTTCACATAAATCATTAAAGTCTCTTCATTGACCACACAGTCTTTTATATGGGGCTTTAGCTGGGCAGGACTTGCCGATAAAATAATACGTAAGATTCTTTGGTGCTTCGCTACATGCAACTGGATTGCAGTAGGTATTCTGGAAAAAGACGACGCGTTTTTAAAGCCCATAGTTAAGCCTTGAGTAAAAAGACTTCACAAAACTCAGGTAGAGAGCTGTTGATAAGCCAGAAGCACCAAAAATCATAGCCATTACCATAATTTGATAACGTGCGGCAATAAATGGCGAAATTCCCGATAAAATTTGCCCCGTCATCATGCCAGGCAAAGAAACCAAGCCGACAGCGAATAAAGAATTAATGACTGGAATCATTGCTGCTTGAAAAGCAATATTGCGCGCTTGGATATAGGTTTTATTTTGTAACTCCGAGTGGAAGCGCTCTGCAGCTAGGCTGACGCTGTTCATTGATCCGGCAAAAATCATTCCTGCAATAGGAATCATATAATGCGGGGCATACCAAGGGTTTAATGATAGTACACCTTGGGTAATTAAAGCCAAAGTCAGTCCACTAGCTAAAAAGGTAGCAAAGAAAGCGTGTTTATATAATGTAGTGCGGTGTTCTTTTATCGAGCCTAACGCAATCCAACTTGATGCAATACACATAATGCACAAGATCAGTAAAATCAGCCAGCTATCCTGTGATTCAAAGATAAAGGCCAAAGCATAGCCGACCAATAACAATTGGCTGAGCATACGAGCTAATGCATACACGGGGTTTGTGATACTCAGCGACCAACGTGTAAAAATGAGTAACACTAAAAGCGCAGGCGTTAATGACAGGGCAAGGCTGTTTAAGCTAAGGGTTGCGATGCTATGGCTCATAAAATGTCTATAAATTTAAAGAGGACACATAAAAAAGTAGGGCGGACTTTAGTCCGCTATTGCTAAAAAATCGGACTGAACTCCGCCCTACCAATAGGGTTAACGCCCCGTCTTCAGGTTGTTTTCCCGTTCGCGAGATACAGTTTTCAATTAAAATGGTAGCTTAAATTTACGATTGAAGTTGCCTGGGTTTAAGCTGCTGTAAATCATCACGCAGAGTAAGATCCACACCGACACTAATAATAAAGCTAGTTGCTTCCTCTATATTCATTTCAGATTTAATGATTTTAGACTCGTGCACAATTACAGTAAAGCCAGACGTTGGATTGGGTGAGGTCGGTATAAATAGTACATACATGTCATCTTTTTTATTGGTGACATAAGCGGGAACCCAAACATCTTCTTTTGGGTACTCAGTAAATACAACTTCACGAGCGCCTTTGTTTTCATGGCCAGAGAACATATTGACCACTTTTTTGGTTACTCGATAAACTGTACTTAATAAAGGAATACGGTTAACAATATTATCAATTAAGCGAATAATCCAAGAACCACCAGCCATGCTTAAACGGTAGCCGACATAAGCAAATAAATAAAAGCTTAAAGCGAAAATAGTAATGGTGATTAAATAATTATCCCAATAACCATAAACTATTTGAAATGCACCTGAGATCAGCTCTTGCATAAACAGTACGATTTGCAAAATAACCACAATAGGAATAAAAGCTAAAATTCCGATTAGAAAATAATTGGCAGTACGTTTTAAAAATGCATTCATAGGATTCTCCGTTTATTATTGTTTTTAGTTAGGAATTTAATGACTTTAAGAGTAATAAAGCGCCAGATAGAGCAAGGAATACGGCAAATAATTGCGTGTATTTTTTATTATCAATTCGCTTGTAAATGAACTCTTCAGTGAGTAAGAATACAACGACTGAAGTTTGTAATAGCAGCATATTGTCTGCGTAGGGCATGCCATCGTCATAGCCAATAAAATACAAGGTCAGTAGTTGGAATAGAGCAAAGGTCGCATAGCAGATAGCAATAGTCGCGCGAGTAATGTTTTTAGGCTGATTCTGCTCATGTACTAATGCTGTGAGTAATGAGCCACCCAAGTTAGTAATACCATGAACGATACCCATTAAGATAAGGTATAGCTTTTCATAACGAAGCATAGCTTTAAGTGCGAGTTCTACACGTGGAGAAATACTTTTTAAAGCGACCAATATTAGAAATGAACCAATGATTAAACCGATATTTAAGTGAATATTAGTAATAATAAATAAGAACAGCACGATAAAAGGAATGCTGTACAGCAACACATTTTTATATAGCTTTAAATTAATATAGCTGTAATGCTTTAACACTTGCAGCATATTAATCGCAATAGAGATAGGTAGGAGCGCCGAGAGAGCATAGCTAAATTCATAGCCAAGCAATAACAGCAGAGGCGTACCAAATAAGAGTATACCGACACCAAATATAGATTGGATAACAGTTGTGAGTAGTAAAGTAGCTAAAATATCAACAGGCATAAAGAACCCATGGCGTCTTATTTAAAATAGTTTCAAGTATACCTTGCCCGCTCGTTTCTGTATAAGCATTCTGCTGGGAATAAAGGGTTCTATTTTTAGGAGGTTAGGGCAGCGGGGCTCCGTCACACTGACTTCATATGGGCTACTCGGCTGTCCCAGTTCCGCAATGGGCACAAAACTTTTCATCCGCTGATAGTACTTGGCCACAAGTAGTACAACTGCTCTGCTCCCGAGCTTTATGGCCGCAGTGACAGCAGAACACAGCATTGCTTTGTATGTTCTGGCCGCAGTTGGTGCAAAGCATATGTCTATTGGGTATTAATCGAGCGAAGTAAGTCCCAATATTTTGCTGAGTTTCGAATAAATAGGGCGTCGCTTGGTAAGCTTTAACTACCAGCCAAATGCTAGCGGAAATAATAGCGAGTACCGCTAAACTAAAATAGATAGTCTCCCCTGTGTTTTGAACAAAGGGAGTGAGTAATTGCCATAGTAATTCTTGGCTGATTATAACAATGACTAACAGTGTAATAGGTTCGGCAATATTGCGTAAGAATGAGGCTATGCCTGCGCGAGCGGGGATAGCGGCAATTGTCGCGCGGGAAAAATAAAAAAAGATAATTAAAGCGGCGAATTTGGCGCTAAACCAAATAATTTCCGCTGCTGTAAAGGTATCGGCCAATTGCAAATGGTTCATCACTGGAATCCAGCTGATTAATTTAGCAACGACCAAGATGAGAATTAGGGTAAGTAAATGCTGTGCAGCTCTTTGGCCTGCGCTGTTCGATTGATACAAGGTAGTAGGCATAACATATCTCTTATGATGTTCATAGCAAGAGGTCATAATAATACGCTTGCTAGAAAATAGGCAAGACTGAAAGCTATTTGTTTCTTGATTTATTTATGGATAAATATCCGTTATCCATTAACAAAAGCGATGTTTAGGAAAGATACACTTAAAACAACTGCCTTTACCTAGCTGGCTAGTAATAACTAATTGAGCATCGTGCCGAGCAAGGACATGTTTGACAATGGATAAACCAAGGCCTGTGCCGCTTTTTTGTTGTTTGCGCTTAGCATTGATACGATAAAAACGTTCGGTGACTTTAGAGATTTCTTGCTCTGGAATACCCTCTCCTTGATCGGTAACTTCAAGGGTTAGGTTATCACCTGATTGATACCATTGCACGGTTACAATTGAATCTTCAGGGGAATACTTGAGAGCGTTCACGACTAAATTTGAAAAGGCGCTACGCAGTTCTTGATCATTGCCTAGGATATTTATATCTGTATCTATAAATAGCTCAATACGATTATTCAGTGCTTCTAAGGCGCTGCTTTCTGAGCAGATTTGTTTTAATAAGGGCTGAATAGTGACGCAATCACGGGAAATCTTTTGCGTTTCTAGGTTGGCCAATAATAACAAATCATCGACTAAATGTTGCATACGAAAGGTTTGATTTTGCATCTGCTCTAATGAATGCGTCAAAAGAGGCGAGTGCTGATCATCCATATCGGTGAGGGTTTCTAAATAACCTTTTAAGACAGTCAGTGGTGTGCGTAATTCATGTGAGATATTATCGACAAAATCTTTACGCATACGCTCGATATTTTTTAGATAAGTGACATCATGCGCCACTAATAGGTGTGCATTTTTACCGTAATTTACGACTTTAATTTGTAGGGTAATGTTTTTATTGATTGGCGAGTTAAGGCTTAAAACAGCATCACTATCTTTTTTAATTAAGAAATCAACAAAAGCAGGGGTGCGAATCAAATTAGGAATGCGCTGACCTTTGTCTGAAGTCTGTAGTCCCAATGTTTTTTTTGCAGCCTTATTAAACCAAGAAATTTCATCATGTTCCCCGAGGACGACTACAGCATCAGGTAACGCAGCTGTTGATTTACGGAACTGCTCAATGATGGTGCTGAGTTGTTTTTTGCGTTTCTTATTGGCTTTTTTGATGCGAAAAATATGATAATAAACCTCTTCCCACAAGCCTTCATGAGTTGGGTTGTTTGCTTTTGCTCCAGCACTCAACCAATGTTCTAGTTGTTTAAGTAAATAGGTTTGCCGAACAATAATAGCGATACAAATCGCTAATAAAAAATACAAGAAATGACCAACGAACCGACTAGCGATAAACGCTAGAATGATTGCTACAGAGTAGTGAAAAAAATCTTTATGCCAAAAACTCATGAGCTCACTTTTTCAGAAAATCGATAACCGAAACCGCGCACCGTTTGTAGCCACTCTTCTCGATCATAATTAGCAAGAATTTTTCTTAAACGTCGGATATGCACATCTACTGTTCTTTCTTCTATGTATACACTGCGGCCCCAAACTTGATCTAATAGTTGAGTGCGGTTATACACTTTATCGGGATGTGTGAGAAAAAAACTCAGTAAACGAAATTCGGTAGGGCTAACTTCAATTTGTTTGTCAGCGATACTAACTCGGTGTTGTTCGGTATCTAAAATAATGTCACGGAATTTGATTTGCGTTAAATCATGGATTTTTCCGCTTCTGCGTAGGACAGCTTTAATTCTAGAGATCAGTTCCTTAGGAGAGAAGGGCTTAGTAATATAATCATCAGCACCTAAATCCAAACCGCGAATTTTATCTGTTTCTTCGCCTTTAGCAGTGACTAAAATAATAGGTATGTCTCGATAGCTTTCATTGGCTTTTAAGCGCCGCGTCCACTCGTCGCCATTAATACTAGGTAGCATCCAGTCTAATAAAATAAGGTCGGGCAGACCATCTTCTAAGAGGGACTGAGCCTGCATGACATCGCCTGCTTCCAGTACGTTAAAATCATATTGCCGTAATACCATAACCAGCATGCTACGAATAGCTTCTTCATCTTCAACAACTAAAATTGTAAATTGACTCATATTACCTTCCTGTTTAACTACTTTATTGTATAACATTTAATATGACGGCTTTGTGACAGTTGCTCCAGTAAGTGAGGGCTTAAGTCAACAGTATTGAGATTCACTCTTCATGCTAGCAGTAATATTTAAAGGTGTCGCTTTATTGAGACAGTAAATTAATTTGGGGGATGTAAGCTACTCCCCTTTGTTTCTATAGGGTTATGAGTTATTGCAAGTGTTAATGACTTAAAAATTTTGAGTTATCTAGAAACAAGATTGAGTATTGTCGGGTAATTGATACTAAAAACATCAGAGAGCTTTGTGCAATAAAGGCTACCTAAGCTGCTAAGCCACGTATTACGTACTTGTAAAGAAACTACAGCTACTATTTACTTGAAATGTCCGGCTGGCACAATCATTGCTTAGTGTAAGTACACTAATAAGTATATTGTTAGTGAGAAATAATGACCACGTTACCTGATGGCTTTTATTGTCGTTTTCTTTGTTGATCAAGCTGAGCTAGTTCCTCTTACAGAAAATAACTGCAACGAAAGAGATCAATAAGAAGGAGTGTCTGCGTTAAATTGACTGGATATTTTGAGTCGCTACCGTGGATTACACTTAATAAGTATTAACCTATGCCTAAGGAGGCAAGATGATAAACAAGCTATCCCGGATCCTATTTTTCCAGTGGTTTTTTGTACTCATTGCTAGCTTAGCATTCAATCATCTAGTTATTGCAGATGAAGATCAGGTGAGTACTTTAAGTATTAAGAGTGCAAGTTATGATGTGGAAAAACAGCAGCTCAAAGTTAAGGTGAAAGCGAGAGGAGAAAAACCCTTTAAGCTTAAATTAATAGATGCAACAACGAGTAAGTTATTATTACAAAAAAACACAAAGAAAGACGAAGTAGCGTTGAAGATCAATAAGATTAAAGGCTCTTCAGTGCCTTGCTCAGTTACAGTGCAATTAGATCAACTTAATCAATCTGTAGCGGTTAGAAATGCGCCGACTAATTGTAGTGGAGAGGATGCAAGGGAGTCGAGTAGTACTATTACCGAGCTAAAAATTAATGATGCAAAATATGAAGATGACCTGCTGATAGTCAGCGGTGAATTTAGTGGAAATTCGCTAAAATCTATTGTTTTATATGATGATTCAACAGGGCAGTTATTGGCAACACGCAACCGCAGCAGGGAATATAACCATTTAATTTTTAAGGTTTATGATTTGGCGCGATCGCCTTGCCGAATTAGAGTTCAAGCAGATCAATCCAGTGCAACGCAAATTGTCGAGCATGCGGAAAACTGTGACACTGTACCTCCATTACTGAAAACCAAGGGCCACTCTGCTCTATCATAAGTCCAGCTTGACGCAACGTTGAACTTAGCGTTAGGTGAATCGGTCAATTTTTCAGGAACAGCAAGTGATCCTGAATTAGGGGTACTGAGATACGAATGGAATTTTAATGGTGTCGGCCTACTGTACTAACCCTAGGGAAAAGATGGCATAGCATGCGAGCCTTGGCCTGAAGAACCTATCTGTGGATCATGCCATAGTGGTATTGGCAGTGAAACGATGGCTAATAAAGCCTTTGATCCAAACGACCCTTCGGCACAGTCACTACCAGCGAAAACACCTCGATTTGCGGAAAATGCCAATACTTTATATCGTAATAGCCTAGATGGACATGCTAACTTAGGTTGTGAGTCTTGTCATGGTAGTCCACATGCTATTTGGCCAAACCGTAAGCCAGATGCAAATGACAATATTACCGCAACGCAACTTCAAGGTCTGCGGGCACGCTTTCTGAATATACCATCTGTCATGAAGATAATAGCTTTCCTAATGGCACCTTAAATGGTCCGCATGGAGTGCATCCCGTTAATGATCCAAGTTGGATGGATGAAGATGCACACGGCCATTTTGCCGAAGATAGAAGTAATGGCGATCGCTGTGCCGCGTGTCATGGTGAAGATCATTTAGGTACACGATTCCAAAGTGCCAGTAGATCGCGCCCTAAAAGACGGTGAAGGTAAAGCGCTAGTTACTTTAAAAGTAGGGTAGGGCGGATTTCAGTCCGCCTTATAGCATTAAAGATCAACTTCTTAAATTGGATGCTGTTTTTTACAAGGTAGATTAAAGAGTAGCGTCCTATCGATCAAAATTATCAATTTATGCTATTGATTCACTTAGCAAGTTAAATGGCCGAGTGTATATGGCTCGCTTTTTTAAAACTAAGTCATATACAATAATCGAATCTAAGTGCTACTGATCATAAAAGGTTAATGAATGAGTGAAACAAATATTTATCAAAACTTACAACAACTCGGTGGCAAAACCGAGCTGCCAGATACACCCGAACAGGCCACCCTAGAAAGCGTGCAAAACCCGCAAGCCGATGTTGACTATATGGTGCGTTTTGTCTCGCCAGAATTCACCTCATTATGCCCGCTAACTGGACAGCCTGATTTTGCCCATTTAGTTATTGATTACATTCCATCAGAAAGGCTAGTGGAAAGTAAATCATTAAAATTATTTCTCGGTTCATACAGAAATCACGGCGCATTTCATGAAGACTGTACCATCAGTATTGCGCGTCGCATAATAAAAGAAATTGACCCTAAATGGTTACGTATAGGTGGGTACTGGTATCCTCGTGGAGGAATCCCCATTGACGTATTTTTTGCGCAAGGCGAAATCCCTCAAGGTGTTTGGGTGCCAGACCAAGGTGTTGCTCCTTATCGCGGGCGTGGATGATTTTAGCCTAAACTGGACTGGTAGGGCGCAATTCTGTTGATTTAAGTCCTCTCTTGCTGGAGAGGACTGGGTGAGGAGAATAAATCATACATTTATAGCTCCCCTCATCCCCGCTGGAGAAGGAGCTTATTTTTAAGTCAGCAGCATTGCGGGTAGGGCGTGGCATCAGCCCGCCTTTGTCAGGGGTATGTCCAAAGCTTCTGCTTTGGCAACTCATTACAAATCATCTAACGGGCTAACTACGCCTTCTCCCCCTTGCTGCAACACATGCGTATAAATCATCGTCGTTTCTAAGTCCTTGTGTCCAAGCAAAGATTGAATCGTACGAATATCTGTACCGCGTTGCAATAAATGAGTCGCAAAGCTATGGCGAAACGTATGCGCACTCACTTTTTTCGTGATGCCTGCTTTATGTACCGCCTGTTTAATAGCTTTATTTACTACAGATTGATCAATATGATGCCGCCGAGTAACCCCGCTACGCGGATCGATAGATAAATTACGACTAGGAAAAACATACTGCCACGACCACTCTTTTTCCGCATTTGGGTATTTTCGAGCCAATGCATACGGCAAATAAACAGCGCCTAATCCCGTTACTAAATCCTGTTCATGAATCGCTTTAACCCGCTCCAAATGATTATGTAATAAGGGCGATAAACTTTCTGGAAACGGCGTGACTCGATCCTGCATACCCTTGCCATTACGTACCGTTATTTGTTTATAACCATAATCAATGTCCTGTACGCGCAAACGAACCGCCTCAGTAATCCGCAAACCACTGCCATATAATAACTTTACCAACAATTCCGACGTACCTTCCAAAAAAGCCAGCACCAGCTTAACTTCTTCACGTGTTAAGACCACAGGAATTCGTTTTTCTTTGCGCGCCCGTGCCGCCTCGACACCTTCCAATGGGCATTCAAGTATTTGTTTATACAAGAAAACCAAAGCATTAAAAGCTTGATTTTGAGTAGACGCCGCCACATTAGCTTGAACAGCTAAATGTGTTAAAAAGCCCTCTACTTTCTTCTCAGGCTCAATCAATAAAGCTGTTCTCTCTTGCAAATGATGAAAACGAATATAACGCGTAACCCAATCACAATAGGACCGCTCAGTATGAATGGAGTAATGCAGGCGCTGCATAGTGTTGCGCATTTCCTCCAGAATACTTTTCCCAGAATTTGAGGTTGACATAAATATTAAAAAGAATTATTTTAAACGTTAATTTTCCTGATTCATCGGATAATATCAATTATCAGGTCAACTTGACAGGATAAAATGGATAGCAGGCAAATGTGCCTGTTAATAATATAGTTATATTTTTAAATACGCATATAAATCCCATAAAATATGAAATTAACATATGAAACAATAAATTTACTTATGTTGCTCATACCTGGGTTAATAAGTAGTTCTATTTATGGAGGATTGCGTAGAAAAGAATCTAGTAATTCGTCATCGTTTGAGAGAATAGTCGAATCACTTATTTTTTCTTTTTTAGTTTATATTGCTGTTAATTTATCCTATTCATGGGAGCCATTAGCACAAGCTATAAAAAATGGTGATGAAGTTACATATAAATTATCAAATGATAAGGTACTAATTTTATTAACTTTTAGTTATGCTTTATTAATACCTGTAGTTTTGGGTGCTGTAGCTCATTACGACTTTCATATGAAGGCTCTTCGGGGGCTAAAGCTTACAGATAGAACATCTCGTGATACTGCATGGGATGATGTCTTTATAAATGAAAAACGTTTTATAACTCTCCACCTTAAAGATGAAAGGCGACTTACAGGTTGGCCACTGTATTATTCAAATAATCCCGATGAAGGGTTTATTTATTTATCACAGGTTGCTTGGATAGATGAGGAAAATAACTATATAGAGTCAAAATCTCATGGAATATTAATAAGTAAGGAAAATATTGATTTAATTGAATTTATGCTAACCCCAAGTGAGGAATCTGCCCAGAATGACTGATAATGAAAAACCAGTACCACTTAAAGAACAAGTTCCAATTTTTGATGATGTTAAAGGCGGATATAATTCTCCTAAATATGAGCAACGACCAGCACCGCCAGCTAAGCCACCAGCGAAACCCAAAAAAGAATAAAAATATAAATCGGGTAAGGGCTAGTTTCTCTCCAGCCCTCCCCACACCACCCTGCATGCGGCTCCGCACAGGGCGGTTCAT